>JAAEMV010000758.1 GCA_024225195.1 Planctomycetaceae bacterium | reverse complement strand
TCATAAACCAACCAGCCATCGTATTGGGCCTCGTCGAGCGCGGCAGCCAGTTTAGCGAGGTCGATCTTTCCGTTTCCTACAACTGCCGCTTCGCATGGCTTGATGTGAACCTGACAAAAGTGTTGGCGGCCATACATCGAAATTGATTCGTAGATATCTTCAAGCGGATAGAGATTTCCCGTGTCGTAATAGATCTTAAGATGCTCCGGAAAATCGAGTCGAGAGAGAAGCTCAACGACTCGCTTCGTTGTAACGGGAGCTTCAATTCCGATCACGACCTTTTTAGATTTTGCGTAAGGAAGCAACTCTGTCAAAAAATCAGCAACTCCGCTGATCGTTTCATCCCCCGTTTGAAACTTCGACGGCCCAAAGAAGGGGAATAGCATTACTTCAACACCAAGTTCTTCACAGGCATCAATCGTCTGTTTTGCAATCCTCATTGCCAGTTCCCGATCCGCTCCCCAAATTTCACATTTATTCAAACTACCTGCACACAGGGATATGACCTTTACCTGGTGTTTCAAAGATTCTTCTTTCCAGCGTTCAATCACCTTCGCATCGGTCGCAAGCTCCAAATTAAAGCTTGGGTCAATCTTTTTAATTCTCCTTCCCGCGGGCATGCCGGAATGCATCTGAATCGCATTATATCCAGCCTTTCGAGCATCCTCGAAACTGGAGGCGTCAGCCCGTTTGTTAAATGCGGTTTCCATCACTGCAATCTTAGAATCGTCTCGGTGAGTGGAAACAATTGGTGTCAATACGATATTGCGATAAGCCACTGAGGTGTGGTCACCCTGAAGGTAAATCGGACCCGGCAAATTATCAAATGGCTGAAGAGCCCCATTCGTACAACCTTCTATGGGTTGGTTATCGATGACTTTTTCGTCGTTCAAGATGACAGTCACATGCCGATCCACAAGCGTGATGTCGTAAGTATTCCACTCGCCGCCAGCCTTTCCGCAATTTTTCGACGCTGAAATTCGACCAAAGACGGACCCGACACCTTGAATGCCCTGCATTCGGCTATCGCGATCGACTACTTGAATTTCGTAAAGGCCACGCAGGTAGATTCCACTGTTTCCACCTTGAGGCACCTTAAAATCAATCTTCAAATTAAAGTTAGTAAAATCCGTAGTTGTTTGAAGGTTGCCGAACCTGGAATACTGCGAAAAATCGGTCTTGGGTGTTGTGTTGCGAAGCTCTCCATCTACCGCTTCCCAACCATTCTTTTGCTCCAAATTCACGGGCTTCCACCCTTTGAGATCGGTTCCATTGAAAAGGGTGACGGGCTTTCCAAATTTAAGCAAATCTAAATTCGGTCGCGTCGGCAATCGCTCAATTCGTTTCCCCTCGTATCCGGCAACCGCTCCACCGGGCAGAGAATACTCAACCACCAACCGGTCTTCTAAAAGCTTACCCTCATGGTGGATCTTCAATCGCTCTCCCGTTGGTGGACCGCCAACGTAGTCCGGAGCACCAACTCGCACCATTCGCGTAAAAGAGCATCCTGAACCGTCCACGACAGCTAGGTCCAGCAATTTCTTTCCACCACCCACAGTCCACAATTCCCCTTGGGGGATTCCATCAACTTTCTTGAGTGTTAACCAACCCGTGGCACCAGAGGGCATTTCAATTGCCCAATTCCCATAAATTTCATCAGAAGGATTTAAATCATCTTCATTCGCACTTACGTTCGCCCCTCGGGCGAAACAAAGCAGCAACATCATTGCCAAGATTGAAAAACAACGCTTCATGTCAAACTCACTAATCATCAAATAACTTATCGTAGATTACGCTCCGCCAGCGTGAGTTTAACACACCCGACACCGGTCGATCAAACTAATCACTAACTTTGTGTTTAACAGAAATGTGCTGCGGCAATTAAGAAAACAGGACGCAGTTCGGGTGGTCTAGCGGCACAAAAGTATTAACCAAATCTATCATTTAAAACAGCGACACACGGTCAAACGAACGAAGGTGGATGAATTGACTCAATTCCGTGAGAATTCTCGATCTATCAGGAATTTACTCAGGCCATTTCTCAACACGGTTCACCGCTTGATGAATTAGTGGGTCGATCAAGGTGGATAAACTTTTCCCGTCACTTCCATCTCTGGAATTAAAAAGAACCGCCCAATTGAAACCATCGTGCCGACGCACCAATAAAGTAGAAGTTCCAGGCAAGGATCCGTTATGCCAGGTGTTCAATCGATGGCCGCTACCAACACGACGAACCAACCAGCCGTATCCGTAGAAAACGTCTTTATCATCCCCCAGAGGATTTTGAAAAACCTCAGAAGCAATTGTCTTTGTTAAAAACACGGAGGATTCTGGTTGATTGAAAGAATTGGCGAACGCAACGAGATCCTCAGCAGACGCGATCCAACCTCCATGCGAATCCATATTTTCAATACACCATCCGCCGTACTGCGTAGGCACTTGTTTCCCAATGACTCCAGTCACAACCCCAGTCACTCTTCGTTGGGACGGCACATAATATCGCGATTCATTGGTTTGAGCGGTTAAGGTCTTTCCTAAATCCAGTGAAGTTTCGCTCGAAACCTTAAAAAGCGCCCCTTTGACGAACTCGCCGTAAGGCTGTTTCGAAACCCGCTCAATAACGCGTCCAAGTAAACAATATCCAAAATTGGAATAGGCATATTTCGCTCCCGGCTCAAAATCGGGCGCCCGCTGCAGCACAAACTGGATCAGTTCGGCTTGGTTTGCAGGCCGTCCAAGACGAAGTGCTTTCCCAATCTTAACCGTCTCAAACATTGGATCGCCAGAGATGGAACGATCCCAACCGCCGCGATGAAGCAGAATTTGTTTAATTGTGACCGAACGCAGCTGTGGATGGAGTAAGGAACGTTCCTTGGCATCTAAAAATGAAACCAGGGGGTCATCGAAAGTCATTTTTCCAGATTTCACCAAGGCAGCGATTGCGGCTGATGTGATTGGTTTAGAAAGACTTGCAATTCGAAACCGCGTGGACGGCATTACCGGCAATTCCTGACGAACATCCCGCAATCCAAAGCCCCGAGAATAAACAAGAACACCATCCTTCGAAACTGCAAGACTCGCTCCTGGCACCTTATGCTCACGCATGAACGAGCCCATCATTTCGTCCAACGCGACCAAGTTAGGGCGGTACTCCCCCGTAACACTAAGCCCCTTTGCCGTCCGGCCTGACCCTTGAGCGCTTATTTGTGAGACAAATCCAAAAGTGAAAATAGCAAGGACAAGTAAACTACGGCGCGACCCGTAACCGCCCTGAACACAACTAGCTAATGAAATATTTCGCATGACCGCCCAAATCAAAATTGAAACGTCAAATCCGCACTCGCCCGCGGTCAAACATTCGCCGGCGAATTCGATTTAAGATAGGCGACGCAGTTCTCCAAAACAAGCGAAGGAAGAAACTAGAAATGCCTTTCATTAATCTACCTTGCGTAAATCTAATTCCCCAATTTTGGAAATGGCCGAATCCCTAAAAGCATCTCAGCCCGTTCCGAAAGCGGCTGGCCAACCAAACTCTCATCTGTGTATTCGGAAAGCTGTTCCGCAAATTTTTTGTAGACAGACCCGCGGTCCAAACTTGTATCAATCTCAATACACTTATCTTTACTTCGAAACAGCTCCACGGTAGGTAGCGTTTCCTCCCGAAACGTATCAAATCGAAGTTTCATGCTTTCAAGATTGTCGTCATTTCTGCCTGTATATTTGGACCGCCCCATGATTCGCTTTTCAAGAACTTCGTAAGGACAATCTAAATACAACATTTTGGGGAGTTCAGTTTCGCGACCAAACAGGTCATACCATCCATCAAGATTACCCAAAGAACGCGGGAAGCCGTCCAATAGAAAATTAGTTTTCCCAGTGGTCCTGATGGTGTTCTCAATTGCCTGTTGCAAGAGCTTGAGCACGATTTCATTTGCAACCAATTGACCGTCAGCCAACGATTGTTCGATCACTTGGGCATTCGGCCCCCCAGCCTCAATTTCATCCCTTAAAAGCACACCGGTTGAAAGATGGGTCCAGCCTAACTGAAGCTCCGCCAATTCACACATGGTTCCCTTGCCAGTCCCAGGCCCCCCAAGCACAAAAACAATAGTTGCAGGCGGGCAGGGCAATCTAGGATCGCAATAATGAATTACGATTTCTGGAGCTGGAGCAACTCCCTTTTTGTAGACGTGCCACGGTTCCTCAATCGGCGGTAGTTCTTCCTCACAGACCATATCATAAGCGAGATGGCCATCGAGACGAGAAATCCGCCAAGATCGATAGGTATTGGAATAAGAGATGGATGGACTGCGTGCCGATTTTCCATCCGCACGATCCCAGGCCATTTTGCCATTCCAATAACCAGCGCTCGACTCAGTTCCCGATTCGGATTTCACTGGTGGGGCAGTCGAGGGCACAAACAATCCATCGACCTCTGGCAAACCCGATTTTGAAACTTCAATAAACAGGGTATTAGGACGAAGCTCATTATTTTGATTCATATCTTTGCCAACAGAATAAAGTCATTAAGCGATCGTTCTGTTTTATCTTGACGCCATCGGTGAAGGGAGGGGTGTGGGACACTTTTGCCTAAGAATTCAAGCGAACCATCAAGCAACCAAGATCGGTCACCGGCAAGCAACCCAGCCTGGTTCGCTTTGTCAGGTTCTGACAGGGAGAACTCACAGCAGTTCCCCCTCTCCCAAGAAACACACCTGTCAACGATACAAACCAATCATGAACACTCACGAAGTAATTCCAAATTATCGCAGAAAGCGAATAGATAGAGGGTACCTGTATCGATCACCGTCGTTGGTTTTCACTGTGGCAATAATTGTGAACACTGTGCCGAACATCAAAACTGCCGGTACCAGTGCAAAACCAATAAACAAAAAGCATAACACGATTGAAATCAGCATATAGATGGTCAAGGTGATCTGAAAATTGATCGACTCTTTTCCGTGATAATCAATTTCCTCAGACTCATCTTTTTTGATTAACCAAACAACCAAAGGGCCGATAACATTTCCAATCGGCATTCCAAATGCGCCAGCAAAACTTGCGAGATGGCAGATGATCATCCAATTTTTTACGTCTGAATCGACGGTCACGTTCTTCACAGTGCAGATTCCCATTATTGTTTTCCGAGAAATAGTCCAACCAAACCATCGTGACGCCGGGAAGCCTCATCTGAGATTTCAGCAGCACAAGAAAGCCTTACTCCCTCTCTATTCGGTGCCTGCAGGTATTTATTGATTTACTAAGACATATTTCCAAATAAAAACCCAAAACCAATAAATAACCGAGTCTACATCTTGAAAACCTAGCGAATGGACTTGAGCGTTCAACTGAATCTCCCTCAACTACCCCGCTAACTAAAAACCCTTCAACAGAGAAATGTTGATTCGACCTTCTATCCGGATTACCGAGGTTCACGCCAACCGCATTGAAACTAAGGGTTAGCGAATTAGTCGCAAACCCCAAGAGAAACATCACTTAGTTCGCTGCCTAAATAACTCAACAGAGCATAGATAAAAATTACGACACCAATCATCTCAAAACTCTCTTCAAACATCGTAATTACCGCGTAAGTCAGATTATCTACCCCGTGGGATTCGTACCAATAGCCGCCGACAAATTCACCACCGATAGCGCCCGCTACAAAAATGGCACCGGACATCAGAAACATGAATCGAATTTTTTTAGGCAAGGCGAATATGAAACGGACATAGACAGCCATCATCGAAATCACGAAACACCCGTACGGAATGACCCACGCGTAATAGAAAATGCCAGTCGTACTAAAAGCCTCACGAACAGGAGTAATTAGACGCTCGTGCAGTGACGCTGATTCATCAACTGATAGAAAGACAAATATTATCGACAAGAACAACCAGTACACAAAGTCTTTCGACTGTTGTTTTTTCTTTGCGGCAGCAATTACTCCCAAAAGGGCGCCGCAAAACAACAACGAAGCCGAAGCATAGAACGTCGGAACATTCCCCTCTTGATCTAAGTCAAACATTCCTAAACGACTTGCGTCAAAACCAAAATAGGAAACCAAGCCGATTAGATTCGCTCCGATGAGACAGATTACTATTGCAACCAGAAGCTTTAAAACTGTGTTAGGATTTAGTTTGAGAACCATCTCTTCTCTCCCCAATGGGCTAGACACGTCAAAAAATTCAATCGAATCCGCTTTGCATCTACCTCTCCACAGAATGACTGAGAATAAGAACATTCTTAAGTTCGAGCAAAGCTAGTAGTATTCAGCGTAATCAGAGCCAAATTTTAAAACACGCTTGAAATCAGATTTGGCAATAATTCTCAGTAATTTTTTCCGACGCATTGCAAAATTATTCCAGCCGACGGAATACCCTAAAGCTGAAGCCTGTTGTCCCGGGGAATAAACGCAGAGCCATCAAACAAAAGGGACGACAGCAAATTGAGCTGGAAAATTAACACACCGGTGAAAAGCTCAATTTCACCCGCCTAATCAATGAACTGAAATGCATTTGGATTCCCTAACGATTTCAGAATCAATCCATAGGCCATCAGGGCAACCAGAAATGTACATGTTTCAAAGCAGAAAATGCACGTTGCCGAACTGAAGTTGTACTGCGAGTTGCCAATGAAAAAGTAGAGCTGGTGCCAGACAAAATTTGTTTCAATGACTGAATCACAAAAGCCGACCAGGCTCTGCGGTTCAATTCTGCGCTGGCTGCGTCAAAAGAGCACAAGCAACCAATTTCAAGAACGAGAAGTAACGGTAATGATTGGCTTGTAACCATTCGTCCGATTTTTACTGAACCTTAAAATCCCATAGCCGATCAACAGGCTCACCAACAAGATTGGATACATTTCTAAAGGCAAAAAATAGGTGTACTGCCCCGTGCGCAGTCCGCTCACCTCAGCAGCATCTTCTACCCCGGGCTTTGGCCAAACACTGGAGTCATCATTGGCCGTCGCCAGAGTGATTCCGTTAGGCAGCATTGGTCTTAACTCATCAAGCCCCTCCAAATAAACTCGCACCTTTGTTCCCACCTTAGGAATCGGACTGTGCCCAGCCAGAGACAAATTTTCAATCGCACTACGACGGGCATTTTTTCGAAAACAGCGAACTTCAACTTCAGAACTCTCAAGGCTTCCCTTTTCCACCTCATCAATCAAAATCGTAACGTAAATAGCCCAATCAGTGTTTCCAAAACCTCGTTCTACCGACGATCGTTCAATCTCGATCCGTATTTCCTTAATCGTTCCAACGATAATTGTTTTAGCTTCGTTCAGATCAGCGAAACTTTTCGGGGTAATATCGGCTCGCGCGACCACTGAAAAACTCGTTAGGCAAACGAAAACCAGGAAACACAAACGGAATTTTCGCTCCCCAACACATTTAGAAAACAAACTTAACCCGATCGAAGACGTTCGTTGCCTTCCCGAATTTTGAAAGGCATCTCGCGCAACCCCTGAAAACATATTCATCCCATTTCCAAAATTAAATCGAATTAAAAAACAATCACCTGCAGACTTCCTATGCACACTCCGCCAACCACGCGAATCTACTTGGCTATCTGATAGTCCGAAGATGCAACTAATCCATCGCTGAGAACATTGACAAACCAAGCGGTAGTTCCATTTGGCAAAGCAGCGTTCACTACAACTCCAACTTCATTCTGGGTAAATTCCACGGGGATTTCCTCCCATTTCCTCGTCCCCGTGAATCCCGAGTCGGACGTACAAATTAAGCTTGCTCTAGAAATATCTTTTGTTGTTTCAAAACTAACTTGACTGCTCAGCCCATCGATGAGAATACCACGCTGCTGACACCACGGTTTCCCGGAGCGAACGATTGATTCGGCAAACGCATAACTATCTGGTGGATTCCAGCCAGCGCCATGACTATGCTTCATTCCCGGAATCATCGCGACCATATGAGAGCCTGGCGCTTTGTCATAGCAGCGTTTGACGGAATCCAAAGGGAAGTGCAGGTCTCGAGGCCATGTCAGCCACAGCACCGGTATCGAAACCCGATCCATTCGAACCATAGGGTCCCAAACCTTGCGATAGACCTGGTTCTGTCCCAAAGCTCTGCCATATTGATTGGCTGATTCTGCGAGGTCACCACACCCATACGTCGGAACTGCGAATGAGAATCGCTGGTCAATTCCGATCACGGTACTCGCGATAACACCACCCCATGAAATACCAACCAAACCAATCTTTTTTGAATCAACTTCGGGTAAACTTCGCAGCAGGGAATTCGCAAGAATGGTATCCGCAACGCCGTGATACATCCACTGATCCTTCAAGGGCAAATCGCTATCTCCGTAAATCCCTTTCCTCTGCGGCCCCGCCCACTCGTGCCGAACCCACTTTTGACTGCCCTGATCTCGCTGATCTGTCTGCCCCTCAACCGCAATACTAATTGCCGCAAACCCTCTTTCATTCCATTTCTTCACCCACTGCAGAAACGCGGTGCCACCACCGCCGTGAACTAACACCACCCCTGGCACGGGAGCGTTACCTGATTGCCCTACCTTGGTTTTCGGCAAACCAAGCAATGCAAAGACGCGCGTTCGTTTCCCTTGCCACGGAAGTCCTTCAAAATAAATCGACCTGACGCCATCGGCTAATGGCCCGCCGGCGTCTTCAAATATTTTTGGAGCCGCATCAAGATCGGCAAGTCCCAAAACACGCTTACGCATTTCAGCAAACGTGTCTTCAACCTGACTTTCGGAGCCTTCCGAGGAAGCCTGCGTCAGTTGGGCAATCACAGAGGTCGGATTAGAGCAATCTTGGTAAGCAACGATTTCATTACTGGAAAACAATCCGAAAACAATCACCAATAAAACTGGGAAAACGCAATGTAATTTAGCCAGAACGGAACTCCGTTATTAAAACTTATGATCGAAGAGAGGGTACATTCGCATGTTGATTGATCTCATTGCTAAATTCGAAGCCTGCTTAATTGGCTCATTATTCATACAATGGAACAAAATTGATCATTGATTCTAAAAATCAAATTACTCAAACTTTTTCGAGGTGGGCTTTGTTGCTGTCGGAAAATCTTCGGGCACAGCAATCGTAACCTTACCGGTGGCGGCCCATTCGGTTCCTCGAAGAAACAACGTTTGGAATCCAACGCACTCAAAAGAATAATCAGCATGCCCAAGTGTCGAATGAAACACTCGGCCTTTTCCGAAATCAATCGTCATCATGGTTGGCTCATGCCGCCCTGAGCCTTTTTTGGCGGGAGCTGCGAAAGCGGTCGCGAGAATATTCATGTTGATTGCTGGACCGCGCAGTCGTTCATAAAGCTCATCCTTGGTGTGCATGAATTGAGCTGGAACACCTTCAGTGATCGGGTGGCTTGCATCACGAATCACGATTGGAAACTCATGCTGCGGCCCATGCCCGCCACCACGACCATCCGCTTTATCCCGAACTACTTTACCGTTGTCGTCATAATAGACGTACGGACCGCTTTTCTGATCGCGGCCCCCCCAACCTCCAAGGCCGATCATTTCGTTGTACTCGCGCCATTGCGGAAATGAATTATCCGCTGCATGGATGGAGACAAAACCGCCTCCCGACTTGACGAACTCAACAAACGCCTTTTGAGTCGCCAAAGGCCAGTCAGCCGCACCAAATCCAAAATTTGAAATCACGACATCGTAATCTGAAAATTTGGGGGCAAAATTCGGATCCGCTTTTGGCGTGGGAAGATCTTCATACTTCTTACCATCATTTAGCGGATAATCAGCCGAGTATTTGCCACCTTTCCACGTAAATTGCGTGCGGGCAACATCCACCGAAAACTTACCCGTCGCCTCCAAATACTTCTTCATCATGATGGTTGATTTAGGCCACGCGTCGTGATTATTTTGCCCATCAATAATCAGTACCTTTACAGGGGCATTGCCGTGGGCTGATTTTGCCTCACCACTCCCGTCGGCGATCGCATAGGACGCCGAACCAATCAAGATTGCGAGAACAATTACTCCGAGCCGACTCAACATTTCAATACCTATCTAAAAAGAGAACTTTCCAACCAGACCGAGCCTCATTTTGCGTTTGCTTAAAGGGACAACACGCCATTAACGCTCTCGGCCGGCAGTCAAAATCATAACGAAAAATAACCGCGGTTGATACAATTTCTCACGCTAACCGGCGAAAGTCCGCATAACCGGACCATCAATGGAAATCAGCGGCCGGTGGCTTCAAAAACTGTGAAACAAGGGGAATATCGGAATTTCACTCCCAATCGAAACCGCACAACCCGAGCTTGTTTATTTGATGTGACGTTTATCCGGAAAACTCACCGTGAATAATAACGCCGTTTTTATATTTTTTGTCAGCTGATGTTTGTCCAGCGGCTCGATAAAGATAAAATCGAGGTAACGACCGGATCGATTTGATCCGCGATTATTAAAAAACGGAGAATAGCATGAAGAGCAAAAAATACTCAATTGTCATCAGTGTCGGCGTTGGCTTCGCCCTGCTGATCGGCTTAACCACTGGAATCGGGGTCTATGTTGGGAACCGACTTGCTCAGGACCGCCAGTTCGCACAGCTCCCGCCCCTGGAACTAACGGCAGGCACCGCTGCTCGAACGAAGTCGTTATCGATGGCAACTGGCCTTATCGATAACAACGTCGAAGCACTGTTTGTTCTTGATCACCTAACCGGAAACCTTCAGTGCTGGTTGCTGAATACGAAAACAGGAAACGTCGGCGGTATTTATCGGGCCAGTGCAGCGACCGATTTAGCGGTTGCCGGAAAGTCAGGAACTCCTGAATACATCATGACCACCGGAAACTTTTTCTTCCGAGGGGGTTCAACAGGTACCGCTAAGCCTGCCAATTCCATTTGCTATATCGGCGACGCTAACACCGGAAACGTCGTTGGCTACTCACTCAGCTACAACGAACAAGCACTCAATCGAGGTGGAGCTGTTAACGGGGCACTCAAACTGATTTGTAAAGGTGCTGCGAGAACTGCGATCGTCACACGCGATCAGTAATCATTGGGTTGCATGACAAAGTCGGCGATGTTTTAACAAGGAGCTAGAGATGGTGTGGCGATTGTTTGGATTTATTTTTGCAATTCCCTTTGCCGTCCTTACCTCCGCTGCGGCGGATGATTGGAATCAGTGGCTTGGCCCAAACCGCGACAGCGTCTGGAGCGAAACGGGGATCATCACTTCCATCCCCGAAGGCGGACTCAAGGCAAAGTGGCGAACGCCAATTGCTCAGGGTTTTTCCGGACCTGCCGTCGCCGGTGACCGCGTGTTCGTGACGGACTATGTGGTGGAGAAGGGTGATCAGGCATTTGATCCCGGTAAACGCAATGAACTTACAGGCACTGAACGAGTTCACTGTCTCGACATTGAAACGGGCAAGGTCATCTGGACCCATGCCCATCCCTGTCAGTACAGCATTTCTTACGGCCTTGGGCCACGAGCAACGCCGACCGTTGACGGCGAAAACGTCTATACGCTCGGCGCAGAAGGGCACTTGCACTGCTTCAACGCTGCGGATGGCCGCGTGAAATGGATGAAGGATTTAAAGCAGGAATACGAAGTTAAAGAAGCTCCGATGTGGGGCTACGCGGCCCATCCTTTGGTCGTTGGCGATAAGCTATTTTGTCTCGTTGGCGGCAAAGGGAGCGTCGCAGTTGCTTTTAATAAAAACACGGGCGACGAAATTTGGCGCGCACTCGACGAAGAGAATATCGGGTACTGCCCTCCAACGATGATCCGAGCAGGAGGCAAGGATCAATTACTGATTTGGCACGCCGCTTCACTCAACAGCCTCAACCCGGCGACGGGGAGTACGTACTGGTCAGTAAAGATCGCTCCAGCCTATTTCATGTCAATCGTGGCTCCGATCAAACACAAAGATCACCTACTGGTGACGGGTCTCCAGGGGTCCTCAACCTTGCTCAAACTTAATCCTGACCAACCGGGCGTGACAGAAGTCTGGCGGGGCAGGGGAGTCCAACCAGACCATAATCCGCCCGTTGTTTTTGAAGACCATATTTACGGCGTTGATGTAAAAGGACATCTTCGCTGTATCGAATTAGTATCAGGTAAACGGATTTGGGAAGACCTTGCGACCACCCCCAATGGAAGGCCAGCAGCAAGCACGACTGGCTTCGTTGTGCGGAATGGTAAGCACTGGTATCTGACCACCGAGCAAGGTGAGTTGATTATTGCCAAACTGTCTCCTGATGGATATCAAGAGCTTGGGCGGACGTCGATGATCCAACCGACCTCTGAAAACTGGGGACGCAAGATCGTTTGGAGTCACCCCGCATTTGCCAATCGGTGCGTCTTCGCGCGAAATGATAAAGAAATCGTTTGCTATTCACTGGCAAAATAGCAGGTCTTGGGACTGAATCCCCTCCGAATTTTCGATATCCGTTAAACGTACTATTACTTACTATTGGCCAACTCACTATTGGGCAACGGGGCACTCTCTAACGTACTATTCTCCATGTCTGCCAATAAGATGAGCGTTGGATGGCGTCTAATTGTGGGGGTTCCCAATTAAGCGAGCCTTGATTTTTTACTCTTCAATCGCCGAGGATAGATTCGCCCTCCGTCAGCATCGCCTAAAACCGTCGCCGGCGACGTCTACCAATGCTTCATCGAACGTTGGAATTTGGTCTGCAATACAAGCACCGGCCTAGCTTCCAACGGCCTCGTTTTAATCGGCCTCGAAAAAGTAGCGACACCGCAGGATCGCACTCAAAAAGCTCCCCCAAGAGAATAAAATCGTCTCAGTTCGAGATACATTTCTCATTTTGAGACGATTTGAAAATCTGCCAATTATGAAAACCCCTGTTTTAGCGGCATTTTAAAAAAAAGAGACCATTGGCATAGCAATTGCAATTGTGATGTATCGTGAGCGAGTGAAAGTCCTATCCCATCTCCTCTCTCCGTCGTCTTCAAGGACTCTCGCTCATCCTGCCCTATCCAATAGGCGGCTGGTTTTCTCCGGCCGCCTATTTTTCTGCGCGAACAGCGGTGAACTTTCAAACCACGAATCCGTTCCAATTCAAGCTAACCAGTTGACGCGCAACTTGGCCCACCCGAGGCGTACTGGGATACTCGTCGACACCCCACTTTTCGGTGAATCCAACAACTAGAATTTTATATTCCGCCCGGAATCATGATTTCGATTTTCCATCATTTCGGGCCTCATGCGCTACTCAGCAACAGAGACTGGTTAAAATCGCCCACACGCACTGGCGAACCAACCACCACAAAGATCAATCGCAGATTGTTACACACGAAAATAAATGGTTCCACGGTAGCCAAAAGCATCTTTTCCGTCATTTTGATAATCAAAATATTCTCATCACCCGGCACAGAACACGATACCTCAAGCTAAGCACCTGGGTCATACGCGCGAACCAAGGTTTCAATCGGCTTGCTTAATACCTTACCCTACGGAGCCAAGTTCTTTGCTACACTGAAAGCACTGATTTTAATCGCTAAGGCAGGGAAATGACAAAGATGACTTTATTAAAACCAGTTTTCATCAGCTTAGTAATTTTGAGTTGCCAGCTTGCTATTTTACAAAACAGCATCCTCGCTCAAAACACGAAAGCGATCACGACATCATCTGCCCTGTCGGCAGCTAATTTCGATTTCTGGCGGAACTACATCCGAACCAGCGATAACGAACTCGATTGGCAAAATCTGCCTTGGAAACTTAGTTTCCACGAAGGCTTAAAAGAAGGAGCCAAATTAAATAAGCCAATACTCCTCTGGGCCATGAATGGACATCCACTCGGATGCACGTGAGGGAATGGAAACGTTGGCCGGCAGTCTGTCTGGTCTAATCCCAAAGTCCTTGAGCTGTTGGATAATTTTGTATTGGCGACGGATGAAGTTTGGCGGCTTCAGGGAGGAAGTGATTTCAATGAATATCAAAAATCTGGAGGTAGTGATCCCGAGTGCCTCTGCTTTCAAAAGATGGCGTCCCAAGGGCATTATGGAGCCGGCGGCGGAACCAAGCAGGGAATTTATGTTTGCACGCCCGACGGTGAATTTCTCGCATCAATCAACTCTCTTTCTGGAAATGCCGTTGCCAATACTCTCAAAAGCGGATTTTCGAAATGGAAAAAAGACCCGCGAAAGCCGGTCGCATCACTTGTCGCAGAATCCACCCCGAGCCATCGCTGGGAGTGGAGTTACCCCGAACACGGCCTCGTTTTAAAGCAGACAACCCGCTACCTCTCGGACTCACCACAACCTTTATTGGAACGGGACAAACGATTCAATTTTGATTTTGTTTGGTTTAATCCAAGCGAGGTAATGATGTTTGTTCCAAAACAACCAGAAATGGGAATGAAGTTCGATCTACCTCAAACGCTGTTTGACCGGTTCGCGCGCTTCCATCTGATTGAAACAGCCCATGGTGAAAGCGGAATCTTTCACCAACACGAAGTAAGCGGCAAACTCCAAGGGGAAGTGATTGATGTCCAACCCGGATCTTTGAAAATTAAATTCAATGGAGACTGCCATTCTTTATCTCAACGAAAAGAATACCGCGGCCTTTCGCCAGCCAAACAAATTAAAATTAAACTTATCGGTTCGCTCTCTTTTAACTCCTCCCAGAAGAGGTTCGATAAATTCGAGCTTGTGGCAAAAGGTCGAATTTTTAATTCCTCGGACAAAGTCGATAGCAATGCGGACTCTCGCTCAATTGGCTGGTATTTCACGTTAGCTGACCCTAATACGCCGTCAGAGCGACTTTTTCCGACACACCTTCACGCATATGGCGTCAACTGGGTTAAGCAGCCTTCGCTACCGCTGTACGACCTGAAGGCAAAGAAATCCAATGAACCCTAATTGATTCGCAGTCGTGAGGGCTTTGAAATCAACACTGATTAGTGCGTCTGGCATTATCCAATCGTCACACTGAATTTAGACGATTAGTGAATTCATTTGCTGCTCTCGCGGCGGCCAAATCATCTTGCAGAGCGGTTTCATTGAAGAGTTTATCGTTATCCTGCTCGGCGCAAATTCGGGAGTAATTACGACCATGCTTCAACACCAGCGCTAACGCACGCTTGTCCGATGGTGCTGTCGAATAATTACCGAGCGCATCTGAATATTTTTTACGCGCCATTTCTAACCAGCTTGTTTCTTCGCGAGAAGAATATTCGGAAAGCTTTTTACTAACGAAACTCAACTCAAAGCTCGTCAAGTATTTTCCGAAATAGTACAGACCACAGACACTAATGCAAACTGCCACTATGAAATACAGCTGACTGTTGATCACCTCTAACATTGAAATTCCCCTTCGACAAACCAGACCCAAACATTAGGGACGATGCTCACTCACTTACTTCACATTAATTTAATTTGCGACAATGTAAATCTAGGGAAACCTTCCTGTCCCCAGCACACCCGCCAGTCGGTTCCGAGTGATCATAAAGTGCAGGATCTTCCACCTCTGAGTGCGAGATTCCTCACCTCAAGAGAATTACCTTCCCCTCCAACCTGCGCTTCAGGACAGGCCTTCAAGTTTTCTTCAGACCGGAAAGGATTAAATCGAATTGATGAAACTCGATTGGTGTTCGCGGCAGAACCAAAGATTAAATGGCATCTTTTAACTTCATGGGCGCGGGTTGAAAATCAGCCATCGCGCGAATTAACTGCCGCCAATTGGACGGACGCCCCGGATTTACTCTTCCAAGAATCCTTTGACAGTCGGCGCCGGAAAGCCAAGGCACATTAGCCGGCATCTGATCGATGTGAAGCAACCCCAACACAGCTGCAACCACAGGCTGTAAATCTCCCATTCCATCAATGACTTCTCTGGCTGCAGCGACTTGAGGTTCGCCAAGCAACTGTGAAAATTGATTTAGAAACGCCGGCTCAAATTGCTTGGGGGCATCAACCAAAAACCGACTCTGCAATGCAGGCGGATCAACTTGGTCGTGAATCCGGAATTGACGAACCACCTGTGTTGGAGAGCCAGGAGTTAAATCTTTACTTTCGCTTGGCACTAATTTCCCAACACACACCTCCGAGATAAATCGAATGCCCGTCTTCACGACATTGCATATTTGATCAGGATTTTTTTGTAGGTAACGTGCAGTCACCTCCGTCAATTGAATTTCCAGTTCGGTAGAATCGTCCGGCGATTGGCTGACCGCTTGCTGCCAATCTCGCAGCAATTCGTCAACGAGCAACCCATCAACATACATCTGGTTCCAGCGAGCATTCCAATCGACTTCGGGAAATTGCTGCTCAAAACACTTCTCTAAAAAAGAGACACCTACCGTAGGATAACGCTGAATCAAGGGTACGTCGGCGTCAAGTCCATCAGACGCTGGCAAAAAATAACTGTGGCAAACACCACCAATGGAAACAAGAAATCGCGATTGAGATGCAATTTTTGAGTTTCGATCGGCCAAAATCATCCAGTACGGAAGTGATTCCAATGTCTTGCCAGTGCCGCCAACAGCGAGGTCCCGAGAAGGATAGGAATCGATTACGCTGACACCGCAAATCTCAGCTAACTTGGCCGCGTCACTAAAAGAAGAGTAACTAATCTTTCCATCAAAATCACGATCCCAAACTCCCGGATCCGCCAGTGAGACCGCAAGTACTCGATCGACATAGCGTCCAGCCTGACACTTCAAACGCTCGATTACGTTCGCTTGAATTTCTGCGAGATCGGACGCTAACTGAGAGATCGCTCCCACCTCTTTGATACGCCCCTCGACGACCTCGCGACAGCCGGTTGCCACACTTTCAGGAATCGGCAGCGAAGACTCGGCTACATGTTTGATTCGCAAAAACTTTCCATTGCCTTGGGTTAAAACCAAAGCACCCTGAACGACTTCAAACTCGGCGGATACTGACAATCCAGCTGACAACCGGTGGTTCCGGTCGTGAACCGCACGATCCATTCTTCCCAAGGCATCTTCCGGATCTTGAGAAGATCGATTTTGGAAAATTGGGAATTTCATTCGTAACTGCACCAGCAAGACTTTGATGACATCACGGGCCAACCAGCCCTAAAGTGTTTGGCCACGTCAAAACCAAAGTTGTTACTGTGGTGTTTACGCCATCCAAAAAAAAGGGGGTAGCCTTGTTATCGGCATACCACCCTTAATCATCTCGCTTGGATATTCAGTTTCAACGAACGACCGCAAAAAACGCTAGCAATCCTTTGCTATTCAATCACGCTCTGAAGTCTTGCTGGCAGCCTTAAGCAACCAATCTGAGCATTTGTGGAACTGGCTCGCGTACTAGATCTAGAAATTCTTCAAAAACGCGAACGTCTAGTGCGGATGCGGCTTCGTTTTCTGGATGGAATTGAGTTCCAATCGCAATCCAGTCTTCTCTTTCGCTCTCAATTGCCTCGATTACGCCATCAGGGCATCTGGCAGTGACCTGAAACCCAGGGGCAACTTCATCAACGGCCATGTGATGACGACTGCTGACGCGAATTTCTCCATCACCATAAACACGCTCCATCAACGAGCCCGGCTGAATTTCAAGGCTGTGGCGGTGACCAGGATCCTGTGGGTCACGGTGAGGGATCGCTGTTGGCAGGTCTTCAGGAATATGAAGGAATAGATTTCCACCCATTGTGACATTGATCAATTGCATACCAACGCCAATTCCAAATACAGGCATTCTTCGATCAGCAATCAACTGCATTAGCTTACGATCAAACGCTTCCCGCCGTCGGTCCATTGGGCGAACCGTAGGATGCAACATAAAACCATCCCGTCGAGGATCTAAATCAGCTCCGCCAATGAATACAAATCCGTCTAAACTGTCCAAAACCGCATTGATATCATCTTCTTCTTCCATCGGTGGGATGATGACTGGCACCCCTCCAGCTCGCAAAATACTGTCGTAATAACCTGCGGTTACTACCGAAAATGATGGCTGGTTACCCTGAGCGGTTCTGAAGTCCGCGTTGATCCCAATTAACGGTTTTGCTTGCATCCTGTTATCTCCTGAAGTTAGGTAAAGAACTCGTCATGAGTTCGGTCTGTTCAGATTCAGCCAAGTTGTCGATCAACTGAATCCGGTTAAGCAGAAACTGTTAGCGTCAGCGAGTCAGACTTCGAAACTAGCTTAGGAGATAGAAATCAAAAATGATGGTTCAAGAATGACCAATTTGCGTTCCGTCCTGGGTCGAGCACCATCTGTAGAGGCGAATTAAATCTGGAGCAGCAACTTTCACATTACCCAGATTCGTTTTCACCGACGTCTTGCCCATCCTAAGCTTGCGTCGGAAGTTCCTTTCCGTTTTAACCAACTGCCGCAGGTCGTCTGCGACATGGGTGCTATTCTGAGGTGGTCAAAAAAATGGTCAAGCAAGTCGCCGGATTTTGGGATTGCCCGCCCACAACCGCCAAGATATTGTGCAAGCAGCAGGGCTTTGCTAGCACAACTGGTATTGCGTATGATTTACCACAACTGACTAGCGGGGTACTCGACGCAGCGACACCACCTGCAAAAATCGTGATATCACCCACCAAAACCCTGTTTTTCCTACGTTTCAACTCAACAACGCGAAAATCATGCAATATACCGACGTCTGCATTGAGTCATTTGGCTATACAATTCCCGAAGAAATTTGGGATTCAGCTACTTTAGAAGCGAAACTGGAGCCCATTTACAAGCGTCTAAGACTTCCCGAAGGACGGCTGGAATTAATGACGGGGATCCAGGAAAGGCGATTCTGGCCCCGCGAAACAAAACCAAGTGAATTGAGTCAAAACAGTGCTCGTTTGGCTCTTGAAGCCGCTGATTTCGACCCGTCACGGGTCGGCAGCCTCATTCACGGATCCGTTTGCAGGGATTTCCTCGAACCAGCTACCGCGTGTACTGTTCACAACCAACTCGGACTTCCCCGTAAATGCTTGATTTTTGATGTTTCTAATGCGTGCCTTGGAATTCTCACCGGCGTTGTGCAAGCGGCTAACATGATCCAACTCGGACAGATCGAAGCGGCTCTCGTGGTCGGCTCTGAGGGTGGGCGTCAATTAGTGGAAACCACGATCAATACTTTGAATCGCGACACTTCGCTAACACGTAAATCGATTAAATCTGCCGTTGCCAGCCTCACCATTGGATCGGCAAGCTGTGCCGTGCTTCTTACCCACGCTTCGATCAGCCAAACTCAAAATCGCCTTGTCGCGGCAGCCGTGAATGCAAATACGCAATTCCACGACCTTTGCCAAAGCCACAACGATCAGGCTGGCGTTGAAATGCAGCCCTTGATGAAAACTGATTCTGAAAAATTAATGCATCACGGTGTAGAGACCGGTGTCGCGACGCTGCCCGATTTCCTCGAACAAAGTCAATGGAGTATTCCAGATATCGATCGCGTCATTTGTCATCAAGTTGGCGTGGCTCATCAGAAACTGATGCTGCAATCTCTCGGAATCAACCCAGACCTCGATTACTCCACATTTCCATGGCTTGGAAATACTGGCGCCGCGGCTCTGCCGATTACGATGGCCGTCGCCTGCGAGAAAGAGTTCATAACCCCCGGCCAGCGCGTTGCCATGCTTGGCATCGGATCCGGTATCAATTGCATGATGCTTGGCGTTGAATGGAATAAAACATGCGTTCGCTCGAGCATATTCAAACCTCAGTAAATCACGGAAAATAAGAAAGTTTGAATTAACGGGTTCGGCCAACGCCAAGCCAACAATCGCAATTGAAATCAAATGAATCAGCAGGCTTTTTCGGCAGCCAACGCTCGCCACAGTTGCCGCCCCCGTCAAGCTTGAGCTAACTCTTCGTGCTATTCACTTTGCGATACTCACTTTGCGCTATTTTCTCAGGACCTACTTCAGTTTGATAAAGTCCTTCGATTTCAGCTTCTCACCACCGTCGGTTGTGATCACGGCTGATATCAAATCGTCATCTTTTCGCACGACTCTTACAGAAAACCGACCGTCAATAAACATGACGCCATTTTCACCCGACCGACCGAACCGATTGGGGCTAATTTCAGCCAATGTCAGTGGGCCGGGTTTCGTCCATTGCACGGCATCCCCAGCGGCACATTCAATCACGACCGAGGTCCAAATGGCTTTGTCAGAGACATCCTCCAAGACAGGTGGTTCCTCGCTTTTATAAACGCCTAACTTTCCACCAATCACCCTCAGGTTAGTAGTCGTTCCCTTCGCCCCGTCATCACCATCAAGCGATGAAGCCCCTGCAAAGACGGCCGGCATTTTCTGAGCGACCTTTTGATTTTCTGGCGCATCCCACGGAAGTGAAAAATCGAACTGGTCATACAATTCCTGTTCACCCAACTCCGGAAGCAAACCGACTCGCCAATTAAACTGCGGCCTCGCCTTGCTTTCTGGATCGGAAACCCAGCCCGCTGGCGGAAGAAAACCATTCTCTGAATGATAAGTTTTAAGTGCTGCTGCAATTGTCTCGAGGCTCTGCTGACGGTTGGACAGCTCCGATTGCTTCACACCATCCTCGACAATTGCTTTGATCAATTGATTTAGATTTTTTGGTCGTTTCATTTTTAAAGTCAACTGATCGGATGCCATCGCCAACGACACCAAATCAGAATCGCTGATTTCCGCGGCAACGGTAGCCAATGGTTCCATCATTGTCGGCACGAGCATCGGCTCGCCATCTCTTCCCGGAAAGCCGCCCAAACGCCCAATCGTCGAACCACCTTTAGAACCGCTTCCCTGATTGGCTGAAAGCATCTGCTCCAATTGGTCGTTAAGAATCACTGCGATTTCCTGGACAAATTCCTCGTCCTCAAAAGCGGCGGTAAGCTCGACCATTTCTTCTCCGGAAATGGAGGCAGACAACTCAATTTTCCGCAGCTCTTCAGGCAAACGAGCTATCGGACCAAGATTTGGCGCGCCAAACGCGTTCGCCATCCCTGTTACCATTTCGAACATGCTCCGGTAAGCGGTAACATCCACGATTCCCTGAATGTCATTACTGGAATCCATCGCCTCCAACTCGGTCGCTACCAGAGACCGATTTTGCTTTCCATTAAATTTCCCAACGAGCGCTGAGCTACCAATGGCAATTCGGTTCGCATCGATCGCCTTGACGACGATATCAGGTGCACCGTCTCGAGGCGGTTTTTCACCATTGTTAGCTTCAGAAAAATTCGGCTCCGCCACCGCAAGCTCGAATTTGTCTGGGATGGCAGACAGTTCCGGCGGTTGGATAAATTCCAGAACGACAACCAAGGGCAAGCCTCCGCCTGAATCGCCGCCGAGGAACGGCAACTCTTTGTCGAGAAAAACCCAAAGGTAACGCAAATTCTTAAGGTCTGCGTTTTGCTCGCCGACGACCGAGCCAAGCTCCTTTTGCACGGAATCCCAAGGTAATTCCGCTAACGCCGGATCAAGAAGAACCCCCGCCGCGTTTACCCTTAGTAGACCGCTAAAGTTCGCCGGAATAAAAGCCAATTCCTTGCCTATTTCCGAACGAGGTTCTGTGTCGCCCGGGCCAACATTGAACTTCGCAGGATTGGAATTCCCCCGTGGGACTCCTTCAACGACATCGGGGCCACCACAACCATTCATCATCAAAACCATTGAGAAAATGATCATCGTTTTTGCCACATTAGCAAAGCTGTCTGTCTTATTAATCATCACGCCCTAACGAACTTTTCAATTTTTTTATTGTACTAGCAAATCATACCCCGACGCCGACCCACCTGTTTTACCAATTTAGTGTTTTTCTCGCACCGGCTAAGCCATCAAATCCCTTGCATTCTCAAATTTCTCGTGTCAAAAAACGTCGGAAAGATTTTTCTCTAAGTTCAAAAAACTGCAGATAAACGAAGTAATCCAAGTTTAAAAACCACCCTGTTTCCACCCTGTCGATTTACCTTTTGAAACGGCTGCCCCACCGACCAGAAATTGGCCGGTATCTGCTGCACGCGGAACCACCCAATTCCCTATACCGAATAAATTCAACAAGTTTGTCCGTCCCTTTTTTTCGCTATCAAACGTTTCCCAATTCGCTAGCGGACACTGCATTGCCAGTACCAAACTGAAATCAAAAAAGCGATATTGAATATCGAGGCAAATTGCTCAAAAACACGCTTTTTACCGAACAGTATCAATCTAGGCAGTATTTTTTCGATCTGCTACTCTTTAGTTCTGCGATCGACAAGCGAGTACCTGATTCGTTTTGAAGATCGGGGTTCCGAAGTGCACAAAGACGTGCCAAGAAGCCGATGATTAAAACACGGTTTCGGTGCGTGGTTGTTCAATTTGGTTACCTGAAGAGCGTAGCGGTCGACCAAATCGCTAGGAAATGGATAGGAAGCCAACCACAAACTGAAGAACAGGGCAGTTGTTCAGTTATGACAAAGGACGTCAGTTGATGGATTCGAATAATAATTTTGAGATAAACGTGCATATCCGCTGGATGATCCGAAGGGATATGCCAGAAGTCCTAAGCATTGAGAAAGCAAGCTTCGAGTTCCCATGGTCTGAAGAAGATTTCATCCGCTGCCTACGACAACGAAACTGCATCGGTATGGTGGCTGAATACGACGAACGCGTCGTCGGCTTTATGATTTACGAGTTACACAAAGATCAGCTGCACGTGCTTAATTTTTCAGTTCGTCCCGACATTCGGCGACGAGGAGTTGGCATGCAAATGGTCAACAAGCTTGTTGGAAAATTATCCCAGCAACGCAGAAACCGAATCATTCTTGAGATCCGAGAAACAAATCTCGCGGCGCAGATGTTCTTCAAAAATCTCGACTTCCGAGCAATCTCGCTATTGCGAGATTATTATGACGACACGGTCGAAGACGCTTACGTCATGCAGTATCGTTACAAAAGCGAAACTTCGCAGCCACTCGAACCCGTCAATCGAATTCGACGCATGGCTGGCTAAGGCAACGCTGAATCAAATTACCTCAAGAAAGCTGTCCCAATGGACAGCTTTTTTTATTGCCCAGACCCCAATTGCAACAACGTCTGGCGAATCCTCTCTGTTGCTAATTTGAGAATACCTACCACACGGTGGGAGTCTTGCTTGACGAGAATTGTGCAGATCGGTTGCCCTGGTCTAATTAACTCTCCTTCGTTCGGAATATCAGCCAACCCAATTTGACCAGGTTCCAGCTCGCCAATTAGACGCCATTGAAAAACTAGCTGCCGATGGACAGCTTCCGTGATTCGGACGGGATCATCTCCATCATAAAACACAATCGACTTGCCAAAACAAGCATCGCTTTCTAATCCAGTCAAATCAGTTGACCGCCTCAGTCGCTGCATATCCAAGTTCCCAAGACAGGCGAGAACGTGGAGATCGACAACACTACTGTACGGGGTACTGGTGTCCCGGTTGCCACCATCAATAATTTCCATCGATGCGGTTAAGCGAATATTAAAATCAATCGGCCAGACGTTGCTGCCATCGACTAGAAAATCTATTCCCCAGGCACCGACAATTCCGTATTGCTCTGCGATCGCGCGGCCAATCGTCTCTATTTTTGCTTTTAGACTTTCCTGAATTGGCAAAGGACCAATCGAGCCACAATACCGAAACTCGCCAGCGCCACACCATTGCTCATTAACCAGCTGGCGAGTCCAGCCCACAAGTGCTGTACCTCCATCCTTTCCCATCTGAGGCATGGAAATGAAAACCCCCGAAAAGTTTTCGCCCTGAACCTCTTTCTGAAAGTAGTGCGATCGGACTTCCGAACCGACATCCTCTTCGGTAGCGCGTTGGATGCCTAAACCACTTGACGATCGGAACGATTTTTTTAACCAATCCCCTGGAGAGGCATCCATTCCTAATTGAGAGCTCGACTCTGGGACCTGATATCCCATTGCCTTCAACCAAGCGAGAACTTTGACTGTGTCACTCAACCGAGCCAGCTGCCTTGCATCTGGCCCCAGTACGGGCACGTGAGATGCGAGGGACTCGATAATGGAAGGTTTATTTTCAAGCCCTCCCGCAAAAATCGCAAAGTCGCAGCCCGAAATTAAATCTAAATTTTCTTGCAGTAGCAGATCTTCAAAATCCCTTAGGCGAACGACAGTCCTTTTCGGAACCTGCCTCGATCTTACCTGAGAAGAACGATCGCACGACTTCCCATCACCCTGGGAATCCCAATCACTGAAAAAATCAAACGCCGTTACGTCGAATCCCGCGATTTCTGCGCTGTGAATCCATGGACGTGCACTGGCAGCGACAATCAGTAGTCGAAATTTTTGGGGATTATCCATCAGTTTTAGCTACATTACGTACGGAGAATGTTCGCAAATTACATTATCTATTTTTAACAGGTCTTGCGTTGGCTAGTTGGCAACGGGCGCGCCGTTTGATAACTTATTGGACTCGAAACGTTCATCGACGTCGTCTTTGGTACGCTCGGACATCAGATCACAATAACTCAAAATTTGAACAGGAGAATCCCATGTCGATGCACATTGGTGAAGCACTCGCGGGAGCAGATAACGAAATTGCACATATCGATTTGATGATCGGTAGCAAATCAGGTCCCGTGGGCATCGCGTTTGCAAACGCACTGTCAACACAAAGCGAAGGTCATAATAACCTTCTCGCAGTTTTGACACCCAACGTGGCAGTCAAGCCATCGACCGTTATGGTCACTAAAGTCACCATCAAAGGCATGAAGCAAGCAGTCCAAATGTTTGGTCCTGCACAAGCTGCTGTCGCTAAGGCGGTTGCCGACAGTGTCGCAGACGGCGTCATTCCAAAAGATCAGTGCGAAGATCTTGTTTGTGTTTGCGGCGTATTCATTCACCCGCAAGCGGAAGACGATAAAAAGATTTATGACTACAACTACGAAGCCACCAAAATGGCAATCGCAAACGCCATGAATAACTCGCCTTCAGCGGACGAAATGGTAGCTCAAAAAGAAGAAGCTGCTCATCCATACCGCGGATTCTAAGCGGCACTGCCGAAACAGAGCCCGCATGATCTCGTGCGGGCTTTTTTTATGGGTTGGCGGAAGTTAATCCGCAAAACATCTACCTCCAAATTTAATCCCAGCCAGTTCAACCATGAGTCAGAAATCAAAGATCCTAATCCAGTTCGATTCAGATCGACACGCAAGTGTGTTTGATTCTGTCGTTGCCATTGATTCGGGAATTGACCACCTCCTGACCCATGCAAATGTTAAACCGGAAGACATCGAATCTCTCGTTCATGGCGCGATGTTTACTCGCGGTCCTAAAGACCTTTGCCATACGGCTTTATTTTTTGGCGGCAACAATGTAGCTGCAACAGAAGAACTAGTCAGGGCAACCAAAAAGTGTTTTTTTGGAAACCTAAGAGTATCACTTCTTTCAGATCCCAATGGCAGCAATACGACTGCAGCGGCTGCCGTTCTGTGTGCACAAAATGAAACGGACCTAGGTGGCAAGAACATCACCATCCTCGGAGGCACCGGCCCCGTTGGGCAACGGATCGCACGACTCATTGGCGGAGTTGCCTCGGCAGCAAACCCACCCGCTTCCATCCGGCTTGGATCGCGATCGCTAAAAAAATCAGAAGGCGTCTGTGACTCGTTAGCTGAACTCACAGGATATAAATTCTCTCCCTCTGAAACCAGTTCCGACGAATTGACTCGCGAGTCAGTCCAGAATGCCGATGTTGTCTTCGCTGCTGGAGCGGCAGGAATTGAATTGATGACCGAGGGCTGGATCTCAAACGCCTCGACACCGGCGGTCGCGATCGATCTAAATGCCGTTCCGCCCGCAGGAATATTTGGCGTCTCCGTCACCGACCAGGGAGAAAAACGAAACAATACCGTTTGCTATGGCGCGATTGGTGTCGGAGGCCTGAAAATGAAAATTCATAAACAGGCCATCAAAAATCTATTTCATACCAACGATTTAACCCTCGAGACCGAGGAAACCTACCGCTTGGGCGTTGAATTAATTAAGTAGCCATCTGAAACGAAATCCGGACCGTGAGTACCGCTATTTCAATTTTCAATTGAGCATTAGGATGCGTTAACTCGAATGGATTTCCCGAATTCTAGGCAGCTCGGCGGTCAACGTCGTCGTCTACAGAATTCGCTTCCGATTCTCGCTCGATGGCAGAATAGTGGATAGCATCGGGATCCCATTGAGGCACTCCGTGATTGATTGCCCACAACCTCGCTTGCTTATTAAACGTATAGAACGCAGCGATCCAAGCCGTCTGAACCCCCGCTTTGCCGTCCAAAATTGAACCCTGAAAAATATACTCCCGGATGAACCGAAGCATCGGGCGCACCATCAATTTAAAATACGTTGTGTCTTTCCCTTCCTCGCTCCACTGCTCGGCCTGAAGGGTCGTGTAACGCTGAATCTTCCCATACAGTTGATCGTAATCCCAAACTGAATAATGGGTCATCTTCTCACGCAGCTTGCCGACCTTCTTACTCGAGATCTGCACTTCGCCATGATCGCTCGGCCCCGTGTAACGTCCCCGATCACGGCGAAACAACCTGATCACAGCATCCGATTTTGCATCGCCAAAATGGAGACGCTTACCCATGAAGTGATTCTCTCGATAAATCCAGTAACCGTCGAAAGCCGGACCCCGACTCAACTCCATCACGATTTCATCGCCTAGCTCAGGCTTAATTCTTTCGTCTGCATCGACGATCAACACCCACTCGTGCGCGGCCTGAGGAATCGCCCAATTCTTGAAATCACCTGACGTGATATAAGCTCGCTCAATGATGCGAACCTTGTCAAATTCGCTCGCAATTTTCATTGTGTCATCAGTCGACCCCGAATCCGCAATGATGATCTCATCTGCGATCGAGTAAAAACTTTCGATGCACGCCCGAATGTTCAACTGCTCGTTTTTGCAGGGAACGATTACTGATAGCGGTTGTTTCATCAGTCTGTCTGTTGTCTTTCTCGCCGAATCTGCGCTGGTGCAACTGGCGATGTAGATTGAAATATTCGACTCCGCGGATCCATCCGACCTGTCCGAACCGTGCAAGCTAAAACATTAACAAAAATAAGTCAACGCGATTCAAAGTCGACTTTGACGCCTGCTCTTTAAGCTCGATTCCTAAACTACTTCAAGAACCGATTAGGCTTTAATTAATGGGTTTCCAGTGATTTTCCGCGGAACCGAATCGCGTTGAACCACCCAACAAACTGCTAGCACAGCTGCCGGCAATAGTGACCTCTTCAACGACACACATTTGTGCGCTTTGATCAATTACTGAAACGCCAGCTGCCTTCCTCAGCAAGAAATATCCCAGGGATAAATTTGGGAAGCCACCCTTTTC
Source organism: Planctomycetaceae bacterium (assembly GCA_024225195.1). Taxonomy (GTDB): domain Bacteria; phylum Planctomycetota; class Planctomycetia; order Pirellulales; family Pirellulaceae; genus Mariniblastus. Next base: position 2,290 of record JAAEMV010000758.1, on the reverse strand, counting down.
AAACGTTAGAATTATTTCCGTCAGTTATTAAGCTTCAACTTGGTTTAATCTCGACCAGATCGAAACTTGCGGGTTTACCAAGCCATTTATCAAACAGAATTGTACGGCCCGGTTCTCGTCAACCTTTTTGCCAAGAAGCAAAGATTAAGATTCCCGTACCAAACGTCTCGGGAGTTTTTATGTTAATGCCGAGCAGATTGGACACCGTTCCCATCTAAGTAGGTTTACGTCGACCGAATCTTAAGCGGGCATGAATCACCCCAAAACGATAACTCCATAAATGCGTAATTGATATTTCGCCCATTTAGAGCGCGGGAAAAATGCCAATCCTAAATACCGAGTCCTGTCATCAACTCGTCTTCCTCCGAATGAATTTGAGCTCATCAGCACCATAGTTTGACGAGCGGTTTGTGCCTATTTGTGCTGTACGGAACTCTTTTGAGGGAGTGATCTCAAGAAACCTGTTGGAAAAGGAACATCTCGCAATCGTCGAAAGGCTGAATTTGCGAAGCTAGTGACAATAAATCAAAGGACAGTTACGATAACTATTGATCGAAATCAGCAATTATTAAAAGTCTACTCCCCCGTTTATAATGAATTCTGAAAACTCTGGACGAGCGACCCGCTACCCACGCTTGATGCTGACCCTAACCGGCATCGTCACGTTGGCTTTGTTTTTTCTCCACTGGCAAGCGTTTTATTTAAACGAACAGTATGGAGTCGATCCGGCAATTGCCTGGCTGTTAACAATGCTGTTCGGCATGCTGGGAATCATTGGCTGGGGTCTCTGGGCATTTCTTTCCGCACGCCGCTGGAAACTCGGGGTTCTGATTTTCGCAGCCCCCACGATATTTTTCACCCTCTACTATCCCAATCTTGGTGGCGACGTCGCTTTCCGAGGATTCAAACCAAGATTCTGGTCTGATGCAGGCGATTACGTTGAACCGGCAACTGCCTCCGTTTCTTCAATTGATTTGAAAACCTCGGGGCCGTCTGATTTCCCCCAGTTCATGGGGCCAAATCGAAATGGAAAGATTACTGATATCAAACTTTCAGAGGACTGGGCGGAACCGCCGCAGAGTCTTTGGAAAATTGACGTCGGTGAAGGCTGGTCTGGGTTTGCCGTTGTCAATGGTTTTGCCATCACGCAGGAACAGCGGGGGGCTGAAGAATGCGTCACCTGTTATGAAATCAACACGGGTGAACTAAAGTGGATCAACCGAGTCACTCGGCGACATGAAGACCTGGCAGCAATGGGCAAAGTAGGCCCGCGGGCGACTCCCACGATCGATCAAGGAAAGGTCTACATCACCAGTGGAACTGGCGTCCTTGACTGCCTTGATGGCGGAACCGGTGAGTTAATATGGTCGGCCGATGTTCCAGAGCTCGTCGGCATTGAGCAACTCAAATCTCAAAATAGCATGGGCCTGAATTACACCATGGAAAACTCGAGATTGATGTGGGGTCGAAGCGGCTCGCCATTAATCGTCGACGATCTAGTAATCGTTCCTGCGGGCGGTGCCGATGGCCAACCGGAAACCACCTGCACACTAATTGCGTTCGACAAAGAAACGGGCAAGGAAAAGTGGCGAGGTGGAAACCGAATGCCCTCTTACGGTTCGCCTTCTTTAGCGACTCTTGGAGGGAAAAAGCAGATCCTTTTCATGGCGGAAGACTGCGCGGTTGGACACGACATCGAAACCGGCGAAGAACTGTGGAGTTTCGACAGACCTGGACATAGCAATGCCGATGCGAACTGCTCGCAGGTTACCATCGTCGACGAAGACCGGCTGATTTTATCGAAAGGGTACAGCCTTGGCGGCGAGTTAATCCAAGTCAAACAAGAAGGGGACAAATGGGTTGCCACCCAACTTTATAAAAACCCAAGAGTGATGAAAACAAAACTTACCAATCCAATTGTTCACGACGGATACGTTTACACACTCTCCGACGGATACCTCGAATGCACCAATGTCGACACGCTCGAGCGCATTTGGAAGCAAAGAGGTCGATTTGGAAACGGACAAATCTTTCTCGTTGGCAACAAACTACTCGTCCATTCAGAAACCGGCACTTTACATTTGGTTCAAGCAACGCCTGACGGTTATGAAGAACTTGGGAAATTCAAAACTATTTCGGGAATTTGCTGGAACACAATTGCAATTTCTGGAAATCTAGTCTTGCTGCGAAGTGAACGTGAAGCCGCGTGTTTTTCACTCCCATTGCTTGACGAAACAGAATAACCCTTTCTCGGCTGAAACTGCTACTTGATTAAAACATTTCGGCAATT
>JAAEMV010000757.1 GCA_024225195.1 Planctomycetaceae bacterium | reverse complement strand
ACCAAAAGCAACGCCTTTAATGCCAACGGCATCCATCGCTTTTTTGAGGTCCTCTGAGACAAACACAGCGTGGTCAAAAATTCTGCAATCTACCCAGGCGTGTTTTCCTGTCGTTTGCACAAGGCTCACAACATATTTCTTGCCGTCTACATATTTCCACATGCCTGTTTTCTCATTAAAGTCATGGGTCGTATGATCCCGGTCCATCCCGTCCACTCGATTGCAAGGATTGAACCAGAAAAAATCCGCCGCATGGCTGTCATCTTCCATCCAGGTCAATTCCACCGGTTGAAATTGATGCACACCGGGCTCCAGTTGCTCGATCACATCGCGCATCTTGCCGCTCACAAGAAAATGATTGCCATAACTCTGAAAGTCGCCCAGGTCACGTTTACTACCTCCCCAACGAACTCGTTTTGCCATGTTTTCCATATGCATCGGCAGCCCCTGATAGCCGGAATTTTGTTGCACGATCATCCCGTCATCCATCAACGCGGCCTTCACACCGGGATCAAACACGATTCCAATCGGAAATACTGCTAGGATATCTCCTTCGATAGCTTCATTCACAAAACCGTAGTTACCAGACGCTTCATCTGCACTTTCATCATCATAAATCGTATAAACTGCCATCTTTTTTCTTTCCTCAAATCTTTGTCCGGCCAGTGCTGGTGAATTCATAACCACTCCGGATGCGATTGCACCGGCAAATGCTCTTGTGTCTATTGTTTCCATAAACTCCCCTGACGAATTACGCTGCCGGTTTACCAAACATACTTGATTACATTTGCGCATATGCCCGTACCGGCTTTT
>JAAEMV010000756.1 GCA_024225195.1 Planctomycetaceae bacterium | reverse complement strand
ACACTTCGCACAGTTAAGCGTTAATCCTAGAAACGATTTACCCGTGTGTTCGATTGTGTCATCGAGCCATGTTGTACGATTGAAAAGATAGTAATTTCTAGCCAAGAACCCAGTTGCGGCGACGGTCTTTAGATCAGTGGGTGCAATTTCGTCACCGGCAATCATCTCCATGATCATCCGATCATATCCCTTGTCTTCATTCAGAGATTGGATGATCCAGTCCCGCCAATGCCAGAGGTGTTTCTGACTATTCCGTAATTGGCTATTTAGGCCATACCAATCGCTGTAGCGCCAGACGTCCATCCAGTGTCTTCCCCACCGTTCACCATACTGAGGACTGTCTATTAAAGAGTCAATGATTTCCTCAATTGGCAAATCCGAAAGTAGCTGTTCAGTCGTTGGAGGAAGTCCGGTCACATCAAGGTAAATTCGTCGTAACAATAAGCTTCGCTCGGCAGTTGCCTGGGGTTTGAATCCTTTTTCCTGTTGCGGTTTGGTAAGAAAAGCATCGACCGGGTTGGGCTCGCCAAGGTTGGGCATCTCCGGGCGTCCGATTCGTTGAAACGCCCAATGTTCCATCGGGTCTGCTTCGGCCTGTTCGTTATCGGGTGCTGGCGCACCATCGGCAATCCAGTTCTTAATGTCCAAAACTTCTTGCTCGGATAGCGGTTCGCCTTCGGGGGGCATCCGCTCGGCATCGTCTTTTGAAGTGAGGCGGTGGAGGAGAAGGTTGTCCTCTAAAATACCGTAATCTTTCATCGCTTCGATGGTATCGACGCGGAGTTCAGACTCTTGTTTCAACGCACCGTGACAGGCAAAGCATCGCTCCTTTAAAAGTGGCTTAATTTTTTGCTTGTATAAATCGACGCTCGTTTCTTGACCCACCGAATGAGTCGGATAGGTCGCAATCCCACAAAAAGAGATCACAAGACTGGCGATAAATTTACAAAAGTTAGTCATTGGGTCGTTCCGATCCTATCCAGCACTGGGTGATTGCACTGGATGTGATGTGATAAAGCCTTTGCGGCCTTTTTTCGATCACGGTTAATGATCGCGGTTAGTATTTCGCGATGTTGCTGGACAGCCTCAACGGCAGCTTCACGATTTTTACCTTCCCATTCAAATAAAATTCGAAAGAATGGAGCGTGTCGATTAAAGAAGTCTAAAATGTAAAAATTGTCTGACTTCTTGATGATGTAGTTGTGAATCCGATCGTCAATTATGGGAAAGTCTCGTGCATTCTTCGCCGGAATATTTCCGTCATGCATTGCTTGAAGTTCAGTGTCATCGAGTCGTTTCCAGGCAAGATCGAGCGCCTTGAGTTCGAGAACTTCGCGAGTGTCTAGGTAAGCTCGCAGATCTGCATGGGTGAAGTGACGTATCTTCCATCCGCGACGCGGGATGTGTTCAAGTAGTCCCTGACCTGCGATGAGATGGCATATTTCACGAACCGCAGAGCGACTGATTTTGTGATGAGTCGCTGTTTTCTCTTCACGCAGAAAAGTCTCCTCAGCTAATAAGCTTTTCTGGACGATCTCGCGGAGGATTGCCTCGTAAGGATCAGTGGCGGGACCCGAAGACGGTTGCAATGTTGAGTCGCTGGTAAAATCGAAAGCATCGGGAGCCTGAAGGCGACCGTTGGATAGCTTGATCAGTTTGCCTCCTTCGATCAGCTTTGAGATGACGGTTCGCACAGGTGTTTGGCTTACACCGTAATGAGAGGCCAGCGCAGCAACCGTCAACTTGCAGGGCGTATTTCCCGAAGATAGATGCGACGTGATGTCATATTCAATTTTTTTGGTTAGCTCCACAAGCCCGTTCCTATGGCCAATCGAAAAACATGTTTTTGCCGACAGTTTGATCTTGATTTTGTAGCATTGGCGGTTGGGGCTGTCAAATAGAGGTTGGGATCAGTAACGCGATTCGGTCGGTCGCCAGCCAATCGATCCGCATAATTTTTCGAGCGAAGAGGTGGATTTGACCTAGCAAGAAGTTGGGTTTCTGGGGAGATTTCCGGCAGGCTGTACGTTCCGGGAGCGCATAGAATTTGTCTAGAAAAACGAGTGTTGATAGGGGCGCGTCTATTTCTCACTGCAAGCAGGGAAGCGGCCCAAGAAGAGAGTAAGGCCAGTTTGAAAATTCAAACTAGCTGGGACCTCGAGGCGGTCCAGAATCTAAGATTCGCCCAGTTGTTGAAAGTAACAACTTTGCGGGCGACTCCTATACAGAAATTCTTCAATTCAATTTTGTCATCAGAAAACAAGATGAATTAAACAAGTTTGAATTAAGCAAGTTTGAATTAAGCAAGTTTGAATTAAGCAAGTTTGCAAGTTGCTTTCTTGTCAATCAGTTTGCAAACTTTAAAAAGAAGAACATTGGAGTATTCATTCTCGGGAATTGACTCGCCCGCTTTTAGACGCTCCGCGGTTTTATATGAATCAACTACGCTCAAAATGCCTAGGACGAGGCCTGGGAGAACACAGAGAATTGAGCCAATGATTGTCACGACTATGGTCATAATCCACTTGTTGGTTTGGCCATTGATTACAATATGGCCAATACCAAATACAAACCATGTCAGGATTGCCGCGGCAATCGGATTCGCATCTGGTTTCGAGATCATCGTCATGGGAAAGCTCCAATTTGAAAGTGATACTGTATGTTCAAAAGTCAACTACCAAAATGTCTGCGATTTTTCTAACATAAATCGAAACGGTTTGTTGGCGAATTGATTGCTTCTCCCTGTTTTCCGTGATTTTCTCTGATTTTCTGGTTAAGTCTTTCCTTTTTTAAGTTCTGTCAATCAATCGGCTCTCTTTTCGATGGCCAGTTTCTGAACGTCGGTCACCACGTTGTTTCCCAAGGTGGGGGGGTAAAAGGAAGCTGTGGCAATTAGTGGGGGAGGTGTGGTTTCGCCCAGGCGTACAGATACATCCCGACTAGTGCGCCGGCATAAGTGAACCCAGCAAGTCCAACCCCGCTGCCAAGTTGTGCGTAAATTGGTCCCGGGCAGGCACCGGTGATGGCCCAGCCGGCACCGAAAGTCATGCCGCCGAGAGCAACACCTTTATGAAAAGGTTTGGGTTTGTATTGGATTGGCTTACCGTAGATATCAGAGGCCTCACATTTTCGAATAATGGCCATTCCCAACATCGCGACGGCAACGCCTGAGCCAATAATTAAATACAGATGGCTGTCTTGGAACAAAAACATCTCGTGAACTCGCTGCCATCTGACGACTTCGGATTTGGTAAACAGGATCCCCAAAAAAGTTCCGACCATTAGAGTGGTTGCATACACTAGCGATGAATCAACGGCCGAAGTGGTGCTTCGAGCTGTTGTATTAGTTTCTGTTTCGGCAGTTGGGGCGGGTGCCAGATGATCTGTATTTTTGTTGTCGAGTAGTGTTGCCATACCTAAATAACCTTAGAAAAGAATGTGTCCCAAACCCCAAGTGACGCCGAGGCCGCCAACGAAAAAGAAAATGGTGGCGACGACACTGGGAAAGTTCCAATTTGCAATCCCAGTAATTGCGTGGCCGGAGGTGCAGCCCCCCGCGTACCTCGCTCCGAATCCGATGAGAGTGCCTCCAATGAATAACTTGGCTGCACCCCAAACGCTGAAAAATTCAGCAGGGAGAAATTCAATCGATTCCGCCGAGAGCCAATGGCTTCCAATGAAACCGCCGATCACAATTCCAAATGCGAAGACGAGCGTCCAGGTTCCTTTACGACGATCGTAATTCTTCAGATAGTCGAGTTTGCTGCGGGGGGAGCATAATGCCCCGATTTGCTGGAAGCTGGTTGAGATTCCAAATCCTTTTCCTGCCAATAGATACAAAAGTGGAACCGTGAGACCAATGAGTGGGCCGGAAAACCACCAAGGCCAAGGTTGTAGTAGAAAGTCTGTCATGGGTGTGGATCGGTAAATATTATATGGATGTGGTTTAGTTCAACGCGCAAGAGATGGAGACGGGTTCTTGTGGTGGTGCGGATTTAAGCGATGGTGATTCCTTCACTATCGGGTAGCCAGCGGTTTCCCATTGTTCGATTCCGCCCGATAGATTGATCACGTTTTTGACTCCTAATGACCTGAGCACGCTTGTCGCAATGGCAGAACGACTTCCCGTGCGACACTGCAATACAATGGAGCGGTTATCTTCTTGAGACGTTGTTTGACCGAACTCCTCGGCGAGTCGCCCTAGGAAAATGTGTTCAGCACCAGCGATTCGTCCAGCGTTCCATTCAGATTTTCGCCGCACATCAACCAGCCGAATTGAATTGGTTGACAACGCCTCTGCCAGCCATTGGGGAGATTGTTGTTGAGATTTTTCACTTGCTAAGCCTGACGCGTAGACCTCATCTGCATCCAAATAGCCTTCGATATTGTCGATTCCAATTTCATGCAGAATTCGAACTGCTTCCAGAACCTTTTCGCCAGTCGAGATGAGATAGGTGGGAGCCTGGTAGTTGATGAGCCAGCCGCCCTGGCTTGCCAAATACTTCATTGGCAGGTTGATTGTTCCGGGAACATGTTGGCTGGCAAATTGTTCAAATGCTGCGGTATCGATGACATTGCAGGCTGGGTCAAGAGAATCAAGCTGCTGCGGTGTCAATTTTTTGGGCCTAAAATCACCGATGATTTTAGGTCCCAACTTATTGAGCTTCTTCATCAAGCCGAAGTAAGGCGGTGCCTCGGGTTGGTCATCAAGGATGAATCGAACGAAGTCTTCTTCGTTTGTAAATTGGAGGGCTTGGTTGAAGCGTTTTTCATAACCAACAGTGCTCGAAGGGATCGCACCCAGTCCTTTGCCGCAGGCGCTTCCTGCACCATGGGAAGGCCAGATTTGAAGATAGTCAGGCAGCGAATTGAACTTTTCAATCGATCGGAATAAGTCGCGAGCTCCCTGATCAGCCGAGCCGGCGATGCCTGCGGCTTCTTCCAACAGGTCTGGACGCCCTACCGATCCGACAAATATGAAGTCACCGGTAAAGATCCCCATCGGCTCATTAGCACCGGATCCAAGATCGGTCAGGATCAGCGAAATGCTCTCGGGGGTGTGGCCGGGAGTATGCGTGGTAGTGAGCTGTATATTGCCGATAGCAATGTGGTCACCGCCCTTTAAGCGTTGCACTGAGTATTCTGAGCCCAGTTGGTATTTCCAATCGGCAGGGCCTTCGTCAGATAGATAGAGCGTTGCCTCGGTTTGCTTGGCCAGTTCGCAGCTCCCTGAGAGATAGTCAGCGTGGATATGTGTTTCGACACAGCCAGTGATCTTCATTTTTTCAGCGGCAGCAGCCTTGAGGTAAGGCGTAATCGCGCGAGCGGGATCAATGATGAAGGCTTCACCCGTCCTTTGGCAGCCGACTAAGTAGGATGCGTGAGCCAGAGCTTCATCATAAAAATATTTAAGTAACATGGATTCACTTTTTAAGAAGAGTAGCGGTGCGATTTTTCGGAAACCATTCCTGTGACGGGGATTGTCTGAAATTGGAACTAACCAAAACGACGGTTAATACAGTTCACGATGTCTTGCAGTTGAGGTTCTGCTATTTCGTAGAAAACGGAGCGACCTGATTTCGAACTTGTTAGCAAGCCACACTGTTGTAAAAAACGCAAGTATTCCGAGGTTGTCGATTGTGTTAATCCAAGCTTCTGCTTGATTTCCATGACGGTGTACAGTTCGCCGTCGAGTAGTAATTGGACGATCTGCAGGCGACGGGGGTGGGCGAGTGCTTTGAGGCACTCAGCCGCCCGCGCGAGTGATTTGTAACTTAATAGGTTGGTGGAATTGTCTTGTTTCATCGGTGCTCCTTGATGGTATGTTGATATATCGGAATATGTCAATACATTGTTCGGTAGTTTTTGGAGTGTTTTGCAGAAATACGAAAAAAACAGCAGAAGCTACCCCCCCAGATTTGCCAGCATGAAGAAAAAAGGCACTGGGTTTAGTGGTGTTTGTTCTAATCATTCAGGTGGCTAGAACTTTAAACGTGGTTGACGCCACGGTTCTAAAGAGGGGGGAGGTGAAGTCCATTATGTGGGTCTTGCAGGCAAGCAATATCAGACTGGTTGTTAGTTGCAATCTTCGAGGGTGGTCGACTTGTCGTGGCCAACTTCGTTCAAGCAGGCGGGGTCTCGGGTACGGAATTGCGAGAGTTTTGAGTAACGGCTCGTCTGATATTGCTTGCCTGTCTGTCGGTATGGCTTCCGTGATTTGTGTCAAGCCAGGTTGGGGATAGAGGTGAAGAGTTCAGCTGAATAGCAGTTCGAAACAGCGTTTCGTCAGGGGCTGGATTGACGTTGAAGAATGTCAGATGTCAAATGAGCTCGTTGGGTTTAAGGCGTTTGCCAAACCAGCCGGTGCGTATTTTCCGAGCTGGTGCTCGTTTCTAACGTTAGTAGTTTCCTAAAATGAAAGGGTGCTAAATGGAATTTGGAAAAAACGAAGAGATTGTCGAGAGGGCAACTTTCGATAAAGATGCAATTATTAAGTACCATTGGACTGGGCTTATCTTTTTGTGTATTCCAATCGTGACCATTCCGCTCGCCCTGATCGTCGCTGTGATTTATAAGCTTGTGCTTGACCGTGTTATCGATAGTTGGGAGTGCACGTTGACAACGAGGGCATTGCATGTCAAAAAGGGGATGTTGAACAAAATTGAAAAAACAGTGCCGTTGGAGAAGATCACAGACCTGCAAATGACTCAGGGATTTGTGATGCGCTATTTTGACTTGCGTAACATTGCCGTCGAAACTGCCGGCCAATCTGGACCAGGTAGCCTGATCAGTCTACTTGGCGTCAAGGATACAGAGCGTTTTCGTCGTGAGGTTCTCGATCAGCGGGATCGCATGGGGGGGGCGTCCGTCCCAGAACTCGAACCAGCGAGCGAAAATGATTCCGATTCCGTTCTGCTGGAGATTAGGGACGAACTGAAGCGAACAACAAAGCTCCTTGAGGAGCTGGTTGAGCAAGGTTCGAATAATTGACGGAGCTGCATTTCCAGTTCCGGATCAGTCGTGCTTAGCGAAACGGGTATTCAACGATATTTCCATCACTTTTTTGAATCCAGTTTTTTAACGCCTGTTGTTCAATCGAATTCGGGAAAAACCTAACTGATCCGTCAAGCAACAGTGCATTAAAGCCGGCGGGTCGGAGGTTCCCGACAGCGTTCACATCTAAGGCTGGGTCAAACGGGATGTCTTGAGGGGCTGACCAGTTGACCGCTGCGTCCTCGTTGGCTTCGACGGCAAGGATCGTATTCGCCGTGCCATCAAGAATTTGCGCGAAGCCGATTGGTTTATCTCCAAAAGCAGTGTCGTTCCCTTCAAAACCAAGATAGATCGTTCGTTTTTCGAGTTCTAAGTTCGGACAAGCGAAGACTTGCGGCATTCTCGATAGAAGTTGGATGTTGTGCTCACTATCCCAGGATTCGTCCAAATGGAATTCGTCGTAGAGTTTTGATTCTTCGAGATAGGGCAGGATCGCAACCCGCCAGCTTAGCAAAGGCCGCCCGTTTTTATCGCGAATGTTCGATGGAAATTTTCGGTTAACTTCAAAGTAATTGTGAAAGGCAAGCCCAATTTGTTTGAGGTTATTCGTCGAAGAGACTCTTCGTGCGGCTTCTCTAGCTTGCTGGACCGCAGGTAGTAACATTGCCGTGAGCGTTCCAATCACTGCCACGTTTGAGATTTGACCGCCTTGATTTTTTGCTTCAAAGAGAATGGTCTTTTGATTTCTAGTGGGTCGCATTTGGTCCCCCATGAACTGCCCGGCTCGTTCAAAATAGGCTTGGAAGGCCAGCTGCATTGAGGGGTCGAGATCGGCAATTTGCCGGGTCATTTCTCCGGCTAAAACTTGGCGGCCCATCTGGATACCCATGTCGACCATGCTTTCAATCCGGTTTCCCGCAGCGTCATCGATGGCCGTAATTTTTAAAGACCCTTTTTGTTGGCCATCAAAGTTGACCTCCACGACAACCGATTCTACGAGTTCGGGCAGGTCAAGGAATTGATTAAATGGAGGTGGGATCTGGTTTTTTGGCGGGAGGTTTTGCTGAATGGTCTCGCGGACAGGATCCATTATCATGTAAGCAGAAAACTGAGAATCCGGGTTGGCACTGTCGATCAAATTTGCAAGATCTCCAGTGTCATTTTTAGAGGCAAGCATTCTTGTGACAAAGGGCTCGAGACCAACAATCAATGTATTCTTGTTGTACTGCAGAACCACTGGTGTCATGGCGTCGCGGCTGCGGTAAATCGTCATGTCCTCGTAGCTGCCTTTGATAAGTGAATCGGTAATGTTGCCGCCAAGGCTTTGTGCTTCAGCGAATGTAATTACCATTCCAAACCCGGGCGGGTTTCTCAGGTCTGTAAATGAATCAACCATCAGAACGGCATTTTGGATTTTGCACGGGTCGATACCAAATTCTGTTTGCCCAACCACAGAAAGGACTTCTCGCGGTACCATTTCCATTCCCGGTGACTTTAAGATTTCCGCAGGTTTGATCATGATTGCGGCTGTGGTTGAAGCTGGCATCAAGCCTGGAGGAATGTCGCCCTGTTGGCCGCTCGTAACCGTTGTGCATGCCGCCGGAGGGCAAATGAGTGCACAATAAAATGCGGTTATAAGTAGGTTTTTGATCATGCTAACAATCCTTGGAGTGAGTGGAGAATGATTGGCCAGTACACAGTTTTGCTAGTTTTATACTGGATTGCAACTGTCATACGATACGAGGTTCATTTGTTGTGAGGGCTTGGGAAAAGTGATTGGCCATCGGTGAAATCCTAAATGGCTTTCGTTGTTAAACGATCGACATTGGGAGAAAAATATGTTTTTCCTTTATTTCCAACTCTTACCCTGAAATTTCAACGGCATCTGTTCAGTTTTTCGTGATGACTGCCCTGCCCTAATCGCATGCGGGAACGGTCTGTTATTCAAGTGGACTTCGTATTGGATGCCCAGTGAATGGCTTTGCCTTCCCCGTCAAGCCTATGGTTGGAAGCCAGCGTGATTGATGCGCCTGGTAACGTGAAAAAGTAGTCCTTGTTGGAAACATCGAATTTGGGAATGGAATTGATTCTTGGGACGTGGTGTTTCTGGGAGAGACTTGTTGGTTTAGGTCGCAATCGGAATTGACGCTTCTGTTGAATCCCAATGTAAAAGTGTCTCTAGCCAAGATTGAATTTTCTTGATTTCAGAAAAAGAGCCTCGGGAGTCTAGTGATTTTTCCTGTGGAATTCCTTCGACCGGACGGCCCCCGGTTCCTTGCTTGTAGTACAGTTTGTGCCCGGAACCCGACATCAGAACCCGGCCGACTTCTTCCGCGGTGATATGGTGGCGTAGTCCCGAGCCAATGATCTCTGAAACGGTGCCTTGGATTTCGAGTTCATGATCGAATCCTGATAATTTGATCTTGCCCAATACCATATTTTCGATTGCTATTTGATAGCCACTGCCCGAGACACTCAGTTCATTGCATGGCCCCCTCACAATGACCTGCTTGCTTAAGCCGCTCACGCGAACGACCTCGTTAAGCTTCGCCTCTATTATTCTTGCTGATGTCGCTGATGGATTGGTGGTTGGTGGAGTTGTTTTTGCCGGCTTGGGTGCAGGAGTCGTCGATCTGCGGGCCTCGATGATCGGGGGAGCTTCACCTACGTTTGGCCCAGCCTGACTAACAACTGGAATTTTGGCAAAGGGGCCTACATCGACCAAGTCATCTTCATCAAGCATGCCGCCGGGCCTATTGGGTTTCGGGCTTGTTGGTTTGGGAGTGATTGGTCGAGGTATTCCGAGCGGTGATGGTTCGGGCTGCGCCCATGAAATGATTGTTTTCTGGATTTCCTTCCACGGAAATAGCGCAATTAGGATTAAGCACGCGGTGACGCAAAATACCGCGATTATGTT
>JAAEMV010000755.1 GCA_024225195.1 Planctomycetaceae bacterium | reverse complement strand
CGGACTGTGGAGGATGCCATTATCGCCGGCAACAATCGACTTCCAGACCTCCCGTTGAAACGGGAACGGTTTTCGCTCTTTGGAATTCATCCACTGCGACGCGCGTCGGATGCCAGAGGCTTTCGATTTGGAGACGGTGGTACTCAATTTTCGCCTGAGCGTTAATGGTTTCAATTATTTTGTTTGGTTAATCAGTCGCAGATTTTGCTGCTCAATCTTCCTCAAGCATCGCCACGATCGTTTCGAGTCGATCTGCATCCGCCGGTTTCTTATCGTGACGCCAACGGCTAATCCGGGGAAACCGAACCGCCACTCCAGACTTGTGGCGAGTGGAGCGTTGGATATTCTCAAACGCCAATTCGAACACCAGCTCCGGCGTTACGCTTCGCACAGGCCCAAATTTCTCGTTGGTATTTTTACGAACAAACTTGTCAACCTTCCGCATTTCTGCGTCGGTCAGACCCGAATAGGCTTTTGCGAACGGCACCAGCCCCTCCTCTTTCCACACGGCAAATGTGTAGTCCGAATATAGATTGGCCCGACGTCCGTGTCCCCGCTGCGCGTAGATTAGCACTGCGTCGATTGTGTAAGGATCAACCTTCCACTTCCACCAATCACCAACAGGACGCCCAACTTGATATTTCGAATCCGCACGTTTGAGCATCAACCCCTCGGCCCGCATCGCTTTACTCGATTCGCGAGCCGTTGCCAGAATTTTCCATTCTCGAATTGACTCGGTAAGAACCTTGGGAGGCTCTTGAATTGCCGCCGATGGAAGCCCCTCTAGGACTTCATGCAAGCGAGTTTGCCGATCAGTAAGCGGCAATTCGCGGACATCCTCCCCGGTATGTTCAATGAGATCAAACGCAAGCAACACGACTGG
>JAAEMV010000754.1 GCA_024225195.1 Planctomycetaceae bacterium | reverse complement strand
CGATGCGAATTCGGATTTAACATCTCTTAAACTGGCAATCTTCCAAGCGTCGCCCTGTTTCACCATGACTGAAATGTATTGACTGACGGTCGTCGTTTTATCGTCGCCACTTTGAATCCAAGCGTGCCCGTCTTCCAAAATTAATCCGGTCGCTACGGGCCTCACTGAATCGATCACAAGTTCAATTTGACGTTCTTGAGATCCCTCAAAAAGCGCTGCGAATTCGGTTTTAATATTTTCTCTACCTGAATAGACGACTCGCTGTGAGTCAATGAACTCACCATCGTCCGCAAACAAATTACTGATGCCTTCCGCGTTACCGGACTCGTAATTTGCCTTAAATTCGGCGGCCATTTGGGCTGATACTTGTGTTGCCACTTCGGTGGTTGAAACCGTCCCTTCCTTTTCTTGGGCGGTGAGACTTGGAGACAAAACGAAGCATGGCAAGCAAACGAAAAGGGCTACAAAAAGACGAACCGTCATTTTCATAATCAAGTTCCTGTGGAGGGTGAAAAGAGCATCAATGTGAAAGGCTTCACACTACCGCTAAGGTACCGGCAAAGCCTGCAATCCTGCAAGCAATCCAAGAAAAAATTCCCACCTAATCTGCGCGAAAATCTGCTCGACCATCCCAAGCAGTCTGACGTCTTGCTTCCATCGCAAATTCTAGTTTTTGCTGAAAAAACCGCCAAACGAGGATTCGATTCCTCCCCTATCCGCTGCCGATTCCGGCAAATCGTTCACCATCAAGTGCCCCGGCCAACGCCGCCTTTTGCTTACGACCGACGCGGTCCTATTTTCTTAGAAGTCATTACAACCACGAAAAAATCGGTGCCCCAACCGCCCCGCTTTTACGAGCTGACCTTGGCTTCTGTTTGTAAATGAACGTCACGTTGTGGGAACGGAAAGCTGATCCCTTCGCTATCAAATCGTTCCTTTACCTGCCTAGTCAACTCCCAATACACACCCCAATAGTCTTTCGTGTTGACCCACGGACGGCAAAATAGATTGACCGATGAATCGGCGAGCTCATGCACATTGACCGTCAAACCTGGCTCGCTCAGAACATTGGGGTGTTGCCCAGCCACTTCTTTCAGAACATCAATCGCCCGCTGAATATCATCTTCATAGCCAATGCCGAAGACAAGATCG
>JAAEMV010000753.1 GCA_024225195.1 Planctomycetaceae bacterium | reverse complement strand
TAGCAGGTGTTCTGCGGCATTCTATGTGCCAATTATCCAAGAGAAGTGCGTGCTACAATTTTTCTGCACTTTTACGCGAAAATGGTGTCAAGCACTTTTTTTGTTTGTTTGGAATAAATTTGTACCTGAATAGTTACGTTTGGACTAGAAAAAGCGGTGAGCTAGCAGCCTCCTCCTCTCGCGATTTCGAACGTTTAGCATTACCGCTACTACGGATTTTTTGGCCAGATCTTATTCATCCAAGAGGATTATCCGGCCTTGATCGAGCGGGCATTGATTTAGTCGAGTGGTCAGATACCGGTCACTTTCCAGTTGTTGTTCAGTGTAAAGGCCTCTATGAGGAAGAGCTGCTTGTTTCCAAGCAACTATCACAGATACGCAAATCGATAACCTCATTTCTCAATTCCAAGTTTAGCTGCGAGACATATATATTGCTGCATAATCGAACCGGCGAGGAAAGGGACGCTCATTCGACAATACTTGGCTACCTAAATGACCTGAAAACCAAAGGTAAGGCGAGAAAGGTCGAGCTTTGGGATCGACAGAAATTTCTAAAGAGGGTTAAAAGGCAGCTAAAGAGTGTAATCGCTGCTCGAATTTCCGAGGGGGCTAGGCTCAAGATAGCCACACAGAAGCAATTTTTCAGATATGGAAACATTCATATCGACCCTGTTCCCGTTTCAATTGAACGCTGGCGCTTTGGCGCAACTGGGGACATTAAACGAGACCATGAATCCCCAGAACGAATTAGCCCGTCCGATATGTTGGCGACGACAGAGAAGTACAAATGGACACTACTAATCGGTCACTTTGGCCTTGGGAAATCAACATTTGCGCTTCACGCCGCCACCACTTTTTCAAACAATCTCATTTACGTACACAGCTCAGAACTACCCGATTTAGCTGGTGGCGTCGGTACAAATTCACTAATGCAGAAAATACTACAATCGACACCACTCTTCCAAGACTTTGACGATGTCACAGCATCCGAATTTGAGCGCTTAGGTTCAGCACTGCTTCGGGAAACCCTATCAAATACCCAGAAAGGATTTGCCCTAATTGTTAAATTGCATCCAAAAGTGACCCACCATTTGCACTGAAAACTGACCCACCTAATCAAGCCAGATTATGGCTCATTTCTTGGGTTTGCGTCTGTTTTTTCTCTCCTTATTACTGGTTGAGTTTTTGAACCGATAGCTG
>JAAEMV010000752.1 GCA_024225195.1 Planctomycetaceae bacterium | reverse complement strand
TGGTTGTTCTTTGTCGAGATATCTGCTTTTGGGATGTATGCTCTTTTGCGCTGATGACTTCGACTATGGCGATGTCGTTTTCTTCTTCCGGTTTTTGTTGGTTGCCTGGTCCTATTTGACTTTGCAAGTATTTCATCGCGCACCTCGACACCATGTCGTCGGCCTCCTGGTGTGTTTTCCCGACGCCATAGAATATTGCCGTGGGCATCAAGCTGATTTCCATTAGTCGTTGGTGGTTCATTTTCGGTGTTTTTCCGTCGTTTTTATATTTTGGAGGTGTTCCGCAATCCATGTAGCGTGTTGGGATATCCAACCTATGTGCTATTGTCAACCATGTTTTCTTGTGGTCTCCCGTACCCATAAGCTCTTCTATGAGGTCTGCGATTGCTTTGCCTTTGTTCGAACTTTTTAGGTTTACGCTAATTGTGTCCAGGACCTCTCGCTCTTTCGGGCTCAATGTCACTATTGGGTCGTGCTTGTTGAAAACTAGCTCCCCTGTTGTTCTCATTCCCGTCTGTTTTTCGATTCTATTTTCCGTTAGCCACCGCCGCAATGCGTTTATGTCAACTATGAATTCGTGTTCGTCCTTTTCGCTCGTTCCTCCCGTCATTGTTATACTTGCCGTCTGTGCGAGTTTGCCTTTCATGTTGTCGGCTCTCCGTGCGGTTTCTGGGATTTCTTGGGTCTGGCCAATTGCTAGGTTATTGCCCTCTATCTTGTCTATCTCGAGTACCAGTTTTTTTTTTATTTCTTT
>JAAEMV010000751.1 GCA_024225195.1 Planctomycetaceae bacterium | reverse complement strand
GCAACTTAGCACCTGTGCTTAACCAGACTTTTTTATTGGCGATGAATTAACGGCGATCGGAACGGGAGCGCAGTAGAATTTTTCGTGCCCACAGAGGCTACGAGATTATTCCTCGCCCTTATTGACGGTGCTGATTACATCGGCGACCCCACACCTTTTATTCGAACAGCGACGGCAGCTTTGACGCGTCTTTTTCGATTCGTTCGGTTCCGGAGCCGCCCCCTTTCGCCACAACACAGACCGTCCATGCCAACCGCCCCATTCACGTTCCCTAAACAGGGTGTGTCTTTTGGTTGCCGGCACTTGCATTTTCACCTACAAAGAGGGACTTCAGCCATTGTTTCCAAAGTATGACCAAGGCAAGTGATGGAGTCGAAATCGAGATCAAGCCAAATTAGGTTACTTTGGCGGTGGAGAGCGAAACGCCTCTTCCCCAATCGAATATTTGCAAGTTTGATTTGCCTCGCGAGTGGACTCGTTGCATTTCTTTGTTTCGGCGTCGCGATAAATATTCCCGTTTGGCCCAT
>JAAEMV010000750.1 GCA_024225195.1 Planctomycetaceae bacterium | reverse complement strand
GGCTTTCAGTTCCTGGGCGATCTTTTTTTTTGCTGCCTTGACAGCCCGCGCCCGCAACTCAGCGATATCGGTACTGCCGCTGCAAGAACCCACATCGCAGACGCGGTCTTTCAGTTTGTCGCCCCAAAAGGAGGTGCAGTCTCCGCCAACCCAGGCCGGCGTGAAGTCGGGTTCTTCACCCTGCCGGGCAGATAACAGCATAAAACCGATTCCGGCAATAACAGTCAATCTTAACAAATTCCTGAACACCTTAACACTTGAATACCCTAATAAATTAGATATCATAATTTTTCCTCCTTTAAATGTTTTATTAGTTTGAATCCTTTCTCAGCGCGCTTGCGCAGCTCTTTGCGGAGATTTTCCGAGAGCTGTGGATTATCACGAACCGCTCTGTGAAAGCCAGTGATATCGAGCGAAACCAGCACGTGAATCCGGTTGTTTGCAGGAACCCAGACGCTGACGATTTGGCTCTCCAGAACCGACTTTTGGGTCAGCATCTTTGCCAGGTTCCTGACACGTTCCAGGTCCGGGGGATTACCAAAATCCTTGTGGCCG
>JAAEMV010000749.1 GCA_024225195.1 Planctomycetaceae bacterium | reverse complement strand
GAATTTACTGAAAGTAATTTGTGTTATCGATCAAGTTATCAGTTTGGCCATTTGAATAAAACTTTGCCCGAATCATCGGTCAGGCGGAGTTGGCGAATCGATGCTTCTCCAGAACCTTCGCTGACATCGAGTCTCAATTGTTGAATCGCTTTGTCAGTTTTTAGTTCGATATCAACTTTCTGCCAGTCTCCGTTGGCGACAACCTCAAATGGCATTCGGTTTCCTTTGGGGAGGACAGTTTTTAGATCGGTGGTAAAGAAGAGTTCACCCCCGCCTTGGCTTCCCCCCTTTAGATCAAAGGCAAGACGATAAGGTCCGGGCGTTAATGATTTTTTGCGAAGATCCATTGCGATCCCCGGATCGTCTCCCGAAAATACGAGACGAAGGGTGCCATCGGTGATGTTCAGTTTAGTGTTTTTTCGAGCTCGAATGGATTGCTTTGCTCCGGCTCTCTTTCGTTTTTTTGTATTCCCTGCGGGAGCTTCTTTGTCAAATTTTGTCCACTCGCGGTTGATGTGTACGGGCTGAGCTTTTCCGGTGGGTGCGTAACTGCGTTCGGGGGCGTGGAGGACATCTCGCGACATCTGGGTCCACTTTTCGACCATCGCAGCAAGTCGTTCGGGTTCTTGTGCAGCCAGGTCATTCAGTTCGGTGCGGTCTTCGGCGACGTTATATAATTCCCAAGCTTCGCTTTTAAAGCTGACAATTTTCCAGTCGCCGTCCCGCAGACCTCGGTCTGCAGCAAACAGCAAGTGGATTGGTTGTTCGCGATTGATTTTCTTCCCCTCAAACGCCGGCGTTAGAGTGACTCCTGACACTGGCCGCAGTGTGCGATCAGGCCATTGATTGGGGATTTCGCTTTTTGTAATTTCGGCGAGCGTTGGCATGACGTCGATGAGGTGAGCGGGTTGGTCAGTGATTGAACCTGCAGGTGTTTTTAGTCCGGCGGGCCAGTGCACGATGGCGGGTGTGGAGACGCCGCCTTCGAATTGATTCTGTTTGTAATAACGAAACGGGGTATTGCGAGCCCACGACCAGCCGGTTGAATCGGCCAGGGCGATGTCGCCATTGGTTGGCTCGACATCGAGTAGCGGTGCTCGCCGGTCATAAGGGCATGCTCCATTGTCAGATACAAACAGAATCATCGTATTTTCGAATTCGTTATTGGCTTTAAGGTCATTGACCAAGCGGCCGATTTCCTGATCGACTCGATCAATCATTGCCGCCAATGTTGTCATGCGATTAGCTTCGTACTTTTGTCGCCATGGTTCGAGATCTTTCCAGGCTGGAATATGTTCGGGGCGAGGACTCGGAGCTAGTGTACTCGGGAGAATTCCAACAGCCTTTTGTTTCTTAACGCGGGTTTCCCTTGCGACATCCCAACCCTGATCATATTTCCCTTTGTATTTTGCGTAGTCTTCGGGGAGTGCATGCAGCGGAGCGTGAGGGGCATTGAATGCGATATAGAGGTACCAAGGTTGGCTTGTTGCGCGAGCCTCTTTGAGGAACTTCAAGGCATAATCGACATCGGCGACCGTCGTGTAAAAATCTTGTTGAGGAACTGACCACGGTTCACCATTGAGCCGGAATGTCTTGTCTCCTTTGAAGAAATTGCAGGCACCGCTGAGGTGTCCAAAGTACCGGTCAAATCCAAAATCGGTTGGTTGCTGATTCAGATGCCACTTGCCTGTCATGGCAGTAAAGTACCCGGCACTGCCAAGTACTTCGGCCGTAGTGATCGCATGATCCATTTTTGTATCGCCAGCAGCAATACAATACTGACCAGTTAATAGAGAGACGCGAGATGAGTGACATTTAGCAGTGTTATAGAACTGGGAGAATCGCAGGCCATCTGCAGCGAGTGCATCTAAGTTGGGAGTTTCAATTTCTCCACCGTAGCAACCAATGTCGGAATATCCGAGATCGTCAACCATGATTACAACCACGTTGGGTGGGTCCGCGGCCTGAGTTTCAGAAACTTGGATTAAACCGCTGACCAATAGAACTGCGATCGTGGAAAAGAGGCGAGGTGAGGATGATAATTGATGCATTTTAAGCGTTTCTCGATTTTGACTTTTGCTAAAGTCATTTGACTAAGCGATGTATTTCAAACCACATTTGATGAATCCAAGATTTACGTTTCGTGTGACTAGGATTCGCACAGATCCGCAGAATCTTATTGTAGCGGTGAACGATGGTGGTTGCACAATTTTTAATTTTTGAGCTCAATGACTCGAGAGGGGAACGCGAGTGGTCGCGATCGATGCTTTGCGTGACATTGATTCGATCGGTGCAAAGTTGATTTTAAAACCGCGGTTTTCTTAGCGGACCGCTTAATTCCATTTGGGGTGCGTGAGGTCGTTGGGTTCACCGGTTATTCAATACTTGGTATAACGAAAGTGGCTCAGGCTGGCGTGTTTGAAAAACAAAATCATTTGCGACCTCTCGGTGAAAAGTGAAATGATGTTCGAAAAAAAGATACTCCAAAATATCGTAATGCGATTCGCTATTGGTTTTGCTTTGCTTGTATTTGCTGGGTGTGACTTCACTCTCAGCGGCGGTGGTGACGTTAGCACGACGACGCCTACGAAAGAGCAAATTGCAAAATGTCGAAAAGTCATGTACGTCAATCCAGACGTGGTGATCGAGCCACTTGGTTATGCGCTTGATGCTGGGATGGACGACGTGATTCGGTTTAAGTTCATCGCAAAGATAGACGATCCATCGATGTTGTTTGACGAAACACAGGTTGAATCAACCAAATTCAAGCCGATTTTGAAACCTTCCAACTTCTTCACTGCGGCTCCAGAAACCTGGTGGGCGCTTTCTTCTAAAACATTCTTAGGTGCTAAACTTAGTGTGCCACCGCCTAGTTCAAAGGGGACTCGTGGCTTGAATATTGCCTACACAAAAAATGATGATAAAACGCTTACGGTTTATGTGCTCTGGTATGAAACATAATGTGGTTGGAAATTAGGGATTCCGGATGCTAGTTTTGCAAGTGGATGATCAACCATTGGAATTCGATGACGTCACAGTCCGGTGTGTAGGAATATCTGCTGGTCGGAATTAGATAGATTCACAAAACCTCTCACTCGGAACTAAATTTTGTTGCAGTACGCACGTCTGCTATAATAATCCGGGCGTTCTACTTGTGTACTTGGCATGAGGTCTTGCGAATGAATCCAGTATTTTTAGTGTCCTTATGCGGCGCAATTGCATTACTCTTCTCTGCATTTAGCACAAATGGTAAAGAGGGAATGGCTTTCTTTTTTATGGGGGCGGTTTGGCTGCTTTGCACACTCGCTGTTGGTTTGCTCCGCTGGGGTACTCCCAATCCGCCTTCGACAAACAAATTTGCGAT
>JAAEMV010000748.1 GCA_024225195.1 Planctomycetaceae bacterium | reverse complement strand
CTCACTCAGTTTTAGCGATTGTTTCATTTCGTTACTGTCTTTCATAATCATCGCTTTGATTTCGGCCGCATCTTTTTTCTCCTGCGCATCTTGGGCAAAAGTCAGGGTCGGTACGAGTAACAGCGCGATGGTTGTAGCAAGAATCTTCATTGGTTCCCCCCCGGGAAAATTGTGAATGGCGAAAATGGAAGAGGCGCGCGTCCCATCAGATCCCGCTCGGCAGGTAACCCTCCAAAGGAGTGGGGATTTGCCAAGGAAGTTGACCGATCAAACGTATGCCTTTAATGAGCCGTAATCTCGGTGCCACACAATCGCGTGTCAAGTAAGAGGAAAAACGGTGGTTGGGTGAGGCGATTATCGATATCGGGGGATTCCAAACCGGAGGCTTGAGGGGGCTTGTTGGTGGGCCGTCGCCTTTGCCGCGTGGTCGAAACGGAATGCGGGATGGGATTTTGGCCGCATTAAAAAACCATTCGCGTAACGGCTGGGCTAACGGCTGGGCTAACGGTTGGGGCTAACGACCTTGGCCGTTTTATTTTTGGGCGGATTGGTTTGTGGGTCTTTAATGAAGACGCGGTAGGTGTCAGGTCCTCGTTGGCGACTGAACGGGTCCTTTCGGGCCCATCGATTGGTGTCTTCGCGGTTCATTTACCGCTTTAAAGTGGGGTGCATTACGTTTTAGTCGTGGCTTGGCGGCAGATTGAACGTCTGCAGGACTGATGTTACCTGGCCCGAGTAAATGGGGGTATGCGTAATTGACACAATGGTGATTCTGAGTGTATTCTGCCGCGGGGAACATGGTTCGCGCGTGCACTAAAACGGCACCGTTGGAT
>JAAEMV010000747.1 GCA_024225195.1 Planctomycetaceae bacterium | reverse complement strand
TTGGCAATTAAGAATACCCGCGATATCCGCACGCAGCTCAAGAGTCTTCGAAATAGACTTGAAAAAGCAGGTGGGAATGAGGAGCTGGTAGAGAAAGCTAAAAAGTTGGATCGCGAGCTTTTAGAGGTCGAGCAGGCGCTTTACCAAACGAAAAACGAAAGCCCTCAGGACCCACTGAACTATCCAATTCGGCTAAATAATCGTTTAAGCGGTCTCGTCGGTGTTGTGAGTGCGGGTGACAATCGACCGACGCGGCAGTCGATTGCCGTGCGCAATGAGTTGATTAAGGAGATCGATGGCTTGCTTACGACGCAAGAAAACGTCGTCCAAAAGGGGATTAAGAAATTTAACGAAGCTGTACGAAAGGCGGACATCCCGGCAATTTTCACCAAGGTTCCATAAATTGGTTGCGACGATAGGACATTTGACTCGACTTTTCCGGTTGTTTTTTAGAGTCTGAACGTTCGAAGGTGGGCGTTCCCGCTCGCTGATCATCCCCTCCGAGCCCCATCAAATTAGGGAAAGGTGCCGCGCGTTCGGGGTGTGATCTTTGAGCAATTTTCAGTTGGGATCGTGGAAATGCATGAATTGCCGAAGAAATTCGTGAATTTGGGACGTTTCTAGGAAATCCCTTACGCTTTGTCGCTCGGATGCTTCGCCAGCGGTGCGAGGTCCAACCGATTAACGCAAAGATTGGAGCGGTCGGTAATCTGGCGCGTTTCCATAATTCACCATCTATTCTCGATGAATTTTGGGCTCAGAAGTGATTTGGATTTGTTCGAAATTCTCGATCGCTCTACAATTGAGGGAAACACAACCTCGAGAGGAAACCTCTCGTGCAATCAATAAAAATTTCGAAATGGGGGTCAGGGTGGAAATCAAAGTTACTGCTAGACATGGCAACATGAGTGACGAGATTCAGGAAACCATGAAAGCGAAAGTTTCTAAACTCCCTAAATTTTTTGATCGTACTACAGCGATACAAGTATTGGTGGATTTGGAGCACACAGATACTCCAAAAGTTGAGATCATTGTTTCGGCAGAAGAGACCAATGATTTCTTTGCTTCCGACACTGGCTCGAACGTGCTTGTCGCTTTAGACAGTACCGTTTCCAAAATGGAACAGCAGCTAAAAAAACACAAAGAAAAACTTATTAGTCATCGTGGGCGAGATCACAAGATTCCAGAGGAATCAGCAGAGTAATTTTTTTGCTTGAAGTGAACTTGTCGTCTGCAAGACAACAAACATACAAAAGGAACCATTTATGAAGTTTTCTGATTTCGTAAGAACTGAAGCGATCAGAGCGGAGCTAACTTCTTCTGACAAAGAAGGAGTTGTTCGTGAGTTAGTCGCCAGCTTGGTCGAATCTGGACAGCTTGGTGGAGATGATCAAGAAGCGATCGTCCAGGCAGTCTTGAAGCGGGAAGAGCTGGGAAGCACCGGAATCGGTCGAGGAATCGCCGTTCCACACACAAAACACCCGAGTGTTAGTCAGCCGGTCGGCACGGTTGGCGTAAGCCCGACAGGGGTTGATTTTCAAAGTCTCGATGGAGAACAGGTTCAGCTCTTTTTTATGCTGATCTCTCCCCCCGACCAGCCGAACGACCATCTTCGTGCGTTGGAAAATATTTCCAAGCAGTTACAGGATGAAACTTTTTGCCGATTCCTCAAGCAGTCGCGGACTCCTGAGGATATCCAGCAGATATTGGAAGAAGCTGATAACAATCAGTTTGCTTCCTAAACTTGTTTGGCAAACTATTGATTCAACCTTAGATGGCTCAAATTACAGATGTCGGAACAGTTTCAATCAGCGATGGTTACAATTAGCAATCCTCAGGGTTTGCATATGCGCCCTGCGTATTTGTTTGTTTCAACCGCGTCGAAGTATGACTGTAAGATTGAAGTAGTCAAAGATGATATCCGGGTAGATGGCAAAAGCGTGTTGGACATTTTGACACTCGGCGCGACCCAAGGGACAAGGGTTCAATTGGAAGCGACCGGAGAGGATGCTCAACAGGCTATCTCAGCCTTGGAAGAACTGGTGATAGCGGGGTTTCCTGCTACTGCAGATTCGGGAGACGCAAGTAGTGGTTAGACTGGAGTGGCGGGCTGTGCGAGACAAATCGAAAGTGTTTCAATCGAGTCAGTTCCATTCCTATTTGTTTTGATCGCGTTTTTTCAAACTGCGTGTCACTGAAATCTTAAATTTGAGCGAGAGTTGAATCGAGTTTGCGTTGATCTGAAGAGGAATGCAAGTTCGATGATTACCAATGCATTAAAGATTAAGTCCTTCAAGACTGCCGCATTGCCGGTAGGTGGGAGTTCTTTGCGTAACGGCATCGTTGCCGATTCGACGCGAAATCTTTTTGCTGGGTTTTCCGCGAGTTGCCAGTGGCAATTGCCGCGGTGCACAAGACGGCCTTCATCGATGTTCGAGGCAGTGCAAAATCTCAGATCTATTATTCAAATTCGATTCAGTAGCCGAGCGTTACACGGAATCGAGTTCTTAGTTAGCCGTTGGAGTGATCGACATTTGCGAAGAAATTACTTCGCTCTCGGCACTAAAAAATCGGGTGCAACTGAAGTCAGTCGTTCCTGTTCCAGCGCAAAAAGTCACAAATTTGGGTGGTCGGGTAACGCCATCGATTTGCAATCGGCGAATCGGCAGGCAACGTCAAATGTTACCAGGCTTTCTACAGTAGGAACGGCCTGCCCATCACTGTCAGACCATGGCAGCCAAAAAAATCAAATCCATGCGATTCGATTGTTTGAGTCCGATTTAGGTTCTCCAATCAATCGCCAGCAAAGAATGAATTCAAATGAAAAAAACAATGCTTATCAATGCGTCGCAAGCCGAAGAAAATCGGATTGCGATTGTTGAAAATGATCGGCTCGAGGAACTTTATGTAGAACGAGAAAGCCAAGAAAATTTCGTTGGCAATGTCTACAAAGGAAAAGTTGTCAATCTTGAGCCAACCATCCAGGCCGTGTTCGTCGATTTCGGCGTTGGTCGAAATGGTTTCCTGCACATTAGTGATGTTGAACCCCGTTATTTCAAACAGGGTGGATACGATCCAGACGAGATGATGCGGAAAGAGAAGGAAGCGGCTGCCGCGGCCAATGCGAATGGACGAGGCCGGCGACCGCCATCTCACGGTGGATTTCGCCCACGAGTAAAGCCTCCGATTCAGGAGATTTTTAAGCGTGGTGATGAGGTTCTCGTTCAGGTAATTAAAGAGGGAATTGGCAATAAAGGGCCAACGCTTTCTACCTACATTAGTATCCCGGGACGCTACCTCGTGTTGATGCCGGCACTGGGTCGGATTGGAGTATCTCGCAAGATTGAGGACGAAGAAGAGCGGAAGCGACTGCGGGAATACTTGTATGACCTAAAGCCGCCTAAAGGTTTAGGGTTTATCGTGAGAACTGCCGGTGCAGGACGCTCGCGTCGTGAGTTGTCACGTGACCTGGCCTATCTCCTGAGGCTTTGGAAAGTGATTTCCAAAAGAGTTGTCACGATGCCTGCTCCGATCGATATCTATGAAGAGAGCGATATGATCATTCGCACGATTCGGGATATCCTGACTTCGGATATTGATACGATCATGATCGATAGTGAGGATGCTTACGAACGAGCCAAGGAGTTTTTGAAACTGGTGATGCCGCGGCATTCGAGTAAGTTGCAGTTGTACTCTGGCAATGATCCTCTCTTTCATCAATACAAGGTCGAGCAGGAGATTGCCAAAATTCACGCTCGAGAGGTGCCACTGCCCGACGGCGGTTCTATCGTGATTGACCAGACCGAAGCTTTAGTCGCAATTGACGTAAACAGTGGTAGTTTCCGTACCGACGATTCGGCAGAAGAGTCTGCCTATCGTTTGAATATGGCGGCAGCTAAGGAGATTTCACGGCAGTTGCGATTGCGAGATCTCGGTGGTGTCATCGTGAACGACTTTATCGACATGCGTCGAGACAAACATCGTCGAGGTGTTGAGCGGACCTTGCGAGATTCCATGAAACGGGACCGAGCACGGACGAAAATCTTACGAATCAGTCCGTTCGGATTGATTGAAATGACTCGCCAGCGAATTAAGCCGGGGTTGAAGCGAAGCCTCTACCAAGAGTGTCCCTGTTGCAACGGTCGCGGGAATGTGAAAACGGAAGAGAGCATGGCGCTCGATGTATTGCGGATGCTAATGTTGGCGACCGAAAACAAGAACGTTGCAAGCATCTCAGTTCGGGTCAACGAAAAGGTGGCGTCTTATTTGAACAACCAAAAACGAAAAGAACTTGCCGAACTAGAAGGTCGCGGTACACTCGATATTCGAATTGTCGGTAGTGAAACGGTCTTTCCAGAACATCTTGAACTGGAATGCCGGGACGACAATGAACGGGAAGTGGCGGTTTCGCTGCTGTCAAAAAATTAGTCTGCCTTTAATTGTTCGATTACAGTACCAACGCCTCGAGAGATTCTCGGGGCGTTTTTTTTGTGCCGTCGTAGGCGAATGCCGTTGCTCCGTGATGGAATCAGGATGGAAGGATTACCGACTTTCAAGAACCCTTCTTTTTGTCGAATTCGATGCCCCCGGTAAGAAGAGATCGTGTTACTTCAAGAAATATAATTCTCCAATGCTGGAGATTCGTTCCCATCAACCGGACGATGTTCTTCCTACTTCACAAAACTGGTTGCTATTTGATCTGAGCTAAAATGCGTAGCGAACTTTCGATTTTATCGTAGCTGGGCAATGTAGCAAAAAATTTGGTGCGGTTGCGGTTCCCAGCGTGGCGTTGATTTGAAATCGGATAGCCACGGCAGTGCATAAAAAAAGCGTAGCAAATAATGCTACGCTTTTAGTTGATTGAAATGTCGATCAGCGATTAGAAGATCTCGAGTTTCGTGAATAGCTCGTCGACCTTGTTCATCTTGTTCAACAGTCTGGCCTTGTCAGCATCGGCAGCAGGATCGTCATTGAAGTAGAGGTTCCAACTCGTTGCCCAGTCTGTATCCGGATTGAATTTGCCGTCGTCGGTTGCGAATTCGGCAGTCTTCAAGTACCACCAGTTGTTGTCGCCAGAGACTTCGTAGAACTGAATTTGATTCGGGAAGGTGTCAGTCCAGCCGCTCAAGAGTCGCCACTGAGCCCACCAGGAGGAGTCGTTTGGTAAAACGCTTGGTACCGCATCAGGGCCTGCCCATGTGTAGGCCATGACCTGTGGAAGCCCCTGAATGATCTCGTCATTTTCGGCAGAATCAAATTCGTCCCATTCCCCAATTGTGATTTGTCGTTCGAGTACGGTGACGGGAACAATTTGTCCGGTTGCCGGATCCAAAACCTGTTTTGTGACACTTACTAGTGCATTCGTTCCAACTTCAGTGGCCGAGGCAACTGCAAAGTCTTTGATGAAGACGAGTGGTTCGTCGGTCATCGTGCCTTTGAGTAAAGCAGTATTTTGCGTTCGGTCACTTAGCATCTGGAAACTGTCGTCGAGAATTTCAACTTCAAGGTTAGTCCACGTGACGTTGCCGTTTCTAATTTCTACTTCGGCATCTTCACTAATCGCGTCGGCAACGTAATCGTAGGCTGCAAACAAGAATCGATCTTTTCCATCGTTGCCGAAGAGAATGTCTTGTGTGTTGACATTGATTCCGCCAAACAGACCGTCATTCCCATTTTGACCGACGAGGGTATCTGCTCCCGCCTCACCGTAGAGATTGTCGTCCCCATCGCCTCCGAAGAGTTCGTCATCTCCATCACCTCCATGAAGATCGTCGTCTCCGACGCCGGCGTTGAGTTTGTCGACACCTTGATTGCCGTACATGTCGTCATTGTCTTGCTGGCCGTATAGAAGGTCGTCGCCTGCAGCTCCAGAAATGGTATCGTTTCCTTCGCCGCCGAAGATTATATCGTCGTCATTCTGTCCGTTAAGAATGTCATCCCCTTCGTTACCGATCAACGTGTCTTCGCCGTCGGCGCCGTAAATAGAGTCATCCCCTTCGCCACCGTAAGCGATGTCATCTCCAGAACCGCCAAAGATTAAATCGTTACCAAAGTTTCCAAAGATGATGTCGGCTTCAGTACCTCCAGAAATCGTATCATCTCCAGCTTCGCCGTAAATTCGATCGAGGCCTTCGTCGCCGAAGAGATTGTCAATGCCGTCGCCACCAAACAGCAGGTCATTTCCGTCCCCGCCAAGGGCTTGGTCGTCGTCTGCTCCACCGACCAGAACATCGTCGCCTGATTCACCTTGAAGGAGATCGCTTCCAGCACCGCCGTCCAGATAATCAACGCCCGCTCCACCGACGATAACGTCTACGCCATTATCGCCAATGCCGCTGTCGTCGCCGTCTTCACCGTTGATGAAGTCGTCTCCCTCGCCTCCGTAGATCTTGTCGTTATCGCTGCCGCCCATTAAGCGATCCGCTCCGCCGGAGCCGATCATCGTATCGTCGCCTGCTCCGCCAAAAATTAGATCGTCGCCGTCGTGCCCAACGATCGTGTCATCACCGGCTTCACCATAAAGTTTGTCGATGTCTTCGTTGCCATAAATATCATCCGCTCCGTCACCTCCAAGGATGATGTCTTCTCCATTTCCGCCGAAGAGATTGTCGTCACCTTCTCCCCCTTCGATGTAGTCGTCTCCATCTTGGCCAAACAGGTCGTCTGAACCGGCTTCACCCTTGATGATGTCAGCGCCGTCGTTGCCAAAAACGTCGTCATCTCCGTCGCCAGCGTAAATGACGTCATCACCTGCGTCGCCGATGATTTGATCGTCTCCGGCTTCACCGTAAAGTTTATCGGCTCCAGTAAATCCATAGATAAAATCATTCCCGTCGCCGCCGAGGATCGTGTCATCTCCAGTATTTCCATGAAGTCCGTCGCTGCCGCCGTTGCCGCGAAGGGTGTCCTTGCCGTCTCCACCGAATAGTTGGTCGCCAGCAGACCCTCCGTTTAGAACGTCGTCTCCAGCTTCGCCTTTTGCGGTTGACACATACGAGGTGAAATTACTAAAGGTGTCGTTTCCGTCGCCGCCAAAAAAGCTGATTGAAGTTAAAGGATCGGCGTTGGTGTCTAAAGTGAAATCGGAGGTGCCGCTAAGTTGAAAGATAACGTCAGTTCCACTTTCGAAGACCTCGCCAATATCGTCAGTGCCGTCGGCCTGCATCGTGACGATATCAGTGGCGGGGTTGTAGGTGATACTAGCGAGCAGATGCCGAGCCTCAAGGTTTTGGTACTTAAGCCCTTGGTCTCGTGTCGATTTTCTGACCGATGTGCGAGGCAATTGAAACAACTCAGAGAGGTTTGCTACAAATCGAAGCATTGTGGTGATCCCAGGCAAAATTGAACTCGGTGGAATGCAAGGTAAACCGATAATACCTTGATATTCCGTTGTAATTAGCGGTGCCCATCCATGCAAATAATACCCCGATTTTCCCCGGTATTTAGTCCTGATTTGAGGAAGATCTTAGGGTTGCGCCGATTCCCGACGCAATTTTGAATGTGTGACTCGGTTTCGTATTAGGTGGTTAGCCGTATCCACGGCTACCCTAAGACATCTACAGAGTCCGGGCGTTTGATATCTACTTCGGCTATTTAGTTCCCGCTAGCGGTTGGAAATTTACGATAATCCTCAAAGTTCTCCAAATCTGACGCGGATTGCTGCCGATTCCTGAAAGGTATAAGGATCGCGCAGAGTTTTGCGCCCAATTTGTAGCTAAATACTCCAGCGAGCGACGTTTCCACCCCGCTTGCGTACTGAGGTGATCATGGAAGATCGCGTAAGAATTAAACAAAAACCTTCCCCCGGGCGACTTATATGTCGGAGCTTTGCTCTCCTTGTGGGTGCATTTTGCTTTCTGCTTTTGCCAGAATCGTCGATTTTGGCCGACCAGCCGGAGTGGATTTGGTCGCCTAAAAAGAGTGGTGCGAAGGATCTTAAAAATCCTGGCGAATGTTATTTCCGGAAGAAGTTCACGCTGATTCGCCCGGAAGATGCCGAGCTGGAATTTGCGGCCGGCGATGAATTTGAAATTTATATCAACGGCAAATTAGCTACTCAGGGGCAATCGTTCGGTCAGTCGACAGAAATGAATATCTCGGGTTATTTACATCCGGGTGTCAATTTAATTGCCGCACGCGTACGACACCACGATGGCGATCAAGTCGGTTTGGCTCTTCGGATCCGAGTCAAGGAAAAAGGGGAAACTCGGTGGCGGCGTTTGCTGACCGATGGGTCTTGGAAAACGCGGACGGCGGCGCCCCGTAACTGGAAGACAACGGCAGCGAGCGATATCGGTTGGCTTAAAGCCCAGATGCTCGGCGCCTTTAGTCCGGATACAAGCAACGAACCGGCGGAAGCTATCAGTTTGGGATCGACCACTCCTTCACCCGTTGCAAGTAATGCCAGCGATTTTGGTAAACCGATACCAGTAGATCCTGTGGACGCGGTTGCTCCGTTGAGAAGTGGAAAGCTACTTAACGATGACAGCCCGGCTGCCAAGGCAGAAGTCGTTGGGGCGACTGCTGCTAAATCTAAGGGCGTTAAGTCCAAGCGAACCGCCGGCCAGCGCCAGTTTGAAATTCCTAATGGGTTTGAGGTGGAGTCTGTTCTGGCGAGCGAAGAGACCGGTTCGTTGGTGGCAATGGAATTCAATGAATTTGGATCCCTTCTGCTGTCGCAAGAAGGAGGTCCATTATTGATTGCTGATCCGACTAAATCCGAACGTGATCCAGAAAGGATTCGGGTTTATTGCAACGAAGTCAAAAATTGCCAGGGGATTTTACCTCTCAACGGGGAGGTTTTTGTGACCTGTGAAGGCCCCGACGGAAACGGACTTTATCGTCTTGCAGATCAAGATCAAGATGGACTTCTCGAAGTCCAGCAAAAGCTCGCCAGTTTTAAAGGCGAAAGCCTCGAACATGGTGCCCACGGCTTGCGACTTGGTCCGGATGGAATGCTCTATGTGATCATTGGAAATGGCAGCCAGCTTGTTGGGACGCCGGATATCAAAAGTCCCTATCAATTTTTCTATGAGGGAGACTTAATCCCTCGTTTCGAAGATCCAGGTGGGCATGCTTCGGGAGTCGCTGCACCGGGTGGAACAATTGTTCGGGTGTCTTTGGATGGTACGCGAAAAGAGACCGTTGCAGGTGGAATTCGAAACGCCTATGACTTGGTTTTTGACGCTTGGGGTGAACTGTTTTTTCACGATAGTGATATGGAATCTGATATGGGGTCCAACTGGTATCGCCCAACGATGGTCTTTCACGTTCCCGATGGCGCGGAATTTGGTTGGCGGAGCGGGTGGTCTAAGTTTCCGCAATATTACGTTGATCAAATGCCTGCTATTTGTGAAACGGGACGGGGTTCACCCACCGGCGCGGTTTTGTATCAACACACTCAGTTTCCGGAGTCCTACCAAAATGCGATGTTTTTCGCCGACTGGTCGGAAGGACGGATATTGATGGTTCAGGCTAAGGCTGAAGGAGCCAGCTATGCGGGAAAAGCGGAAACATTTTTGAGCGGTCGCCCTTTGAATGTGGTCGACCTCTCCGTGGGATTAGATGGAAGTCTTTATTTTTGCACTGGAGGCCGTGGAACCAAAGGTGGAGTTTACCGTGTGTTTTCGGCTTCAGAAAAAACAAAGTCTCCCGTGGAGGCATCCGTAATTGCCCAGGCAATCAATCACCCGCAACCGATGGCGGCCTGGTCAAGACAGAAGATTGCACAGTTGAAAATTGAGTTAGGGGATCAGTGGGGGCCGGGAATTGAATCGGTAGCGGTTGATAAAACGGAATCAGTGAAAAACCGAATCCGAGCAATGCAGCTCATGGTGTTTTTTGGTCCAGTTCCTTCCGATGAGATGCTAATTCAGTTGAGTGAAGATGAAGATGAAATGATTCGCGGCCAGGTCGCACGATTGTGTGGACTAAAAGAAGGTCGGGATATTGAGATGCTTCTGGGGAATTTACTCGCTGACACTTCACCAGCGGTAAGGCGGAAGGCTGGTGAGTCATGGATGAGAATGGAGACTCTTCCTCCGCTGCCGCCGGTTTACGCGATGCTGGGTTCGCTTGATCGTGCTGAAGCGATGGTGGCCAGACGGATTCTCGAGAAAGTTCCAGTAGAACAATGGGAAAATGAGATTATCAATTCGGATGAGCTCAGGTTATTTACTCAGGGGTCAGTAGCGCTGATGACGGCCGCACCGTCACTCGAGCGAGCTTATCAGGTTCTAGCAAAAGCTAGTCAATGGATGGAAGGATTTGTCAATGATCACGACTTTGTTGATTTGTTGCGTGCGATGGAGTTGGCGTTGGTTCGTGGAGAAGTAGACCCAAAACTGATTGGCGGATTTGCCGATCGAATTGGTAGCGAATTTCCCAGCGAAAATTCTGTGATTAATCGTGAGTTGATCCGCCTGTTAGCATTCTTGCAAGTCAAGCAACTCGATGGCCGGTGGCTTGAGTTTCTTTCGAGTGAGTCCGTGGAGATGACTGAGAAGGTTCATCTGGCTTTACACTTGCATGCGTCAGGAGAGAGTCTTGAACCGGATTTGCGTCTCGCGCTGATCGCAACGCTCGAGGATGCTGTCCGGGAAAGTCGCGGTGCTGGAAACCGGCTGTACGTGCAAAAGGCTTTAAAAATTCTTGCCAAAACCATTACGTCAGAGCAATTGGCTTTAGTTTTTGAAAACGGACACCAATGGCCTAACGCTTCGATCGCCGCGTTTTATAAGTTGCCTGAGGCACTTGACGCTGAAACGGTGCAGATGATTGTTGATCTCGATCAGAACTTAAAAGGAATCGAAAAATCCAGCTTTGCAACAGACCAGGTGCGGCTTGGTGTGATTGCAGTTTTAGGGCGAAGTGGTGATCCAGATTCAATGGAGTATCTTCGTCTTCTTTGGCAAGAGGAGCCTGCTCGCCGAAATGATGTTGTCATTGGGTTGGCTCAACAACCGGGAGATGGCAACTGGGCCTACCTCGTCAGTAGCCTGCCAGTTCTCGACGATTTGACTGGCGTTGAAGTCATTCAGACGTTAGTAAAAGTTGCCCGGCGTCCGCGAGAACCGCGGCATTACCGCGACCTAATTATGGCCGGTTATCGGATGCGAGGTCAGGATGACGGTGCGACCGCACAATTGCTGGAGCATTGGGCAGGTAAAAAAATTGAATCGGAAGGCAACGATTGGGAGTCAGTAATGAGAGCCTGGGGCGAGTGGTTCCGGCAGACCTGGCCTGCAGAGACACCTGTTTCGGTTCGGGACGATGATCGCGCTATCGGAAAGTATTCAGTGAGTCAGCTGCTAACTTCGATCGAGGCGATGCCCGCTGGGAATCAATTGATGGGCGGTGCGATTTTTGAAAAGGCTCAGTGTGTCAGTTGCCATCAATTCCGTGGTCGGGGGAAAACGATGGGACCTGACCTAACTGGATTGGGAAATCGATTTTCTCTTCGCGAGTCAATCGAGTCTACCGTCCACCCGTCCAAGACGATCTCAGATCGATATCAAGCGAAAACTATTCTTACTGTTGATGGACGTGTGATGAATGGCATCGCTCGTCGGCAGGCGGATGAATCTTATTTGGTTTGGCTGAAGGATGGACGCTCGGTTACTATTGCTCCGAGTGAAGTGGAGGAGCTCAAAGAGAGTAAGCAGTCGACCATGCCTGAAGGCTTGTTAGATAGTTTGACAACTTCCGAGATCAATGATCTGTTTGCCTATCTTTTAGAACCGCGGATTGATACGGTTGATACGTCTGAAGTGCCGAAAGTTTCTGAGGCTAAGTCAGATTCTGTGAAATAGGTTTGGCGCAATGGTGGTTGCCAGCTTTTTCTGTATGACGAGAAGACCGACCCTGATGTAGCAGGTCGGTCTTTTTTTAATCTGAGTCGTTCTGGAAAAATATTTTACCTGTTAGACTATTAGTGGTTCACTAATTCAGATTCAGGCTTATTCATGTCAGCTCAAGAAACATCCACCGATGCGAATACTTCCCTTTCAGATTTGCGAGAATTAGTACGCGAGTTTGTCGAAGAGCGGAATTGGAAGAAATTTCACTCACCAAAAAATCTAAGTATGGCCTTAGCGATCGAAGCTGGGGAGCTGATGGAACATTTCCAGTGGATAACGACCGCCGAGTCGAGAGAGTTGGACGATGAAAAGAAGGCAGAGGTTGGCGAAGAGTTGGCCGACGTCCTTTGCTATTCATTGGCTATTGCGAATGAAATGGGAATCGAGATTGCCTCGACCCTGAAGAAAAAGATGGTAAAAAACCGACTGAAGTATCCCGTTGAGGAAATCCTTGGCCGGTTTGGACACGACGATCCTCGCCCAGTCAGTGAAGATTAGGGCCGCAAGGCTGTCAGGAAATGTTTGATTGACAGCGCGCTTGCTGAGTCAGACCTCTGCTTCGTTTCTGAATACATCTTCGTTAAGCTCGCCTTCCCATTTGGCGACGGTGCAGGCGACAGCGATGTCCCCGGAAACGTTTGTGAGTGTTCGCATCATGTCGAGCAGGCGATCGAATGGGAAAATAAAGGCGATGATCAAGAGGGATTGTTCGGAAGAGATCCCAACAACACTCAACACAGTTGCCGCCAATAGCAAGCCTGCTGACGGAATTCCAGCGGCGCCGATAGAAACCAGCGTCGCGGTCATGGCGACCATTACGTATTGTGACATGTCCAATTGGAGTCCATCAGCCTGGGCCGCAAACAGCGCTACAAGTCCGAGGTAAATCGCTGTGCCATCCATGTTAATCGTAGCGCCAAGCGGGAGCACCGAACCGGCAACCGATTTGTCAACTCCCAGATTCGTCTCAGCACATGAGATCGTAACAGGGAGCGTCGCGCTGGAAGAGGCGGTCGAAAATGCCACGCCCTGAGCGTCGGCAATGCCTCGAAAGAATTGCTTAAGTGGTAGCCCGAGAAAGAGTCGGATGATCATGAATCCGTAAACGAATATGATCTGGAAAATGCATGCAGCGTATAGGGCAATCGCCAACCACAGCAAGTTGCTCAAAACTTCAATGCCTTTGGTTGCCATCACCCAGGCCATTAACGCGCAGACGCCATAGGGAGCCAGTTCCATGACCATCATCGTGATGCGCATGACAACTTCCGCTGCTGAATCGAAAAAATGACGAACCGGGTCTGCTGCTTTTCCAACAAATAAAACCCCAATTCCAATCATCAACGAGAAGAATATGGTGGGTAGTACTTGGCCATCTGAAAGTGCTGCGACTGGGTTGCTGGGAATGATATTGAGTAACCGGTCGACGAAGCCGCCCGCCTGTTCTGCCGCAGCCATTTTTCCGGTAACCGACGCGAGATCTTCCGCAGAGGCAGTACTGTACTCAACTCCTACGCCGGGCTGGATTAGCGTTCCCATGGCCAAACCGAGGCTGACCGCAAACAGGGTCGTTAGCATATAGAGGCCGATGGTGCGGGCGCCCAGAGAACCGAGTTTCTTGGGATCTCCCATGGCGGTCACTCCGGAAACCAGAGTGGTCACAATCAACGGGATGATTAGCATTTTGATCAACCGGACGAAGGCATCGCCGAACGGTTTGAACCAAGTGTCACCAATAGCCGCCGCCCGTTCAAATCCGGAAAGAGTTACCTCGGCATTGACGGATTCCGGGGTGCCGTACCGAACGGCGAGCCCTAACCCTAAGCCGAGGACTAAGCCGACTAATACCCGTTTCCAAAGCGTTAACGCCTGCCATGATTTAAACATGTTTTCTCGGGGGAGGAGTGTTTCAGCTGTTGTTTAATTTGGCTCATCTGCCAAATCCAGGACACAGTTTAAACCAAGTAGAGGCAGTCGTCATCTACGGGGGATCATTGGCCAAAATTATAGAATTCACTCACCGTTTCAGTGGGAACGGTTTCTCCCCCTGTAAGCTTCAGACTAATCGTTTTGGGTGCTTCCACTGTTTTGATGAAAAATAGCCATTTTGATTCAGGCCGCATTGGTTCGTCTGTCGGCACATAAGGGGCCCGGATGTAAGTGGAAGTCCCCACAAGCCTGACGAGAATTTGATTGCTCGCAATTTGGATTTGAATAAATTCTCCATAGATTGGGAGTGGTTGATTTGGTTTCTGCAACGCGGATTCTGCGAACGACCGATTCATTTGTTTCAATGCGGACTGGTCATCATCTGAGAATAGGAGTGCACGTTGGTTGAGAGAGGTCTCAAGTTGAGTCAGTTGTCGTATTACCTGTTTGCCCGTCTCGGTACTGGAATCCTTTTTTGCTTGCTTTTTTATTTCGGTATATGAAGTTATCAAAGATTGGAGTGTTTTGAATTCAGTTTCAGTTTTTGGGATCCAGTCAAATTGTTTACACTCATCGGTCAGTTGATTTAGCTTCACAACTGATTCCCGCATCGGATTGTTGTCGCTGATCGAAACGA
The DNA here is from genome assembly GCA_024225195.1 of Planctomycetaceae bacterium. Lineage (GTDB taxonomy): Bacteria > Planctomycetota > Planctomycetia > Pirellulales > Pirellulaceae > Mariniblastus. The sequence goes on along the minus strand of JAAEMV010000747.1, from coordinate 1,178 downwards.
AGTCGGAGGTTTCTGAATTAGGCGAAAGCTCTTTCAGCGGCTTGATGTCTCCGGTCGCACCCGCCTTCAACTCGTTGACGGAATTGACAGGTACAAAAAAGTTATCCTCATCAATTCGAAAGGAAAGCAAAGCAGCGAGATCGCCATCAATTTTAAATAATGGAGTACCTGGTAGGCTTTGCGTTGAAGTTTGGGCGGAGAACCAAACCAAATCGGTGTTTTTTAATTTCATCCTTGTGGCTGTTGCCTGAGCCACGGCGTTAAGCGAGTTAAGCGTGCCGCGGGATTGGATTCTTGTTTCGACCCCGCCGTAAAGATTTTGGAGCGAAGGTGGAGCACATTGAAGTAAGAACTCACTTTTCACAACGTTGTTTCGAGTAATCGGGTTGATTGTCGTGAAGGCGACAACGAAACGTCGATTGACGGACAAGATAATGAGGTCCTCTGCTTTATTGACCGCGATATATCCTCGGACAACATCGTTCAGTAACTCCGTTTCGCCAAGATACTGGATCGTTTTGAGGCTGGAGGAGACTTCAATTTTTGAGGCTCCTTTGACGGCGCTATAACTGGTCAACACCCATCCGCGTGAATCGATGATGGTGCCAACTGCATCGTGCGTACCTTTACCGTCGAAGACTTTTAAGCTGAGTAGATTGGGCTGAGCGATCTCCCAGCAACTTTGCGCGGATTTCGGGTCGAGTTGTGCGAACTGTTGGTTGGGGATATTTTTGGGGATCTGCTGCCTAAGTGTTTTGGGGGGTGTTTTTGGTTCGGCGGGCGAGTTTTCCATCGCAGGCTCGGTAGACGGACTGGCGGTGGGAGTTGTCTCTGGATCTGAGATCTGAGTTTCACCTTTTTTGACTACCTTGTTCTGTCTCATCTGTTTGACCAGAAGTCCTGTCAAAACACCGATGGCGATCATTAGCACCGCTGTGGTAATCAAGGTTGAGATGAACCGCCGTTTTCTTCTTTGTTTTAATTTGAGGGCGAGTCCGGACTTGCCAGTCGATCGGGAGGGTTGGCTGGCTGGCGTTTCGGTTTCCCCAAGGGGTTCTTGAACTGCGCTTGAAATCGGCAGAGCAGGAGGTTTGCCGGTCGCGTCGGGAACCGAGAGGCGATCCGGATTGGTTGTGGTTTTTTTTTGGACTGGCAACGAAGGAGAAACTTTAGCAGCT
>JAAEMV010000746.1 GCA_024225195.1 Planctomycetaceae bacterium | reverse complement strand
GGATGCGCATGGCCCAGAAACGAACCATTGAAGAGGCTTGGAGGTATGTCGGCAAACTGGTAGGTGACATAAGTCCAGCAGAGTGCAACAAATATCTCAAAAACGCAGGATATGCTTCCGTCTAAATGTGAAATGCTCTAGTAATGCACTTCCGCTTTTTTCCCATATTTCTGTTCAACGCTGTGGTTTGAATTCAATTTCAGGGCTTTCCACTCATCGAGATATCGTTCGGGTTTTTCCAATTCCCAGCCCTGCACCTTGCTTCTGTATTATCTTGCTTCGCCACGGCACAAGCGAAAATTCTTTGCCTTTCTGCACCACAGCAAAGCGTCCTGATGCCAGCTTAACAGTCCTGCTGATCTGTCCTTTCAAGCGCTCACGGCGTGCCTGTGGCTGGTAGGTCAATCCAAGTTCCTGTTGAAGCTTTCCAGCAACCCGCGCCACCTCTCTCCGTTGCAATGTTTCCAACAATCTATGACGCGCAGCAAGTTGGCCACCCTGTTCGGTCATCAATTCTTCTTTGATCAACCATTGCTGCCGCAATCGTAACGCACGATTTGCCTCCGCACCAAATCCTTTGTCACGAAATACCACCGGTTCCTTGGACAACAGTTTTCGGTCCAGCCAGGATGCTCCATCCGCACCCACAAGATCGCGAAATGGTATATGGGATTCTATGAACACTCGGGCAATCGCCTGTTGCGTTTGTCGCTGTTTACTTGGATCTTGGCCACGCAATGTGACCACCATATTATTGCTCGGCGGATCGTATTTGCTGAGGCGACCAATCTCGGCATAATGCAATTTTCCATCCATCCCATCGACAACAGCATAATGACGATCATTGAATTCATCTGACAATCCCAAGGCTACAAGTTTGCCTGTTATCTTTTTACTCGACTGACTCGCATCAAAAACAGAATAATCTGATGC
>JAAEMV010000745.1 GCA_024225195.1 Planctomycetaceae bacterium | reverse complement strand
TAGTGCCAGTTTGAAATCAGATCGTTGTTGTGATGTCTGCAAATATCGCATCCTGCCTGCGATCCGGGTTCAGTATTGAATGCTAGGTATTGGCCAATTGACGAGAACAACTCGTCGACAGACTTGCGTTCGGCCGCGGTCGAAGACGAAAGATTGCGAGAATAAGCTCCCAGCCGGTCCAATGACGCGCGAGTTACGGTATCGAGGAAATATGATCCGTCCTGTTTGATTGTTGCGTGTTCGTGTAGCGGCTCAATTTCGAAATCAAGTGGATAAATGGCATCGAGGGATGATCGGAGAAAGCCGTGCAGCGAGCCATCGGTCGCAATCAAATTCATTGCGATGCGAATGGAATCGACGGATTCAGGGTCTGGGCCGTAGTATTCGTAAAACTGCCAAGCGAAACGAAAATTAGATGAGTCGCAAATTGATTTCGAAAGTGCAGTCAGATCAAATCGGTCGCCAGTGAGTGACAGGTGAATTGACATTAATGAATCGCTCTCGACCGAGGCGGATAACGCCTAAAATCACCGGGTTGCCGCCAGCGACGTTGATTTGCAGATTCGGCCTGGACGGCAACTCCGGTGCATTTTTTTGTTATGCCGCGGTTTCGCGACCGGTTTCGATGTCAATGACGTATTCTCGATCCTCGAAATCAAAAACGCGTACAACGTCGTCTTGTAGTTCAAATCCGTTAGTGAATATATCAGCACCTCCGGCCTGCCACACGATTTTACCATCGTATGTGACGCGGGCAATCACGATTTCACCGTGCGAGAGCAAGCAGTTATGCTTGGCGGAGTTGTAAACACCAAAACAAGTTGCGTCATCAGTTTGTCTGACCCATTTCAATTTCAATGATTGAACATCGAGTGCTGCAATGAACGGCCCGACTGCGATGAAGCAAACATCGTTATGCTGGATCGCCATGTGATCATGAACACCGGATGCACCGCCATCGGCAGATAGCAGGCACGAGCCAACTAATTCGTCGTCGAAAGTGACACGGATGGCATGGCGGGACGTAGCCTGATAAGCGTCATCGCCGAATCTGTATGTACGGTCGTAGGTGTGAACGTTGTCGGCCGAACCGTCAGAGTGAACGGAATCGTTGGTGATTTCAATTCGATACTGGCCAACGTTGAGGGTCACCATGATGGATTAGTGTCGGTTAGCGGCATAACGACAAGATCACCGGGTGCAGACTGGTGACATTCAACTCAGGAAAGGACGCGGACTGCACTCCGTGTGCATCAGATTGTTATGCACGATTACGCCAGGCACACACACGAACTGGGCGCGGCACTGCTCCACCTGAGTAACCTGTATTACTGTGCGAGTTCTGGCAAGCATGGCACACAGCCAGAGTCTTGTTTTTCGACTGATGTGGTATTGGC
>JAAEMV010000744.1 GCA_024225195.1 Planctomycetaceae bacterium | reverse complement strand
GACCATCGACTGGTCATAAGAACCGAGGAATTATCGTGTTCCAGCCCACCGCCACTCTCAACAATCATGTTGATAAACATATAGCGATCGTACGGCACGACACCCCACATTTCCTGATGAGCTTCCACGACCTTTTTCAGATCTGTGGCGGCTTTGGTGCCATCCCAATAACCTGCCTCACCAACATTCACTAATTGATGCTCAATGCCTCCTACGACAAAAGGGTAGACACTAACATTTCCAGCGACGATTGGACTATCAACTAATTCATCAAAATTTTCAGCAACAAATCGATGCGGGTCATCTCCTACTGATTTCAAACTCGTCGCACTTCGTGTCCAGTTCCTTGGCAACAACAATTGCACTTCGTGCTGCTTGTCCAATCGATCAGGCACTGTAATGAATGTTGGTGCACCGTTGATCATTGCATACTGATTGCCGACCCAGTTCGTCCGAACTGACATCTCATTACAATACAGACGATAACTCACCTCAAATGATTTAATTCCTTTGGTTTCAACCAACCATCGGTTCTTGCGAATCTTTTCGAATTCCAATTCACGTCCCTCGGAGGTGACCGTCATCGAATCGATATTGCGAGCGTACTCTCGAACCAAATAAGAACCGGGAGTCCAGACGGCCATCATTAATTCGGTCGTATCGGAATCAACAGGCACCTCAACCTTGATTGTCAAATAGTGATTTCTGGTGTCTTCCAGATCAACCGTGTAACGGAGAGCGAGATTCTTGTCGTCTGCTGCTGCAAAGATCTCAGCAGATCCGAGAAGCAACATGGCCCACAAAATGGCACTCAAAGTTTTATATAAATTGGTTTTGGTTCTTAGGGGCTTCATTATGTAATCGCTAAAAAAATTCACTTACTTGGGTCTTATATTTCTGACTGAGACCAATGAAAGGGTTGTCGCCACGGCGCCAATCAGAAGTTGTAATTTATCTCGGAGAAACTAACCGCTCATCGGCTTCCGCTGTTCCTCGATCCTCTGTCTCCAATCCTAACACGGGGAAACAGAGGATCATGAATTTACACCAAAATTGTCGGCAGTAACCCTAAAACGAGACCTCAG
>JAAEMV010000743.1 GCA_024225195.1 Planctomycetaceae bacterium | reverse complement strand
TCGGGCCTTTTAGGTGTAATCTTTTAGGTGTAATCAATCCGGTTTCTTTTAGTGGAACCCGTTAGAATGCTAACAATCAAAGCGGCGGATTTCTCCAAAGTTGCAAAATCTTGACGCAACTACGGCCAGTGCTGGCAAAGTCGCTTTCAACTCACTAACCTTTTAGACGGCATTGTATTAAGTCTTCTGGCAAGACGTTCGAATTATCGTTCGTTGATTTATCGTTGGATGCCGTCTCAATAAACACATAAGGTAATAATATGGTTTCGCAGGTTAAGCTGGCGAACAGACTTGGATTGTTTGCATTCGGGATTTTTGTATCCATGGGACTCTGTTGCACGTCGGTTTGGGGGCAGTATTCGCCGCCATCTCCGCCGCCTGCCGATTTGAAAACAGGGTATGACTCGATGACGATCGAGCAGGCACAGGAGTGGTTAGGGATTCTTGCCGGTCCCAAATTCGAGGGGAGAGGGACTGGCCAACCGGGGTATGCGAAGGCTGCTCACTGGGTTGCTGGAAAGCTCGCAGAGTTTGGGCTTGAGCCGATTGGAAATAACGGGACTTATTTTCAAATGTTGCCAATGAAGCGTCGGATGCCAATGCTCGAGGAATGTTTTATTTCCGGTCCGGAGGGGCTGATGAGTGATGCTGTCGGCAATATGGGATTTGAGCGATACTCCGATGCTCAGGAACTAACGGGGCCAGTTGTCTTTATTAATTTCTCCGGCCCCAACACTGGGCTTCCTCAGGGAACTCAGTTGCGGGACAAAATTGTGTTTTATTCTGCCGATGCTGCGGCCTCAAGATCGGCTGCAATGCAAATTGCCCGTCAGCGACCTTTGGGAGCTATCCGCGTAATCAAGGACGAACCCAAGTCGATTACACAATTGGTTCGTGAGGGAGTGCCCAATCGCGTAACTGGGATTTCGGGCACAATAAAAAATGCAGCCGCGAAGTCACTTATTCGCGGGCTCGGTGGAAAGCCACGTTGGATCAATCCAGCCGACGAGCCCGGCGTTGCCATCTACCAACCCGAAGAGACCAAGGATGGGGCTCCTCAAGAAATTACGATCCGAATGAGGTACCGCGAGGAGCAAGCCGCCGTTCCTAATGTTGTGGCGTGGCTGGAAGGTTCGGATCCGGATTTAAAGAACGAGTACGTAGTTCTCGGTTCGCATCTTGATCATCTCGGGATTCGAGGTGGACAGGTTTACCCAGGTGCCGACGATAATGGTTCGGGGTCGACGGCGGTTTTGAGTATTGCCAAAGCGTTTGCGTTGAATCCAGTACGTCCCAAACGAAGCGTGCTGTTTATTTGGTTTGCAGCGGAAGAAATCGGCTTAGTTGGTTCAAAGCATTATTGCGACAATCCAACCAAGCCGCTGGAAGATATGATCTGCATGTTCAATATCGACATGGTTGGTAGGAACGAAGAAACAAAGGATGAAACCTCAGAGGAAAATGAGGGAAGTATCCATCTTGTTGGTAGTCAAAAAGGTGAGACAGACATTCACGACATCGTGTTAAAAGCCAATGAGTCAGTCGGTTTCCGTTTTGAATTAGACGAAGAAGATGTGTGGAACCGAAGTGATCAAATTAACTTTTACCAAAAAGGTGTTCCGGTTTCGTTTTTGTTTGGAGGTTTTCATCCGGACTATCACCGTCCATCAGATAAAGTGGAAGACATCAATTTTAAAAAACTGGTTTCGGCGGCTAAGCTGTATTATCTGGCGGTCAATCTTGCGAGTGACCATGGTCCGTTTGAGATGAAATCCCAATCTCGAAAATAGATTACGTTGGGGGTTTTAATAGATTGCGTTTGGAAAGAGGGCTTTTTTGAAGCCCTCTTTTTTTGTTTCTGTGATTCTTAAGGACGTTAATTCGCAGTTAGCGTTGCCATGGGTTGCTGTAGCTTTTGTTATAGGCAAAGTGATTGCCTTGAGGGTGTGAATTAGCGAGGCGATGCTGAGAAGATCCGGGGCGAAGCTGAAATGAAGATCAATTCAGCCAGCTCGCTGTTAGAAAACGTTCAGATGGGCTAAAATGTCTACAGTTCTGCCCACTAATAAATTGAGAAATACGCGTATTGGAAATGGGCAAGCAGTGAGTGAGGCTGTTGTCGTTACACCGAGCGTAAAACAAGGAGAGTTCGTTTGTCTGACGCGGATATTGGTTTGATTGGTCTTGCGGTTATGGGAGAGAATTTAGTTCTCAACATGGCGAGCAATGGATACAACGTTGTAGTTTACAATCGGACGACTTCAAAAGTCGATGAGTTTCTGGCGGGTCGGGCGGCAGGAAAAACGATTGGCGGAGCTCACTCATTAGAGGAACTCTGTTCAAAATTAGCGCGGCCGCGTCGAGTGATGATCATGGTCAAAGCGGGCGCAGCCGTGGACAAAGTTATCGACGGCTTGCTCCCACATCTCGACGAGGGGGATATCCTTATCGATGGAGGGAATAGTGAGTTCCCGGACAGTATTCGTCGGACGGATGATCTTGCAGCACGTGGAATTCTCTTCATTGGGACAGGCGTTTCTGGAGGAGAAGAAGGCGCACTGAAGGGGCCGAGTATTATGCCCGGTGGAAATCCTGCGGCATGGTCACACGTCAAGCCAATCTTTCAAGCGATTGCGGCAAAAACGGACGCTGGCGAGCCATGTTGTGAGTGGGTTGGGCGCGGCGGTGCTGGGCATTTTGTGAAAATGGTCCACAACGGAATCGAATATGGCGATATGCAGATGATCTGCGAGACCTATCAAATGATGAAAGATGGTCTGGGGATGTCAAATCAGCAGATGCACGATGTCTTTTCAAAGTGGAACGACGGCGTGCTGGATAGTTATTTGATCGAAATCACCCGGGACATCCTTGGTTACGTCGACGAGGACGGTACTTCAACCGTCGATGTGATTCTTGACAAAGCTGGACAAAAGGGGACGGGGAAATGGACTGCGATTTCAGCCCTCGATGTTGGTCAACCGTTAACGTTAATTGGTGAGGCAGTTTTCGCTCGATGCCTGTCAGCGTTAAAAGACGAGCGGGTGAGTGCCTCCAAAGTTCTGAAGGGACCGGATTCAAAATTTGATGGTGACCCCGAGGCGTTGGTCAATGATCTTGAGCAGGCGCTCTACGCTTCCAAAATTGTTTCTTATGCTCAGGGCTACCAACTAATGCG
>JAAEMV010000742.1 GCA_024225195.1 Planctomycetaceae bacterium | reverse complement strand
CGGACATGCTAAGCCACGCTTCTTACTGGATGACTCATGCTTGAATTCATTGGAAAAGGGAAAAGCCACAACTGCAACGGCACAACGCGCCGCGACTTTCTCAGAGTTGGCGCTTTGAGCGGATTTGGAATGACACTTGCCGACTACCTGTGGGCTCAACAGCATGGAGCGGTCAAAAAAGATCAGGATAAGAAATCCTGCATCATGATTTTTAACCTAGGTGCTCCGAGCCAAATCGACACCTTTGACATGAAACCGAATGCACCAGCGGAAGTTCGCGGGCCGTTCAAGCCAATCTCCACAAATTCGGACAACTTCCAAGTATCAGAAATTCTTCCGATGCACGCGAAAATTGCGGACAAATTTTCAATTGTGCGAAGCTGTTACCACACCTCAGCTGCCGTTCATGATGCGGGCTGGCAAATGATGCAAACTGGCCGGCAATTTTCCGGCGGCGTTGAAACACCCCATGCCGGGTCAGTAGTCGCCTTCCTCAAAGGTCGAAAAACCGACTTACCCCCGCATGTCGTTTTACCGCAACTTATGGGGCGGGGCGGAGGCGGGCTTCCCAACGGTCAAGCAGGAGGTTTTTTAGGCAAATCCTACGATCCATTCGCACTCATGGCCGACCCCTCCAAACCAAACTTTAAAGTTCCAGATCTGCTTCCACCGTCAGAAATCGGTACGGTTCGCCTCGATCGGCGAAAAAAGATGCGAGACATCGTCGATAGCCAAATCAAGCAGTTTGAAAAAAGTGATGACGCGAAACTCTTGAATGAAAATTTCCACACCGCCTACCGGATGATGACTAGTAAACAAGCCCGGGAAGCGTTTGATCTTAGTCAAGAAAAACAAGCCACTCGCGAACGCTACGGAATGAACCGTTTTGGCCAGTGTTGCTTACTCGCCAGACGCTTAATTGAGGCCGGCGTTCGATTCGTAACGATCAATACGTTCCTTACCGTTTTTGATGAAATCACCTGGGACATTCATGGCTCAAAACCATTCACGTCTATTGAGGGCATGAAAAACATTGTTGCCCCCACTTATGACCGTGCTTACAGTGCGCTGATTGAAGATTTGGCGCAACGAGGATTGCTCGATGACACCCTGGTTACCAACCTGGCCGAATTTGGACGGACTCCGAAAGTTAATCCAGCAGGCGGCCGTGACCATTGGCCTCAGTGCTTTACCGTTGGTTTCGCAGGAGGCGGCATTCAAGGCGGGCGGGCAATCGGAGCGAGCGATCCGATTGGTGCTGTTCCGGCAGATCGGCCCACCCCACCGGGCGATGTCATTGCCACGATTTTCCATTCCCTCGGATTGGATCTCCACGCCGAATTACCTGGCCCCGGTGGTCGACCGTATCCACTTGTAGATTTTGGGTCCCGAGAAATAAAAGAACTGTTTTAAATTATTCTTTTGAGTTTGCATTCATGAACCAACCGCCACGGATGATCAAGCGTTTTGAAATAGGAAGTCTGCGACCAAACTTCTTCATTTTATACGTCATTGTGCTTAGCTTGAACTTTGCGTTTACCCGCGGAACCTTGGGGCAAAACAACCCGGTAGAAAACCAACCGGTAGCCCTGAAATTTTCAACGCCTGAATCGCCCGAATTTACCCGCCACGTCCTGCCCATTTTATCCAAACTCGGTTGCAATTCGGGAGCGTGCCATGGCGCGCTCGCTGGGAAAGGTGGATTTCGACTTTCGCTTAACGGATACAACCCCAAAGGTGATCATTTCACAATCACCCAACAATCACTTGGTCGCCGTGTTGAAATCTCTGACCCAGGCCGTAGTTTAATTTTAACCAAGCCGACGGGTACTCTGCCCCATAAAGGCGGCTTGAGGCTGGAAACGGATTCCGTCGAATACAAGATACTTTCCGACTGGATCGCAAAGGGTGCATTGGGCCCGTCGACGGCAGATGCGAAATTGCTAAAACTTGAGGTCAAACCCAAAACAATAGTGTTGAGTCCTAACGAATCAGCAAACGTAAGTGTCATCGCCCACTACAGCGATGGGAAAAAAGAAAACGTGACACGGTGGGCGAAATTTGATTCGTCCAACACGCCCGTGGTTGATGTCGACAAAGATGGAACACTCAGTGTGGTCGGAAGAGGTGAAGCTTCGATCGTTGTCTGGTTTTCAAGCCTTCTGGAGGTCTCTCGTGTCCAACTCCAATTTGCCAACGAGATTGCACCTGAGGTATTCGAGAATGCCCCCAAACGCAACTTTATCGACGAGCTTGTACTCGAAAAACTCGAACAACTGAGACTTGAGCCATCTCCCAGATGCAATGATTCAACCTTCATCCGCCGCGCCTTCCTAGACACCATTGGCATGCTCCCTACGCCGAAAGAGGTGCAGGATTTCCAATCTAATCAATCGGAAGACAAACGGGACCAATTAATCGACGGTCTATTACAACGAGAAGAATTTAATGACTATTGGAGTTATCGCTGGTCTGATGTCTTTCTGATCAGTGGCAAACGGTTACGCCCCCAGGCAGTCAAAGCCTACTACCAATGGCTCAGGAAAAAAATTGAGACAAACGCGCCCTGGGATCAAATCGTACGTGAAGTCGTAACCGCTCAAGGCAGCAGTTACACCAATGGCGCTACAAACTTTTTTGCCTTGCACCAAACTCCTGAAGACATGGCAGAAAATGTTTCCCAAGCCTTTCTCGGGCTGTCGATTGGCTGCGCCAAGTGCCACAACCACCCGTTAGAAAAATGGACGAACGACCAATATTATGCCATGGCTAATTTATTTTCTAGGGTTCGCGCCAAAGGGTGGGGAGGAGACGCGAGAAATGGAGACGGCTTAAGAACATTATTTCTTGCGACCAACGGTGAGCTGATTCAACCGCTGACTGGCACCGCTCAACCACCGACGCCACTCGATGGCAAACCTTTGGAATTTGATGACCCAACCGACCGCCGTGAACATCTTGCAGACTGGCTCACCAGTCCGGAAAACCCATATTTCAGCCGATCAGTTGCCAATCGAATCTGGGCGAATTTCATGGGTCGGGGGTTGGTTGAAAATGTGGACGACATGAGAACTTCAAATCCCGCAACCAATGAACCGCTCCTCAATGCGTTGGCATCCCATTTGAGCGAAAACCAATTTGACTTGAAAACGTTGATGCGGGAAATCCTGCGATCCGAAACCTATCAGCGAAGCAGCGAGGTACTGCCTCATAACAAACAGGACGACCGATTTTACTCCCGATTCCTTCCTCGCCGGTTGATGGCAGAAGTCTTGCTGGATGCGATCTCTCAAGTCTCCGAAATCCCAACCGCTTTCGTAAAAATTGAACACAAGGGCGCCGACATCCGCAAAACCACAGAATACCCTTTGGGCACCCGTGCAACCGAATTATACGACTCGGCTGTGCTCTCGTCTTTTCTTTCTAAATTTGGAAGAAACAGCCGAGACATTGTCTGCGAGTGCGAACGAACCAACAAGCCAAGTTTGGTGCAAGTTCTTCATATCGCTAACGGCTCGACGATTAATGAAAAACTCAAATCAAAAAATAGCTGCGTCGACATCGCGATTTCAAAACCAGCAACTTCCAACGAAGATATCATCCGCGAAGCATTTTTAAAAACGGTTGCTCGTGAACCGACAGAACACGAAAGCAATCAGCTCCTGCAAATAATCGAGCAGGCCGGCGCGGATGACAGGAGAAGTGCAATCGAGGATCTTTACTGGAGTCTCATGAGCAGCCGCGAGTTCCTATTTCAGCATTGAGATAAGATTGATTAAACAGATGCCTACCCAACACAACTCAGTTATCCGGATTATCGCGTTCTGCCTGGCAGTTCTGCTAACGCAGGTGCAGACACGAGGTGACGAACCTACCTACGCCCAAATCCAACCGATCCTCACCAAATACTGCGCGGGCTGCCATAATGCCAACGAAGCAAATGGGGATTTCGCACTGGATGATTATGAAGCTCTTTTTCGAGGGGGCGAACACGGCACGGCATTAACTTCCGGCGTTGCTGCCTCGAGTCGAATGATCCAATACATGCGAGGAACACTGCAACCTGTGATGCCGCCTGAGGAAGAACCCCGACCTTCACCAACCGAAATTGACCTGATTGAAAAATGGATTGACTCAGGCGCTCCAGGCCCAAAAGGCCAAGGTGCACCGACCACACTCAGCGTGCCGAAAATCGCTCCTCGCACTAATCAGCGGCCGATCACCGCCTTATCCATCAGTAAAAACAAACTTGCAATTGGACGGTACGGTTCCGTTCAAATTCAAACACTCAATTCGGAAAAGCCAGCCCAAACAATCAAAGGAATTACCGGCAAAGTCACGAGCCTTCGCTTCCTCGAAGGCGACCAGTTCCTAGTCGCAGGAACGGGGGTCACGGGGCTTTACGGCGAAGCAATCTTGATCGATCTGACAACGCTGCAGATCTCCAAGCGGTTCCGGGGACATCGTGATCTCGTTTACTCCGTCGCAATCTCCGCAGATGAAACACATTTAGCGACGTCCGCCTACGATAGAACATCGGTGCTGTGGAAGCTCGATTCTCTGGAACCAGTTGCCCGCTTCCTTGGGCACAACGATTCAGTTTTTCAAAATGCATTCGACCAATCAGGAAAGCGACTTCTCACTGCCAGCGGTGACGCCACGGTGAAAATCTGGCGGACTTCTGACGGCGTTCGACTGGACACTCGCAACGAACCTCTTAAGGCTCAGCATACAGTTATAGTCAGCCCCGATGGCGGGTCTTTTTATTCCGCGGGGGAAGACAACCGAATTCGCAAATGGAAACTCGAGTCAACTGCTCCAAATCAAATCAATCACCTATCTGTTTCCCGTTTTGCTCACGAGTCTAGCATTCAATCCCTCCAATTCAGCCCCTGCGGCGGTTTCTTATTTTCATCCGCTGCCAATGGTTCTATCAAAATATGGAATCCGGAAACGTTAACGGAGATACATGAATTCAAAGACCTGCCCAGCAACATTCAGGCATTCGCCTTAACCGACGAACAAATCATCATCGGCACCTCCAAGGGGCAAATCCAAAAAATCAATTGGTCAGAACAGAAGCAGTCAGTGAAAGCTAACTCGCCCGTAAACACCAAGGTCGCGTCCAACGTGCCAAAGACTTTGAGCGACCCAAAATCACTGCCAAATGCAGCGGTGGAAAGCGAGCCAAACAATAGTTTGGCAGATGCTAACATTAGGAGTGCTCCGTTCACGACGACAGGAGCGATTACCCAACCCGATGCGATCGACCAAGATCTTTTTCGATTCCACGCTCCCGAGGGAAGTCGCTGGACCATCGAAGCAAGAGCAACAAAAGGCAGTCAGGTCGACACCCACATTGCGGTTCTTGCCGCTGACGGAAAACCAGTACCTCGTGTCGTTTTACGTTCGGTGAGAGATTCTTATTTTACATTCCGGGGAAAAGACTCGACTCAGATCTCAGATTTCCGCATTCACAATTGGGAAGAAATGCATCTCAATGAACTGCTTTACTGTAACGGTGAGGTCGTCAGGCTGTACCACTACCCGCGCGGCCCTGACTCGGGGTACAACGTGTATCCTAATTTTGGCAAACGTCATGCAATGTTCGACACCACTCCGATCGCTCACGCGCTGCACGAACCGTGCTTTATTGTCGAAGCTCACCCCCCAGGATCCACCTTTCCCGAAATCGGGCTACCCGTTTTCGAGTTAAACTACGAGAACGATGATGCTGCCACTCAGGAAATCGGCACCGACTCTCGCCTGTCCTTCACAGCTCCTCATGACGGTGATTACTTTGTCCGTGTTCGCGATGCGAGAAACTTCGGGGGTGACCAATTTGGTTACACTCTCTCGGTCAGGAACGAAATGCCCGACTTCAAAATTAAAAACGTCATTGGGAAAAATCCCAAGCTGGCTTTGGGAGGTTATCAAAGGCTTGGAATCGAGCTCGAACGAATCGACAATTTTGAGGAATCCGTCCAAATCGAAATCAAAGACCTGCCACCGGGAGTCAATGCCATTGGGCCGGTCGAAATCGAACAAAGAGGTTTGAGAGCGTTCGTTACCTTGCACGCAACCAAGGACGCAAAACTAGATGACAACGCCGAAAACGCAGCAACGCTCGTCGCCACTGCCGAACTGAATGGCAAACGGATAATTAAGGAGTCGAAGATTGGAAAAATCGAGTTGGTACCACCCTTAAAACTGTCAGTTGCTTTACAGGCTACGTCAAACGCTGGTTCGACCCTCGAATCGAGTGACGCTGAAATCACACCTATTCCAGAAATCAGCATTCGCCCGGGCGGAACCTCTACAGCAGAGATTTCGATCACGCGTGCCGGTCACCAAGGACGAGTAAACTTTGGCAAAGAAGATGCTGCTTTGAACCTCCCTTTTGGTGTTTACGTAGACAACACCGGGCTCAATGGGGTTTTGCTCCCCCCGGACAAGAATTCGCGAACGATATTTTTAACTGCCGAAAGCTGGGTGAAGCCCTGCTCGCGGCTTATTTTCGTGAGAGCGGGGGAGGCTGGAAACCCATGTTCCAATCCAATCCGGTTGACCGTCCTTCCCAAGACTTCCGAGTAAGAATACTGATTGCATCGACTGAATCGACTGAATCGTCACCGCGAGTGCTTTGCTCTGGGGAGAGCAAATGAAAACTAAACTTCGGGACTGGAAAATTATCAATTTTTGAAGTTTGATAGATGCTTAACTTCTTTTATCAGGGCAGAAAGCTACAAAATGAACTCTCCAATCGCAATTGTAATGGCCGCGGGAAAAGGCACCCGCATGGAATCAAAACTTCCTAAAGTACTGTGCCAGGCCAACGGACGCCCTTTGGTTCGTTACGTGCTCGATGCCCTCAATCAGGCAGGCGTCGAGGGGATGGTTGTCGTTGTCGGCTATGAAGCGGAGCAGGTCGAATCAGAACTTTCGGGTGAGTCCAACCTTCAATTTGCCTATCAAACGGAGCAACTCGGCACCGGTCATGCCGTGATGATGTGTCGTGAGCAGATTAAGGATCACGATGGCCCAGTGGTCGTGGTTGCTGGCGATTCCCCTATGATGCAGGCTTCTTCAATCAAAGCACTTCTTGATGATTTCGCAGACTCTACCCCAGCTTGCCTTTTAGGAAGCCTCAATCATTCAGATCCAACAGGACTTGGTCGAATTGTTCGTGATCCAAATGGCCAGTTCGTCGGAATTGTCGAGGAGAAAGATGCAGATGAAGATCAACGCAAAATCTCTGAAGTCAATATGAGCACTTACGTTTTTGACTGCCAAAAAATGTTGAGTGCTTTAGACCGCTTGACCGATGACAACAACCAAAAAGAGTATTACATTACAGATCTGCCAGGAATCATGCTCGAAGACGGAGAGGATGTCCGTGCCCTTCCAGTTCTCAAGCCTATCGAGTCCTTTAGTGTTAATACACTGGAACAACTGGCAGAGGTCGAACAGGTAATGAAAAATCTCTCGACAGAATAAGCAAAAGAATCGCGGAAAGATGGCCGACCCAACAATCATCGGCACGATTGAGTCCCGTTTGTTACTAATTTAAATCACCTGTTTATTCGAAGTACCAACGATGCGAGAACTGAAAATTTTTAGCGGTCGGGCCCATCCAGAGCTTTCTGAGAAAATTGCTGAGTTTCTCCACCTCGAACTGGGGAAAGTAAAGTTTTCTACCTTTCCCGATGGTGAAGTTCACTGCAAAATTGAAGACGTCCGCGGACGAGACGTATTTCTGGTACAGCCAACCTGCCCGCCAGTGAACGACACGTTGATGGAGTTGTTGATCCTGATTGACACATGCCTTCGTGCCAGCGCCGAGCGGATTACCGCAGTCATTCCATATTTTGGCTATGCCCGGCAGGATCGAAAAGACGAAGGACGCGTTCCCATCACTGCAAAACTGGTCGCCAATATGGTCACTCGGGCAGGTGCCGATCGCGTTTTAACGATGGACTTGCATGCCGCACAAATTCAGGGCTTTTTCGATGTTCCCGTTGATCATATGTATGCCGCTGGTGTGCTGAACGATCATTTTCGAGCGATGAATATCCCGAAAGAAGATATCGTCATCGTCAGTCCCGACGAGGGCAGCATTAAACGAGCGGTTGGCCATGCCAAGCGACTTGGAGGCGACATCGCCATTATTGATAAAAGACGCCTGTCAGCAGACAACGTCACTCAAGAAAATATCATTGGCGGCCCGCTTGAGGGCAAAGTAGCGTTAATGTTCGATGATATGATCAGCACCGCAGGCTCGATTGTTGGGGCTGCCGAGTTGGTGCGAAAGAAAGGTGCTCGTGAAATTCACGTCGCTGCATCCCATGGCGTTTTCGCCGGGCCAGCAATTGAACGACTAAAAAACGCTCCAATTGACAGCATTGTGGTCACCGACAGCATTCCAATTCCCCCTGAAAAGCGGTTGCCAAACATGAAGGTCTTGAGCGTTGCCCCAATTTTGGCCGAAGCGATCAAGCGAATCCATCAGCACAAATCGATCTCGGCGATTTTCAGCGACGCAGGTGGTGAAGAGGCTTAAGCCCTTCGCGAGTCGATATTCCGATGCCGACACACTCAACCGAGTTTTGTTTTAAAATTGGGAACTAGCTTCGCAGCTGGTTCCCATTTTTTGTAAACAAATCAATGAAACCAACCTCAAACGCAGAAACGACACGACGCAAAAACGCTCGGTTTAGCCTCGTTCGGAATCTTCACGTCGAAACACAGCAACGACATCCTCTGCTGGAACGACGAAAAGCTGGTTGTCCGACTCAAAATCGACAGGAATGGCATTGCCCGGGTGGAACAGAACTTTGTCGTACTGACGCAATGGCAAGTCCTCGTCGTGCTCAATCGCGGCTGAAATCGTTACGATTCGCCCCGTAATTGTCGGAATCTCTGCAGAATCAGGTAAAGCGATCCCACCTTTGGTTTTCTTTTTCGGCTCATCTTTACGCACGAGAACACGGAGTCCAATTGGTTCTACGTACTCAAATTTGGGTGCTCGAGCTTGTTTCTTACCAGGCTCTTTCGCCATTCCTAAATTCCTTGCAAACAGTGATAAGCTTTAAAAGGTCATTATTGCGACTTTTTAAAATACGTCGAGCCATCCCAAGTGCTGAAGCAGGATTTGAAGCCTGAATTTCTCGGTTCGAGGGCTAAAAACTCTATTTATTGACCCAGATTACAAAACGCGACCGGAGAAGCTTGGCTCTGAAACGGCCTATCTTCTTTAATTGAGTTAACCGAGCCGCCCCGCGCTCCCCAAACCGTTTTAATTTTAAAACTCGATAAGCGATTTACAAGATTTTCTGTGATCTTGAAGTCTTTTCCCAAAAGCCGGCATTTGACAAGCCGATGGTACGATAGTGAAACAGAAAAACGCATTTTAGAGTCGCTGATTACTGGCGTAAAATTAAGAATTACCAACGAATAACCGCAGTAAATCAGCCGAACCTCAGACTCCCAGACGATCACAACGGCACTTATGAACCTACCGTTGCCAACTCGACGACGTTTGAAGCGGTAAAAAGGCGGCTAAAACTGAAACTTGGGCTTGTATCAAGTCGGGATTCTGCCAAAATGTGCGGTTTCACTGATAAAGAAATGGTGGACGGTTTGCGCCATCATATCGGCTGAGTTCCGCCGGATTGCAGCCCGCTTGCTAGGCTTCCCTCGTTTTTGTGGGTTTGCTTCGCACGAATATATTTTGCTTTGAATCCAAATTTGTATGACAGGTTAATAAAGTGGCAGACACACTTAACGTAGAAAAACGAGAAGAGACCGGATCGCTTAGAATGAAGCGTCTGCGTCAAACGGGAAAGATTCCTGCCGTTTTATACGGACACGGCAAAGGCACTGAGATGCTTTGCGTTCTCGAGAAAGAGCTCACCAAGGCAATTGACCACGGAAGCCACGTCGTTCAACTCCAAGGAGCGGCGACCGAAAGTGCACTTATCAAAGCGGTCCAGTGGGACGCTTTTGGTATCCAGATTATCCACTTGGATCTGACTCGTGTCGACGCGACAGAGGCAGTCGAAGTAACGCTTCCGATCGAGCTTCGCGGAGACGCAACAGGAACTCACCACGGTGGAGTGGTCAACTTCTTGCAGCACCAAGTCTCGATTATGTGCCCCGCAAACGTAGTTCCTGAGAAGATTGAACTTAGAATCGCAGATTTGGACGTCGATCAAGTGATTGACGCAAGCCAACTGGTTCTGCCAGAAGGCGCAAGTCTTGCCGAAGCCGGAACCACACCAATTGTTTCATGTACACCTGCTGGTGGAGATGATGATGACGCTGCCGAAACGGATGAATCCTAAGAACTGAAGGCAGTTACGATGAAAATCGTCGTTGGGCTGGGGAATCCCGGTAGAGAATACGACGGAACGCGACACAACGTCGGGTTTGAAGTTCTGGCGATGATCGCTCAGCGATTTGATGTCGGGCGGCCCAAAGCCAAATTTAAGGCGGAAGTCGCAGAAGTAAGTATAAAAAACCAGAAAACGATATTGCTCAGTCCGCTCACTTTTATGAACTTAAGTGGGCAAAGCGTAAGGGCAGCACTCGATTTCTACAAGTTACCGCTGAATGATGTTTTGGTGGTTTGTGATGACATCAACCTGGATGTCGCGAGGCTGAGATTTCGGCCGAGTGGGTCCGCTGGTGGTCAGAACGGATTAAAAAATATCATCCAGCAATTGGGAAGCCAGGATTTTGGAAGATTGCGTGTTGGAGTTGGAAAAACTCCAGCCAACTGGAACGCTTCAGACTTTGTTTTAGGCAAATTCGGAGCAGACGAGCGGTCTGAAATCGATCTCGGTATTTCTCGGGCGGCCAACGCTGTTGAGGCTTGGATTGAGCACGGGATTGAAGTGGCAATGAATCGGTTCAACGCCAACCCAGCACAGCAGAAGAAAAAGAAGTCGGAAACGAACAAGCGGGTAGTCGACCCGCCTAATCAAATCCGAGAATGATAACACAGACCCAATAAACCATTTAAAACGAGACTCATAAGGAAATTCGAACGTGGCTGAGAATGTTTACGAATGCATGTTCATCTTTAATGCCAACGCATATGCGAGAAACCCTGCGGGAGCGGCAACAGCAGTTGACGAATTGGTCACCTCCAACGGTGGCGAAATCCTTGCAAGTCGCCTTTGGAATGAACAAAAATTAGCCTACCCAATCAAAGGGCACCGAAAGGGTGCTTATTGGCTGAGCTACTTCCGAATTGACAGCTCGCAACTCGTCAAATTCAACCGCGCTTGCCAGTTGAATGACTCGATCTTGCGGCACTTGGCCATCAAGCTTGACCCACGATTGGTTGAGCCAATGGTCGCTGTAGCAAAAGGCGAGACTCCTGCTGCCGAAGCACCTGCGGAAGCTAGTGCCGACGCAAAAGCTGAAACCGTTGCTGCAGAATAAAACTGAAAACCGATTGATTTTCACGCCGGCTAGACCAACCGTGTCACTCCCGGCTCCGAAGATACAACTAATGATTTTTGTTTAGCGGATTCAACGGATTGTAAAACCGCCGAAAAAATGAAGCTGACGCCCGTCAGTGGATGGCTCTCAAAATTTTGGAGATTACCATGGCTAGTTACAATCGCGTCGTAATCGTTGGAAACTTAACTCGGGACGTCGAACTAAGGTACACCCCCTCAGGTACCGCAGTCACCGACATTGCTCTCGCAGTTAACGACCGGGTCAAGAAAAATGACCAATGGGTTGATGAGGTAAATTTTTTCGATGTAACTTTATGGGGACGTACCGCTGAAGTTGCGGGGGAATATCTTTCTAAAGGGTCTTCAGTTTTAATTGAAGGAAAGCTGAAACAAGATCGTTGGGAGCAGGAAGGTAAGACTCGAACAAAAGTAAAAATCGTCGGCGAAAAGATGCAGATGCTGAGCAGTCGCAATAGCGGAGGATCAGGTGGACGGCCTTCAGGCCCACACACTTCCAACGAAGCGGCGCCCCAGCCTGCACAGGCTGCACCTCAGCAAAGTGCACCACCCAACGACGAAGTACCATTTTAATTTTTAAAACGACAATTCATCCAAAGACCAGTCGTCAAGACTTTGCAAACGGATTTAGAAACAAAGATTTAGAAACAAATAAACCGAGACAGTAAAAGAGACACTTCGATGCCATCATCAAAAACAAAAAAAATCAAACGCAACAAGCCACAGTATTCACGACTCCCACGCGGAGAAGGCGGTGGAATTGAACTACTCTTGATTCAATCGGTTGATCACCTTGGAAAGCAAGGGGAAGTTGTCGAAGTAAAAGCTGGCTTCGCTAACAACTACCTTCTACCACAAGGTCTCGCGACCGTTGCCAGTGACCATCACAAGCGAATGGTCGACAAGCACAAGGTCAAGCTACAGGAAATTGAAGCTTCTCGACTGAAGGATCTCAAGGATCTTGCCAAACACATTGGTAAACAGAGCGTTACCATCGAAGCCAATGCGAACGAAGAAGGGCACCTTTACGGTAGCGTTGGTGCTGCTGAGATCGTTGCTGCTCTGAAGCAAAACGAAATCGCCTTAACCACCGATCAAATTCGCCTGGAAGGTGTTCTAAAGGAACTTGGCCTTTACACCGTCAAAGTACATCTCCATCAGGAAATCGAAACCGAACTAAAGGTTTGGGTCGTCCCAACGGTCGACGAAACAGCCTAACTCGAAGGACTTGCCGGAACGACGAGTTACCGACAAGTTTTCCAAAATTTATCGAAGCCTCGGTTGGTATTTTTTACTAGCCGAGGCTTTTTTCTTCGACTCAAAAAATCTTTTGACTCATCCTGCTTGATACTTTTGGCTTCTTCTTTTTTAACAACCCTCTCTCGCCGTAAAAATATCCAGAAGTGGTTGTTATCGACTGCGACGGACTTAAGATGGTGGTGGGTCATCGGTCGATCACAAGGAACAATGGAATGGCAGATAAATTCGACACCTCTTCAGGCAACAAACGCCGGAAATTTGTGAAACATGAACCGAGCGCGGACCTCCTGACTCGGCAACCACCCTACAACCTCGAAGCTGAAGTCGGCGTGCTTGGAAGCATCATGCTGATGCCCGAAACTTGTGACGAAATCGTCAATATCCTGCGTGAACAGGACTTCTATGATGAAGCCCATCGAATTCTGTTTTCACACATTATGGAGATGCATAATGGGGGTAAAAAAATCGATCCGTTGCTGCTTCGTGAGCGACTCGTGGCCGGCGGCGAAATTGAGGCCATCGGTGGCGCTGGACGACTAGCCGAGATCTTCACGTCAGTTCCGAACGCAGCACATGTCACCTATTACGCAAACATCGTCCGCAGCAAAGCGACTTCCAGACAGCTGATCAACACCTGTTCTGACTTGTTAAATGACGCATACCTCCCTGAAGGTGACCCGGACATCCTCCTCAACGACGCCGAACAAAAAGTGTTCGCGATTCGTGAAAGCCGACAATCCAACAACCTGGCGTCCATCGACGAAATTCTTTCCGACGCGATGGATCGAATGGAAGCCAGAATGGCTGGCAAAGGCCAAGAAGGCACAGTCGAAACAGGTTTCACCGACTTGGACCAAATGACGGGCGGTCTCCACGCCTCAGAATTGGTAATTCTAGCTGCCCGCCCAAGTATGGGCAAAACAGCTTTCGCCATGAACATTGCTGAAAATGTCGTGATGAAATCGAGAAAGCCTGTTCTGTTTATCAGTTTGGAAATGGCCTCCATCGAATTGATCGAACGGATGCTCTGCTCCGTCGCAAAAGTAAACGGTCACCAACTACGTGGCGGCACGCTGAGTTCTGACAGTCGGAAGAAGGTGGTCAAAGCAGTCGGCGAATTAAATCAAGTCCCACTTTTTATCGACGACTCGCCAACTCGAAATGTTTCTGAAATTGCCGGTGCAGCACGCCGAATCAAACGAAAAGAGAATGAACTGGGGCTCATTGTTATCGATTATTTGCAATTGATTCAACCAGATAATTCCAACGATGCAAGACAGGAACAAGTTGCGAAAATCGCAAGGCGTCTCAAAGGTTTGGCACGTGAATTAAAGACTCCGATTTTGTGCCTATCCCAGCTAAACCGACAGGCGGAAGACTCTCGCGACCACCGGCCTAAGCTAAGCCACCTGCGTGAATCGGGAGCGATTGAGCAGGATGCTGACGTGGTAATGTTCGTGCACCGCGAAAGCTACTTCCAAAAAGGGCAACCGGAAGAAGAAGTCAATCAAAACGAAGCGTTGATCATTATTGAAAAACAGCGAAACGGTCCAACCGGTGATGTCGAGCTTCATTGGGAGCGAGATTTCACTCGGTTTTCCAATCGCGCTCCAGAGCGTTACAGCGAATTTGACGACTTCCCGGGATAGTTTTGAACGACAGCCGCTCCATTGTCACCGCGTGTGTCTAACGTCGGCGACGACGAGCAATGATGGCAATCGCACCCAGACCCAACAGCGTAGCGCTGGATGGTTCAGGAACACTCTGAATGTTCCAGGAAAACCCAAAATCGGTTGCTGAATTTCCTGAAATTCGAAACGTATAGTTTCCTCCATCGAGGCCCTCAAAAAAGATGTGCTCATTGTTGTAAGCAGATCCGTTACTGGCATCGACGAGCGTGCCCAGAAACGAGCCCGAGGAATCAAACAGTTCGAGATTCAGATCCGCAAGATTCCTTTCAGCCTCAAAGGCTATGCCGGAGTTGACATCAACGATGTCCATATTCCAACTCAAAACAGCCGACAAACTTGCATTGCCACCTGAGGCGATTGAAAAGTCGTAAAAGAGGTCTTGGCTGCCATCAAAATCTCCATAGTCCCATCCCTGGTTACTAATGTTTGATGTCGGATCAGTGGTCGACCCTTCAAATTGCCCACCCTCAAAAATGTGATAACTATTGAGGATATTTAACTCACCAAAACCAAACACCTCGTCCATTGGCCGTGTCGAGGTTCGATCCCACGATGCGAATTCATCCTTAGTTGCTCCCGCAAAAAGAGTCGCTCGAATCACCTCGTTTTGGACAAAATCAGTTCCTGCACCAGCGTGTTTTAGTAAAGCCGCAGCACTACCCACCACTGGCGTTGAAAAACTAGTCGCACCAGCGGACGGCACTACGATCGACGTTGCGAATCGCGGGGCACCATACACTGAAGTTAAGCTTTGGGAATGACCGCCATCCGATCGGCCGACGGCGATTGCGTTGTAACTGGGAGTCAACACTTGCGGAGTTGCACTCGTCGAACCGTTGTTGGCTCCGACTACCATTAAAGTGTTGTCTCGATTAATGACAAAGTCGAACCGCTCGAGAATATCTTCAGCCTGTGCTGTCGTCAAACCGTTACCTACGTAGCTGTGATTACCGATATCAAAGGCTGGTGTCGAATTCAGATCGTTTCCACTGAGCGCATTAAGCCAATCAAAGATGTAATTATTAGCATCGTAGCCAGTGATACTACTGATCCCACCCGTCATGCTTGATGAATTTCCGTAAAAATTCCGGGCAACCAAAGTACCGTGGTTGTTAGCACCGAACGCCCCCGATCCTTCGGTAAACGTCTTTCCGGCAAATTCTCCACTGGTAACATCGGGCATGTAATTTCCCGCGCTATCGGGAGCCTCAGCCTGCATTACGTTCAAACCCGCCCCGTCTCCAAGGCTACCACCTTTTTCAGAAACCAGATCATTGAAGCCAATCTCTGACTTCCAGCTCTGACCAAAGCTCATCGTGCTAGGCAACATTACAAATGCAAGAATAATTAGGATCGGCCGACTGTTCATGTTCGCTAACTCCGCTACTCTTTTTTTGCATATTCGCGTTCCCCAAGGAAGGGACTTACCTCCACTATAATTAGCAGCCGCACTGTGTTGCTGAATATGCTGCATTTAACAACATTTTAATCACTATTTCTCTTGCCAGCACCCAATTGTCGCCGCAAAGGGAGCGCAATTGCACCGCTAATACCACCCCAAATAACTCGATGCGATTGCACTTCGGTTTCCCTTACTTGATAATATTAACGATGCTGAAACAGGGCAAGCGAAAGACAGCTTGCCAGGCTCCCCACTCTATGACGTTTTGGTGACTGTGACCTTAGTTTGATGAAAGATACTGGCATTGTAATCCTCGACGAAGTCGAGAACTGTCCCTACTTAGATGGCGAATCAGCCCGCATGCCTTTGCGCATGCCACTAACAAAATTGACGCCGGAGGGAATCGACCAACTGCTTTATGACGGCAATCGTCGTACTGGAGAATTTATCTATCAAACACAATGTGCGAGCTGTCGCGCATGTGAACCCATTCGTATTGCTTCCCAAGAATACAAATTCAGTAAAAACCAACGACGTCAGTTGAACCGGGGAGACAGAAAGTTCACACAACGCTTCGGCCCACTTTGTTGTGACGAGACAAGACTTGATCTTTTTAATAAGCATCGCAAATTGCGAGGGCTTGCCAAAAATGATTTAGATATCGACGCAGAAGAGTATACCTGGGGGTTCGTACGAAGTTGTTTTGATTCATTTGAAATCACTTATTGGCTGGAGGATCGATTGGTTTGCCTGTCGGTCTGTGACCTCGGCCAAACTTCCTTGTCAGCTGTTTATACTTTTTTTGACACGGACTTTCATGCAGATGGACTGGGAACCTATTCAATCCTCAAACAGATTGAACTTTGCCAGCGTCGGTCAATTGATCATCTTTATCTCGGATACTACATCGCTGACTCACCGCACATGAATTACAAATCGCGGTTTCTACCCAATCAACGGCTGATTGATGGTCGCTGGACTTCCTTTCAATCCGAAAAAAAATGATGCGGAATTTCCAGTATGCCCTAATAATTGATAGATTAAAGTTTTAGCAGTTCCCTCCTTTTAACGCGGAATATCCTGATGGATCGAAGAAAATTTATTCAAGCAGGTTCTGCCGCAGTCGCACTTTCGGGCGCGCAGGCATTTCCACAGTCTCAGTCCACGCCCAAACAAAAGCGACGTGTTTGTTTGATTGGTTGTGGGTGGTATGGAAAAATTGATCTCTTCCGCATGCTTCAAGTGGAGGACGTTGAAGTCGTCGCTCTGTGTGACGTGGATGCAAAGATGCTTGATGAGGCGGCAGACAGAGTTGCTGCCCGACAAGCCTCAGGAAATCGCCCACAGACTTTTGAGGATTTTCGTAAAATGCTCTCCGATGTGGACGTCGACATCGCGCTCATTGCAACTCCTGATCATTGGCATGCGTTACCCATGATCGCGGCTTGTCAAAATGGACTCGACGTTTACGTACAGAAGCCGATTGGTATCGACGTTGTCGAATGCGAATCGATGCTTGCCGCTGCGAGGAAATACGATCGTGTAGTTCAGGTCGGGATGCAAAGGCGGAGTACACCTCACTTAATAGAGGCCAAAAAACAAATCGTTGATGCTGGGCTTTTGGGCGACATTGGGCTGGCGGAAGTCTATTGTTACTATCACATGAGGGCGAAGACGAATCCGCCCGATCTCCCGGCTCCGCCTCACCTAAACTACGATCTGTGGACAGGACCAGCGCCAATGCGTCCGTACAACGACCTCGTCCATCCACGCCGCTGGCGGGCATTCATGGAGTACAGCAACGGGATTGTT
>JAAEMV010000741.1 GCA_024225195.1 Planctomycetaceae bacterium | reverse complement strand
ATCTGTTAACGGAGAATACCTCATTTGAAACATTTGAGTCGCTGCTATGGGATACCCATGTCACCACCCAGAAGTTGGAATCTTCCGCGCGTTTAGTTGAGTATGCGGTAGATCTCTTAAAGAAGAGTCAGCGCACCAAATGGAAAGACTTGAAGACAGATCAAAAGGAATTGTTGAACCGTGATTTCGTTGCCACTGCGGAAGAACTGGAAACGCTAAAGCAGAATCTTCGAGAGCACGAAGTTGTGGCACGCATTAAGCGATTGACTCACGCCAAAAATGTTCTGGGGAGCGATCTGAGTGAAAGGAAAAGTCAGTTTTTGGCGGCATGGTCGGCAAGTCAGGATGCTTTGGTGATTCAGGAAGCGCTGCAAGCTGCGGGGAAAAAACCTGAATTCGAACATCCGTTATTGCAAAATGAGCAACTGCATAAGGACGTCAAGCTGTTAGCGGAACGGGCTCAGGAGATGGCCAGTGAAGAGTTGCTTGTGAAAAGTCGTTTGCTATTTGAGGGCATGCATTGGTGGTACCGCGGTCGCTATGGGATGGGAACCGATGGTTACGGATTATTGAAGAGTCCCGCGGCTGTCAAAGACGAGGCAGCCTATTTCGCATTGTTGATGCCAGAGACACCGCCCACGCCCACGCCTGCCGGTGCTTCCAGGCACGATCAAATACCAGAATTTGACAGGCGGCATAATTATATATGGGCTTGGGAATATCGGACGCTGGAACGTTTT
>JAAEMV010000740.1 GCA_024225195.1 Planctomycetaceae bacterium | reverse complement strand
GTCGTCACGAGAAACCCTTCGGCTTCGAGGTTGAACTTGATACCTACGGCCAAATGCTCTTCGTCTTCGACAACCAAAATGTGTTTTTTATTTTCCAAGTTTCTCACTTTAGGTTTTGTTATTATTGAAACCTCAACTCGACTTTTCAATCGATTTAGTTTTTCCAGTGGAATGATGAGCTTCGGCGTTTGGTAGCCGCACCTCAAATACTGTTCCAAATCGTTTATCCCGATCGAGCACCGCGACTTTTCCGCCAAGTCTTTTCACAAGCGTTCTGACAATATAGAGCCCCAACCCAGTCCCCGGTTTTTTTCGCTGCAACTCTGCGCCCAACCGAAAAAACCTCCCAAACACCTTTCGGCGAAACCCCTTCGGGATCCCCTCTCCATTATCCGAAATTTCAACAACTACATTTTCACCTATGACCCGCGAAGACACCTGAACCTGTGGCGGCGAGCCAGCATATTTGACCGCGTTATCGATTAAGTTTCTAAAAATCATCACTGCGTCGACACGGTCTGCCTTGATACGGCAATCACATAAATCTAACTCAATCACTGTCTCATCAATGCGGTAACGCGCACTTACCGTCGCCGCACAACCCACCAACAACTCGCCAAGATCAATCGTTTCAGCACCCTCACCAACATGCTTGCGTTCGATATTCCCCGCGTCTAAAAGGTGACTAATCAAGCCGTCAAGTCGCTCGACGTCCGCCATCATGAATTGTTGAAACTTATCCCTTTGCTCTGAATCCACATCTCGCATACTCATGGTTTGAAGATAGAGCTTCAGCGAGGCGATGGGCGACTTTAACTCATGGGTCACGCTGTCAATAAAATTTGATTGACGTCGAGTCAGATTAATCGCCTTAATGGAGAGCGATAAATACATCACGACGCCAATTAATACGACTAAGAAAAGCAAGCTCCCAACCGACAACATTGTCCAATAATATTGCGGCTGACGATTCGTCGCACCACTGATGCTCAACAGCACCCACCCTACAGTCAAGGCCACGATAATCAGGATTAACGTAACGCCAAGGGTGATTGGAAATCGAAGGGAGCGACGTTCAAACATCGTTCAAAGCCTAAAAAACTATTAAATCGCCGGAAGCTAATTATACTTTGCCGCTTGCACAAAGGTCTAGCGACCGAGGCCTTAAGATCACTTTGGCGAGCCACCTTTTTTCTGCTGTTTTGACCAGGCATCTTTCAACGTAACCGTCCGATTAAACACGAGTTTTCCCGGTTGAGAATCCTTGGAATCGACACAGAAATACCCGTTCCTTACAAACTGAAAGGGATCCCCTGCGTTCGCTTCGGCCAAGATCGGCTCCACTTTGGCATTTTGTTTCACAACCAAAGCATTGGGATTGATCAAGTCCTTCCAATCTTTTCCCTCGGGAACATCAGATGGGTCTTCATTTTCGAACATAACATCGTAGAGCCGCACCTCGGCATCGATCGCATGCTCGGCCGAAATCCAGTGAATGGTTCCCTTAACCTTGCGTCCATCTGGAGCCTTACCACCTGAAGTTTCAGGATCGTAAGTACACCGCAACTCAACGATTTCGCCTGTTTCGTCCTTAACCACCTCATTGCATTTGAGAAAAAATGCGTTTCGCAATCGCACTTCTCCACCTACAGTCAAACGGAAAAACTTTTTAGGAGCGTCTTCCATAAAATCGGATCGCTCGATGTACAACTCTCGACCGAACGGCACTTCTCTCGTTCCGGCGTTTTCGTCCTCTGGGTTGACCCCCGTCGTCCGCATCTCAAATTCACCTTCTGGATAATTCTCAATCACAACTTTGAGCGGATCGAGAACACCAGTCACACGCGGGGCAATTCGATTCAAGTGCTCACGAATACAAAGATTCATAAGAGCAATATCAGTTGTGCTGTTGTGCTTGGTGATACCAACGCGTTTTGTAAAACTACGAATCGACTCCGGAGTAAACCCTCTTCTTCTAAACCCGGAAATGGTCGGCATCCGCGGATCATCCCAGCCCTCAACAAAGCCACCGGCCACCAACTCGGTTAGCTTACGTTTGCTCATCATCGTGTTGGAAATAACCAGTTTTGCGAACTCGATCTGCTGCGGATGATGTACCTCGAGTTGACCAATGTACCAGTCATAAAGAGGGCGGTGCTGCTCAAACTCGAGTGTGCAAACTGAATGCGTTATGCCTTCGATTGAATCGCTTTGCCCGTGAGCCCAATCGTAATTGGGGTAAATGCACCACTGATCGCCAGTACGATGGTGAGTCGCATGACGAATTCGATACATCGCTGGATCCCGCAAATTCATATTGTCGGAATTCATGTCAATTTTGGCACGCAGTGTTTTTTCACCGTCTTTGAATTCGCCATCCTTCATTCGAGAAAACAAGTCGAGGTTTTCTTCAACAGTCCTGTCCCGATGAGGACTATTCTTCCCTGGCCTATCCCAGCCCCCACGATATTCGCGCACTTCCTCAACCGTTTGGTCACAAACGTAAGCTTTGCCTTGCTTAATTAAGTCAATTGCCCAGTTATAGAGTTTTTCAAAATAGTCCGATGCAAAATATTCTTCATCCCAATCGAATCCCAACCAGCGAATATCTTCACGGATTGCATCAACAAATTCAGTGTCTTCTTTTTCGGGATTGGTATCATCGAAACGCAGGTTGCATTTCCCGCCAAACTCCTCGGCCAATCCGAAATTAAGACAAATGGATTTTGCATGCCCAATGTGAAGATAACCATTAGGCTCTGGCGGAAACCTCGTGTGAACGCGTCCGTCGTTCTTGCCGTTAGCAACATCGTCGGAAACCCTTTGGCGAATAAAATCTAGCGATTTGTGCTCGGACTCGTTCATAACAGATAAACTCTCATATTGTTGCAAAGCTTGCGATTGAGGACACTTCATTTGACACCAACGTTCGCCTCGAATCGTAACTGAAAAAGCAATTTTGAGCGAGGGGAAGTCCCTTTTTCGGCTGAATCAACCCGTTCTCTCAGGAATCAGTAAGAACCCGATTCAGCCCTCACAACAACTCGGCTACAATCCCAACAGTCGAGTCCACTGTTTTTTCGACAAGGACCGTAAACACCGACAGCCGAAGGAACAACTCAAGATGCGAAACTTACTTTTAATCAGCAGCTCTCGTGTGCACGGCACCGAATTCCTCGAGCACTGCCGAGAAGCCATCGCGGAACATCTGCAAGGCTGCCAATCGCTTCTATTTGTACCTTACGCCCTCAAAGATCATCAGCAATACGCCGATCTTGTTGCGTCGGCCCTGGCGCCCATCGGCATAGCGGTCAATTCAATACACAACGCGACTGACGTTACAGCCAGCGTGCAACAAGCGGAAGCGATCTTTATTGGCGGAGGTAACACCTTCCGGCTTCTGAAGACAATCTACGATCTTCAACTAAGAGAACCCCTTCGCGAGGCAGTGCAGGGGAGGGGAACTCCCTATTTGGGGAGTTCCGCGGGAACCAACATGGCTTGCCCAACGATTCGAACCTCCAACGACATGCCAATCGTGGAACCTCCCTCGTTCGAGGCATTGGACTTTATCCCGTTTCAAATCAACCCGCACTTTATTGATGCAGACCCAAATTCAACCCACAAAGGAGAAACTCGCGAGCAACGCATTGCAGAATTCCACGAAGAGAATAGCACTCCGGTCCTCGGATTGCGCGAAGGAAGCTGGCTCAAAGTTCAAAACGAACAATGCACGCTACATGGCAAAACGGGCGCTAAACTGTTTCTACCCAATGCTATTCCAGCAGAGCTTCACTCCGGCGATCACAGCAATTTAGTTTGACATCCCGGGAAACGATATTTCCAATACTCAGTCAGCGAAATCGTTATTCAACTCTACTGGTTCGCTTCCACACGCTTTGCCAGTTCATCCAAAGCGATTTGAATTCGATTGCAAGTCCGCTCGCGACCAAGGATTGCCATGGTGTCAAACATTCCAAAGCCAGCTGCCTTTCCCGTGACGGCGACGCGAAGTGCGTGAATAACGTCGCCCACGACAATCCCCTGAGTTTCACAGAATCCATGAAGTGTGGTTTCTAGAGCGGCAGCCTCAAAATCATCAGTGGTATTCAAAATCTTATTGAATTCAGCTAATAAAAAACCAGCGTTGGCCGGTTTAACCATTCGTTTTTGAAACGGCTTGTCGTCGAATTCCATGTTTTGGTCGGCAATAAAGAACGTATCAAACTTCAAAATATCGCCAGCCATGCAGATCCGGTCACCCGCAGCTTCAACAATTCGAGAAATCAAATCTCCCTGCTCGCACTCAACCGGATCGCTAACTAAATTCGCTTTTTGCAAAAACCCAAGACACATTTTTGTCTTTTGCTTCAAAGGCAATGCGTTCATGTAAGTTGCCTGGAACGACAACAGCTTTTGACAATCAAAGCTGGCTTCACTCCGCACGATCCGATCAGCTGAAAAATACTTCAGCATTTCTTCGCGTGAGAAATCCTCTGTTTTATCGTCAAGCGACCAACCGAGTAGGACGAGATAATTCAGAACCGCATCCGGGAGAAATCCAATGTCGCGGTAAAAATCAACCAGCACAGGATTAAAGGAATAGGGATCTGCCTCGACGCCGATTCGTTTGGCAATTTCAGCACCAGCCTGATAAAGACGTTTAAAATCTTTGTTATTTAAATACTGGTCGATCTTCCTTTTACTTAATTTATTCTTGCTTCCCGGTTCCGCGACAAATGGGATATGTGCGTACTGAGGCATTTCATAACCAAGAGACTGCAGAATGAAAATTTGCCTTGGCGTGTTCGATAAGTGCTCAACGGCGCGTACAACATGAGTCACGTCAAAGTCGTGGTCGTCAACAACATTGGCGAGATGATAAAGACACGTCCCATCGCCTCTTTGGATGACATGGTCCGCCTCTCGCCCCCAGTCAAAAGAAACATCGCCGCGCACAAGATCGTGGAACTCGCACTTTCCGTCACGCGGCATTTTCAGACGCACCACAAACGAACGCCCTTGCGATTCAAATTCTGCGGCCTGTTCATCCGACTCAGCCATCCAGGTCCGGCTGTAAACAAAATCTCGCTTTTCCTTTTCTGCCGCTTCGCGTTCGGTCGCCATTTCTGCCGGACTAGAATAATCCCGATACGCATGCCCTGATGCCAACAACTTTTTGGCCGCAGCCTGATAGTTCACCAGCCGTTGAGATTGAAAATATGGCGAGTGAGGGCCACCGACCTCCGGCCCTTCGTCCCAATCCAAGCCTAACCAATTAAAACCGTCCAGAATCGGCTGCAACGTTTCATCCAAATTTCGGCGAGTATCGGTATCGTCAATGCGAAGGATAAACTGCCCCCCCGCCTGTTTTGCCAACAACCAATTAAAAAGTGCCGTTCGGACGCCTCCAATATGGAGGTAACCAGTTGGACTTGGAGCAAAGCGTGTGCGAATCGTCATGAAATCGTCGTCTATCGATAGCGGATGTTAAATTAGTAATAAGCCTGAGGTCTCGTAAGAGGAATGCAAGCCTTAAGAACGCAAGCCTCTACACAGACTTTCTAATCAGGGGTTGAACCCGATATCTTAGGCGAACAACGTGCTCAGGTGAAGGAGAAGCGACAACCCAGAATCAAGCCGCTCGGCGCTGTTGCTTTTTTAGCTTTCGCTGCTTTCGACGCTGAGACTTCGACATCTTCACGGATTCGAACATTTCAGGAACCTCAATCGAAGGGCTCGCTTCGGACGCTTGGAGATCTTCAAGCCGACGTTTTTCTTTAGCGCGGGACGCCTCCGCCATCTGCTTTAAAATTTCCGAAGGAGACGGATCTCGCTCCGAAACAGCCTTTGCCTTCTTTGGAGATTCCGAATCCGCCGCAACCTGCTGGTTATTGCGCTTTTTCTTGACTTTGGGCTGCTGAACTTTGGGCTTCTGAACTTTGGGCTGTTTGACTTTGGATTGCTTGCCCAAGGAGGACTGACTCGCTACAGAAACAACTTCCTGCACCTCTTCATTTCGTTTCTTTTCAGACTGCACTCTAGGTGCAACGGAAGCCTGGGATTTCGCCTCGGC
>JAAEMV010000739.1 GCA_024225195.1 Planctomycetaceae bacterium | reverse complement strand
TGATACAGGACGACGCACAAGGGATGACACGTGGGCGAGGTAGAGATTATAATTGGTTTCCTTTATTACGGTTCATGAGCTTCTTGCCGACTCGAGGCGCGACGCTCAACTGAGCTAAAACCCCCGGAGATGGCCGTATTTATATCGGCATGCTGCGGGTCGATCGTTACCAGATGTGGATATTCCCCATCTCCCCCAGATTTTACATCTCGTATTTAAAATCTACATAACATTAAATTGCGCTAAATAATCTTCTTCGCATTGGGTTTTGTGCGGGGTATCTCCGTCGTATCTCCGCCTGGTCAGAGCTTTGCGTCCGCCTGGCATCGTCGTGTTGGTCTGTGTTGGTATCGGTCGTAAGATCCCCTAGTTCCGTAGTTTTAGTCTTCCTTCGATGACGACCTCGTACGATCTTCCACCTGGCCCTTTTGAGATGATCGTAGGCCACTTGCCCTCGTAGTCCCTCGTACTCTTTAACTCGTTGTTTTACTTGCTGATCGTAGGTTGGTGTGGTCGCTTCCGTCTTTTGTCGTAACCGCTGTTGTTGCTGCGTGGGATTAAGCTCCTCGTGTCGCGGTATGTTGTGATGCTTTGGTATTGCTCTGCGGAAGCCCGTGTACGTCTGGATCAGTCCCGCTGGGTCTGTGTATTCGTTCACCATTCTCGTGAGGCCCCTGAGGTCCGTTAATCTGTTTGGGGTTGTGGCGTTTAGGAATTCGGGATCCTGTCTTGTTCCTTTTCCGTTAATGATATAGCCTGCGAATTTGACTTCCGGACCTAATTGATATTTATCTTTGGAAAGCGTTATGCCGTACTTTCCGCATCTTTCGAACACCGCTCTTATCCTTTCGTGGAGTTGTTCGAAATTGTTCGCGCAGACTAAAATGTCGGCCATCGATTCGTGCACGCCCTCCAAGTCCGCCAGGGCCCCATCCGTCTTATGGCGAAATCCGCCGCCCGATGGGACCATTCCCACCGACGCTCCCGTGTGTCGGTAACGTCCCCGTTCCTTGGTGGATGTTGTTAGGTTTTCCGATTTTATTGGAGGAACCTGCTGATGTTCTTTCATGGTGTCGAATACCGCGAAGCATTTGGAGCTTTTGCTAATCGACGCTACAATGTTACTCGGCGAGGGGAATGGATGTGTTGTTCTCTTGACATATTTTTCGAGTTGTGCCGAGTCTAGGACTGATCGCATTCCGTGGTTTCGTATCTTAGCGAATGATAATGCTGAGCACCAGTCGGTGGGTTTTGATGTCTTTTCGATGACCCCTTTACTTTCGTCGTTCAGTCTCTGTTCCGCTGCCTCTTGGGACCCACATGCGGTTTTTCTCGGGGTGCATACGTTCACTGGTTTTACGATGGCGTCGCCTCCTTCTCCCTTTGTCCCCGGTCTTGTTATTGATTTGGGCGTGTCGAACTCATCGAATATGTCGTCAAATGAGTCTATCATTCTCTTTGTTTTCGATGTTGCGCCTGCTATCGGTGGGCTGTAGGTTGTCGCGTTCTTAGCTTTTGTCTCCACGTGGGGAAAGGAGATCGGTATTACCCCCAGTTTGACTAACTCCTTCCAGCTCAATAGTATCTCATCCTGTATCGATGATGACACCAGGGCCGAGACGACGGCTGTTCGCCCTTCGTATTTTGCCGTGAATGTTGCCGTGCCCGAGCACTCCAGTTTTTGGTCGTTGACTGCCCTTATCTTCTTTTTCGTATTTGTGTCTATTTTCATTCCAGTTTCCCGTACGATGTCTTCCGATATGAGAGACTGCGTGCATCCTGTGTCGGGTAGGCAGTCCTTTTTGCACGCCGTGCCCTGGCCGTCAGGTATTATCATGACGTTGCGCATCATCGGCGTTGGTCGTGAGTTTTCTTTCGAGACTACTTCTTTTACTTTTATCGACCCAATTCGTCCAATTTCTTCGTTTTCCGACACCGTGGCCCCCTCTATTTCGTCTGTGTTATATCTTACTGTCCTGGCATTTCCTTGCCGCTCGTTTCTCCGCGGATAGTTTTCTCGTCCTCGTCTTGGGGTTTCTTCTCTACTGTTTCTGCCTCCTCTGCGGGCACAGACTCTTGCAAAATGGCCTAATTCTCTGCATGCGTAGCATTCTTTCCTCCATGCTGGGCACTCTCCTCTCTGGTGTTTGTCATCGCAGTTTCTGCATACAGGGCGGTTATTTTCCCCCGGCGCCACGTTCCTTTGCTGGTTTGCCGGGGCCTGGACTTTGTTTCTCTCGTTCCAGTCTTCGGCCTTCCTTTGGTTATACGTCGAGATTGCCTTCCTCGCCGCTTCATCCGTCCCCTCTGATGCGAGCCCCTTTATCGTGATCTCTGATGTGTGCCAGTTCTTCGCTATCTTGAGTAGTCCTTCGTAATCTGCCTCGCCTGATCTGCGAATTAACTCCGTTCGTAAGTTTTCGTCGAATACGCCACCTATGAGCTCTAAGACCAACATATCTTCTCTGCTCAGTCCTTTTTCTAGGTTGCACATCTTGACCAGGTTTAGCTTGGCTGCCCACCAGACAGAGAACTTCTGTCCTTCATGCTGTGTGTATTGCTGCAGCTTGTGTCGACGCAGGTGAATCGGGTTTTCCGCTAGTAGGTACTCCCTTAGCTTTGTAAGGCAGTTTCCCTTTGGCGATTCTCTCACGATTTCGATTCCTCTGAATTGGCCGTCATCTGTGACCATCGTTGAGTCCGTCGACAACAGCGTGACCAAGCTCGGGCTAATACAGTTTAACAGGACCTGTATCCTCGTTTCGTATGGTCGTGTTTTGAGGACACTTTCGTTCCAGGTGTAGTACGATAGGAATTCTTTGAACCATGCATCTTGCTCCTCTAGCGTCATCTCATCCGACAATTTCGTCGTTGGTTTAAGGTTCGGACACATCTTTTTCGTTTCATCTGGGGAATTCTCTTTTACTTCGACTGATTTTTCGTCGAGAAGTCTCTGTGCTTTATCTATTTTCTTGTCCGTTTTTAGGACCAATTGCGTTTTCTTTTTATGACATCTCCCAGCGTATGCTTTGTCTTTACTGCTCTTTTTCTCATCGTGTCTTGCGGCCTCCTTATACGTCTCCTCCACCCTTTTTCGCGCTGTCTGTAACTGATCAATCGCTGTTTTTAGCCTGGTGAGGTTGTGGGTATTTAGGTGTTCCTTCGTGTGTCTCATCCGTTTATTGATGATGCGCCCTGCGTTTTCCGCTGCTATGATGCGGGTGTCTAGCATTTTTTCTAGATCCCTGTGAATTTCTTCTGCTGGGTCCAGCTGGGGTTCCATATGGTGTTGAGGTTGTAGTGACCCGTGAACCGCTAGAGTATGTCTCTCCAGTCTTTCTGTTGTGGTGAACATTTGGTCGCAGTATTGACAAATACAGACGTCCTCCGCGTTGACGTCCCCCCTTCTCTGGTTCGTTGCGACTTCTCCTTGGTGGGCGGTCTCTTCGGTTCTTGAGGACTCGTTTACCTCCTCTTCGTCCTCTACGCTGTCTTCTCCAGATGATTCTCTTTCCGACGCGCTTTCTTCCCGCTCGTTAGCGGCCACAGGAGGATCGCTCGTCCCTGATCGGCTACGCGTGTTTGCATCGACATCTGCAGGACTGCTCGTCCTTGATCGGCTACGCGTGTTTTCGTCGATATCTGCGGGGTTGCTTATCCTTGATCGGCTACGCGTGTTACTGGCTGGTGAATTGGTTCTAGGGCGCTGTTCTTGGTCTCTTTTCCCTCCCGGCATCGTGGTTCCTTTGTCTATCCTCGTGGTGTTTTGCAATCGTGTTCAGGTTCCCTGGGCTTCAGGTTTAAGCCGAGTGCGCCATGTGTTGATACAGGACGACGCTTAAGGAATGACACGTGGGTGAGGTGTAGAGATTATAATTGTTTATCTTTATTGCGGTCTATGAGCTTCTTGTCGACTCGAGGCGCGACGCTCAACTGAGGTAAAACCCCTGGAGATCAGCCGTATTTATACCGGCGTGTTGCAGGTCAATCGTTACCAGATGTGGATATTCCCCAATTAGGTCCCCACTTAGTACGATTTTTCCAATAGTATGAGTC
>JAAEMV010000738.1 GCA_024225195.1 Planctomycetaceae bacterium | reverse complement strand
TGGATCCTGACGTTCTGATGCCTCCCCCTGAGGCACATAAGCCCCTTACGGTGGCCGAAATTGAGACCCTTACTCGGTGGATTCAGCAAGGTGCTAATTGGTCTGAATTTTGGGCTTACGTCAAACCTCTTCCGCAGAACTCGAGAAACCGTTCTGACAAAGGTAGTTGGATAGACGAACTCGTTGCCGTTGATCTCAAGCGTGGCGGTCTAACTCCGTCTCCACCTGCTGATAAGAGAACGCTTCTGCGCCGAGTCTATTTTGATTTGACGGGGCTTCCACCGAACCCGGATAGAATCAATTCGTTTTTGGCCGACGAGCGGCCAGATGCGTTTAATCGGGTTGTCGATGAACTGCTCGCCTCGCCTCAATTTGGGGAAAGGATGGCAATTTATTGGCTTGATTTAGTAAGATATGCCGACACCGTTGGTTACCACGGCGATCAACCTCACAACATCTCGCCATACCGTGATTGGGTGATCAACGCTTTCAATTCGAACCTGCCGTTCGATCAGTTCACCCGGGAACAAATCGCTGGAGACCTAATTGAAAATCCAAGCGAGTCTCAGTTGATTGCATCCGGGTACAACCGGCTGCTTCAAACCACGCACGAGGGCGGTTTGCAACCTCGCGAGTATTCGGCAATTTATGCGGCCGATCGAGTCCGAAATGTTTCGCTCGTCTGGATGGGAGCAACCGTTGGCTGTGCCCAATGTCATGACCATAAGTACGACCCCTATACCATCCGTGATTTCTATTCTCTCTCAGCTTTCTTCGCAGATATCGATGATGAAGCCCATTTCAAAGTCGGTACAAATTCCCTGCCAACCAAACGACCGCCGGAAATATTAGTGCTGCCAAAAGCAGATCGCATTGAATTGGACGCAGTTGCAGAAAAACTAAAAGAAGTTAACCAAGTACTGGCCAGCCTGAAGAAAAGACTCTCAGAAGTTACAAAGCTCAGCGAAAAGCAAACTGAACAAGCCGCGTCCCAAGCCGACGATCCACCAAAACCGGCGCCGAAACAGTCAATTCATTTCAATCAAATCGATGAGTTAAACCAAGAAATCGAGTCAGTTGAGACTGTCAAAAAGAAGCTTGATAAAACAAAATCAGATATCGAAAAGCGAGGCCGGTGGACAATGATATCGAAATCGCTGGCCACTCCAAGAGTAACCCGAGTACTTGCGCGCGGCGATTGGATGGATGAAACTGGTGAAATTGTGGCCCCGGCAATTCCCAGCTTTCTGGGTGGAATTAAAACGTCGACTACGCCGAACCGAATGGATTTGGCGAATTGGCTAACGAACGCGGAATCTGGCAACGGTACTTTGACTGCGAGAGTTTTTGCAAATCGATTTTGGTACCTTTTGATGGGCAGCGGCGTTTCGAGATCACTGGACGATTTTGGCGGACAAGGCTTTCCACCTAGTAACGCCGACCTTCTCGATGGACTTGCGTTGGAATTTATCGAAAGCGGTTGGAACGTTAAACAGTTGATTAGGGAAATTGCCAGCAGCAAAACGTATCAACAGTCATCCATTCCGTCATCGAAGGCTGCTGAAATCGATCCGTACAACCAATATTTCTCCCATCAGTCCAGATACCGCCTGCCGGCAGAGCTGATCCGTGATAATGCGTTGTCCGTTGGGGGACTGTTGAACCTGGAGACGGTGGGGGGCAAGAGTATTAAACCTGCTCAGCCTGCAAAATATTACCAACACCTCAATTTTCCACAGCGTAGGTATCAACCAACCTCCAACGCTGATCAATGGCGAAGAAGCGTCTACATTCATTGGCAACGGATGTTTCTGCACCCAACTTTAAAAGCTTTCGACGCGCCATCTAGAGAGGAGTGCACCGCGGAACGACCAAGTTCCAATACGCCTTCGGCCGCACTGGTATTGATGAACGACCCTATATTTATTGAAGCGGCAAGAATGCTGGCCGCTCGAACACTTTCTCTCACTCCAAACGCTGAATTTTCCGTTCGTTTGGAGCGACTCTATCAACTGGCTCTTTCTCGCTCGCCGGATTCGGAAGAGATTAAGTTACTGAAATCGCTTTATCAATCCAATTTTAAGAGTTTTCACCAAAACCCAGAAACTGCAAAAGCCTTT
>JAAEMV010000737.1 GCA_024225195.1 Planctomycetaceae bacterium | reverse complement strand
TGCTGATCAGGATTCGCGGTTTTTTTTCTTTGTTTCAAAATTGAGGCGTTTTCTAAGACCCGCTTCGTGTTAACATTTATGCTCCACGAATGAGCAAAAAAGGGTTTGTACTACTCCCTACCACGCAACTCATGCATTGAACTTTTTTTGAGTCAACATTCCTGCCGTCCTCAAAAGTACGCGTTCCGAAATTTCGATCGATAGAACGGGCACTAGAAAAGGAAGACCGACTGGCGTTTTATTGCCCTGTTGAATCTGGGGTGACTTAAACAAGCGGCTTCCGAGCGAATTCTGATTTAGCACCTTTGCGATTTACATCACGAGAAGATAGAAGCAGATGAACTTAATTGCTCAACCTGAACAACCGACCGGTACTGGGCCTATCGCTCAGCGTTCCGCAATGAGAATGGGGCCTCCTCAACAATCTCTTGGCCAACATGGGGGTGGTACCCAGAATTTCGATATTTTGGGCCCGCTGTTGCGCCGGAAATACGTAGTAATCTTGTTTGCAATAATCGGCACCGGAATTGGTTACTTAGCCTTCCAGCAGGCCGAACCGTTGTACCAATCCCGGGCCAGATTGATGATTTGGTCTCAGGCTCCGCCGACCATGGTGGGCGAGGAGGCTTTTAAGCAGACGATCTCGATGGAAAAATACGCGGGTCTGTTCGGCAGCCAAGCCGTTTTGGGGAGGGCGATCGAGGATGCCGACTTACAGAAAACAGACGCGCTCGCATTGTCCGGTGGTCGTGCGGTGAACGTCTTGCAAAACTCGTTAAATATTTATGCAGATGAGAAAGGCACGGATACCTTAAATATTTCCTTGGTCGGGCCGAACGCCGCGGAATTACCGGGTATTTTGAATAACGTATTTGACGCTTTTGTGAAAGAGATCGACGAAAATACAAAAGCGGCTGGCGATGAGTCCGTTGAGTTAATCACCAAATTACAACGACGAATGCTGGATGAGAAAGATCTAGCAGAAAAACGTTATTTGGAGCTCTTGAACTCGATGGGGGTTACCAGTCGGGATGCGCAGGGTGAGGTTACCAATCCGCACGTTGATAAATTGAATCAGTTGCGTCTCTTGGACCAAGGATACCAGACTGAGCTGAGAAATATCTTGGCCCGTCTGGAGTTGCTCAAAAAGGCTCAAGCAGCAGGGGATTTCAAGGCTCTGCGGGTTGTGGCTTACACCGGGCGAGATTATATCGGCATGGAAAAGACCAATTCGCTGGACAGCTCAAACCGGCAAACTTCCTATGAAAAATTAGAATCGCGTGAAGAGCGTGAACTCGACAAGAAGATGGCATTACTGCAATCGCAGGTGTCGGCCATCGAAGCCCGCTTGATGGAGCTGGGTTCCGCAAAATTGAAATTGTTGGCCAAATATGGGCCGCGACACCAGGAAATCTTGAATGTCGATCAAGAGGTCCGTCTTTGGACAGCCAAAAAGAACCAGCTGTCTCAAGAGCTGGAGGGCGTTCGCGGGCAGTGGTTGACGGTTAGTACCAACGAATCGGAAACCGATGACTCGAAGAAGCGGGCCGCTGAAATTGAAAACCTAAAACGCAAGGACGAACAAGAGTGGCTGGGCATGTACGCGACTGCTTTGGACATGGAGCGTCAGCGGTTGCTCGCATTAACCACAGACACACGGACTGCTCTCTCAGAAATCGAACTCGAAGCCAGCAAAATGGCTAGGCAGGTGGACGAGGTTAATTTTTTGAAATCGCAAATTGAGGAGAAACGGTCGGCAGTAAGATCTATTTTGGACAGTCTTTCCGGTATTGATATTCTTGCAGACAACTACAACAACGTCCGCGTCCGCATGGTCGATCAACCGGCGGTCGGAGCAAAAGTGGCTCCCAACCTCTTGCAGTATTTGGTGGGTGGAGCAATGCTCGCACTAATACTGGGTTGTGGTTTGGCGATCCTGATCGACCGGGCTGATCACAGTTTCCGCAGTCCCACTGAAATTGTCGATATCTTTAGAGCCCCTGTCATTGGCCGGATTCCGAGGATTCGGGCCGCCGGCAAAAAGGGTACTGAGATGGCCAGTACACTGGTCGTGGCCCATCAACCGAATTCCAGCGTGGCAGAAGCGATGC
>JAAEMV010000736.1 GCA_024225195.1 Planctomycetaceae bacterium | reverse complement strand
CAGCTCAACCACGTAACGACAGTGCTGCTCGTGGTGTCCGAACGAAGACGGACAGGCAGCCCCCAGGACAGTGATGTCAGTAAACCTGAAGCTAGAACTGCAACAATGAGCCAAGGCAGCAGCGGCAATGCAAAAGCTCCCGGCACCATCCGCTCGAAGGTAAGATCCCAGATAATCAAATGAGTCCGCGCGCCGAGCAAAAATAGTGTACTGACAATTGGCAACTGCCATTTAATCGCTGACTCACTATCATTGGCTCGAAACGTAATCACTAATAATCCGACTGCCGCCAACACTAACAGAGCGCTGGCAACTCCTGTATCGAAAACACTTTCGCGATGAATCGCGCTGGCAACCAAGGCACACACAAGTCCCACTGAAAAGACTCCGGCACCCGTCAGCCAGCCTCGTTTAATAAAGTCAGGATCGAAGCTACTGGGAAAAAGTCGTTTCAAAGCAATGTTGGCAACGCCAATACAGGCACCGAGAAACAGCAACAGTAGCCCCGTTACTCCATTGACAATTTGAGTCATAAATACTGGCAACGGAACTATTTCTTCCCAAACAAAAGTTCCGGAAAACAAATTGACACCTACGATGGTCGACGCCGCAAACAAAGCATAGACAACGGGTAACCACTGAGGACTCTGATCCCTAACAATGATCACAAAAAATCCGATTGCAACCAAAAGCGAAGTCAAAAGAAATACCGTTGGATTGGTCAAAGCACTTAACAGCGTAATACCCAGCAAGATTGGACCGAGCACTTTTACCGACAGACCGTACAAGGGCACCGACTCATTATCGCTGTCCGGCAAACTAGCACACCTTGCAAGAGTCACCTCATGCATCCGCGCACCAAATCTAAACGTCGTCAAAAAAATTATTGACAGGGTTGGTGCAAAAACCAAAATCCTTCCAAAATTCATTCCAGATCGATAAACACCAATCGAGAGAGCCGATGCCGCCGAAGCAATTGCGATTCCAAACAGCAACCACAAACGATTTTGCGCACTAACCGTCCAATGCTGGCGTTCCCACTGACGATTGTCAAACGCACAAGAGCCAATCAAAAAGCTTGCCAGAATTGGAAGAGTAAAGAGACTAGAAAATACAATTGGCAGGTCGAGGTCAATCGTGCGATTTAAAAACAATGTGCCTAGACCACACCCTAGGACTGCAATGAACATCGGTTGATTACCACGACGCAACAAGGCTTTGCTCGAATGCCAGGTGATAAATGAAAATACACTGACGCCAGTAAAGACGGCAACCCAAAACCAAGGATCGCTCAAAGGCCGGTGATCCGATAACACGCAAGCCATTACAAAATTTATTGGCACCAGCAACAAACCAATCACAAGTGTTCCGCGACTCGTATTGCGCAGTTTCCATTTTTTCAGCGTGTAAATTCCCGCGCCATGAATTGCCGCAGTGATCAACATAAAGAGCAACGCCGAGAAGTAGGGAACTGTGTTCTCGAGTGTTTCACGAAGACTTACGACCAACCCAACCGCACTCAAGACAATCATGATTCCGCTGGCAAGTTCGCCCCAACGCATATTCTTTTCTTGCATAAACGTGGACATCACTTCGGAGAAGGTCCGACGCGGTTCACGTGACGGTGGATCAGGCAAATCCCAAGGCGCCGGTTTTGCCCCCCCCTCGGGCAGGTCTTTCGGAGCGACCGCCGCAGGTTGTCTTGGTGGATCTTGCTTAGCAACCGTCGGAACGCTTGACGCCTGTGGTGGTATCGGCACCTGAAGCGGATGAACAGGAGTTTCTGTCGCGGCAACCGTCGGTTCATCGGCCAAGACCTTGGTCACAACGACGGCCTTCGCTACCGCTTGCGTTTCCAATTCCTTGTTGCCAGAACTTAAATCCGCAGCTGTAGCTGACGGCTTTGACGCCGGAATCGACTTGAACCCCTCGCTCGCTGCCTTTTTAAGAACCCCTGAAATAAATATAAACTGCTTAACGCT
Source organism: Planctomycetaceae bacterium (assembly GCA_024225195.1). Lineage (GTDB taxonomy): Bacteria > Planctomycetota > Planctomycetia > Pirellulales > Pirellulaceae > Mariniblastus. The sequence goes on along the minus strand of JAAEMV010000736.1, from coordinate 10,546 downwards.
AATCGCTCCGGACCAACGGAGGTAATCCGCAAATCGATTACTAGCAGCCAAATCGCGAGCAAAGCGTTCACTCGCACTACCACCTTCACTGCTTTTGTCAGAACTGCTTTTGTCAGCACCGCTGTTTTCAGAACCGCTAGACACACTTCGAATCACGTACATGCAAGCAAGTACATGAATCAAAAGTAACCAACCAGCTAAAACCAGATATGTCATGAGCTCATATCCTCCAACGAAACAATCAGTGCTGCAATGTATTTGATCCAGAGGGACTATCGTTTTATTATCAAGGCGTTACAACGACATTCGAATGAGAAACGTTGAGAAACCAAATTAGAACACATTTTTTACACTTACTTTACCTACCGCTTACTTGATGGGGCAGACAATCACCCAAGCGCCCTTGGGGAACGAAAACAAACCTTGAAACAGCAAACGCAACAAAATCGAATTGTGTCGTCAGACAGTAATAATTAGTCGATCACATTTGCAGGTTTTTTGGGCGGCGCGGGTTTGGCCGGGGTCACGCCTGGCGGTTTTTTCTTCACCACGACTGGCTCAGGCGCAGGCCCAAGCTGAATGCCTTGAAGTACACTGACGTACTTCCATCCCGGCGGTTGAGGCAACCATCCCACCGCTAAGTCGAGTGCCTCTGCTTTCGCTCGCGCACTCATGTAGACATCATAACTATCACCGCACACCCAAAACTCAAGGTAATAGCGGGACGAATCAAGCGCGGCCAAGTCTTTATTGAATCGAGTTCCTTTGCGTTCGATATCTCGCACCGAAGCACCTCCACGTTCCAGCGGAGTGAATGAGATTCGTGGCCGTCTATCCGGGTGCTTCGTGACCGTCAATTCAACGTTCTTATTTCGGATGGGAGATCTCGAAAAGTCTTTAATGAATCGATCTGGATCAATCCCCTTTACTGGATCATTTCGCATTCTAGATTTGAGGCTCTTGGCTTTTTCATTGGCAATTTTTTGAAGCGTCGAAAAATCATTGAATGGATAAATTCGATTGTTGTAACAGATGAATCGAAATGGAACTAATCCCGGTGGCGCTGGGCGGGGGTCTGGCAATCGCATCTCTCGACCAGGCAGCACCTCTCGCTCAGGTGTTTGGTCCAACTTGGCCTTTAAACTAGCCACTTCCTCCAGCGAATTTTTAATTTCAGCTTCGATCTCTTTCCGCTTTACCTTCTCTGATTCCGCTTGCTTGATGGCGGTTTTAATTGAGAGATTCTTCTTTTTTAAATTTGCAAGATTAAGTAACTCTTCACTATGTTTCTTCTTGAGCTGTTCAAGTTCCAGACTGACCTGAGCCTGATCTTGGCCGACGTCTTGTTTAAGCTGATCAACTTCTAATTTTAGAAGCGTTTGCGTTTCCTGAAGTGCCGTCAATTTATTTTTCTTCGCCTCAAATTCTTCAGGATCAACCTTGATTGAATCTGTGATTCGACTAACCGCATCCCCCACGCCCAACTGGGTAACCACCAACACAATTACCAGAATCCCCACGACATTTGTCATGGTATCGAGGAGCGAGTCCATCGCTCCTTCGTCGTCATTTCCATTTTTTCGACGCATGACTACTTTCCCCGAAAAAACTGAAGATTGATTCGCCCCTGTCCCAAGACTGGCAATTTCCCATTCTCTACCTCAAGCGAATCAGCGAACCTCTTTGCGCGTCGATAAACAAAAACGCCGTCTTCACGAACCAAAAAAATCACTTTCCCTCCAGCGGTTCCAGCAACCTCATTTAATAACTTCAGAAGTTCTTTATTGGTTTCGATTGCATTGACGCGGACGCGTACTGGTTGAGCCAGATGGTGAAGCACTAATTCATTCGACGTGCATTCGATAAATCGCGGAACTACACCAACACCACTTCCGCCAGGCAAAACAGAAAACTCACCTTCTTCCGGGGGAAGCTCACGGTTAGCCAACTCTTTTTTAAATTGAGCAATCTGTTCGAGATAGCCCTGCAAATCCGCGGCCAACGCCTCCAGCGGTTCCTGCTTTAGTTCGGTCGCCGCCGGATCGAGTTTTGTTTCTAGCTGAGTTGCCTCTTCCCGGGCGACAAGAAACAGCTCCTGCGTTCCGGCATTCTCTCGCTTGAGCTTAAGAAGCTCGCTTCTCTTTTTCGCCGCCTCAGTTTTTCCAGATTCCGCTTGAACTTGCTTCGTTAAATCACTGATTTCAAGCTCACTCGCAGCAAGATCTTCTTCGAGCTTTTCGTAGGCTTCCGCGGCAACCACTGCCTCGGTATCCATCTGTGAAAGTGCTAGAGTCGAAATCATCAATGTCAAAACACCAATGATACAGGCAAGGATACTTAGAAACGGAAAGAGGGAAACTTCGTTATCACCACTCTCTTGACGCCTTCCCATATTCCCCCCTCTCGTATCAATTTTTAATTAAATTGCAATTTCTGGACTAAGTTATTCTCTAGCGTTTTCCGCCAAACCAACCGCGCTGCTTACCCGGCACTTGCTGAACAACCACTTGTTGTCCGCCTAGTTTTTCAAGTACGCCGCTCAATTCCGAAAGCCCTCTCTCCAAACCGGAAAAGTGTTTCTGCAGCGCTTTCCCTGACTGCAATGACTCAATCTGAAGTTTACTCGTATTTGCCGAGATCGCGGTAAATGATTTTTGTAGTTCACGAGAGGCTTGGTTCATCTCGGTTACCTGCTTATTCCATTGGTCGTGATAAACACTCATCGCCGCAGAAAAAACATCGCGGATCACATTCGGATCAACACCGCTGGTTCCCATCCCGCCACGCTGTGCTCCTCCTTCACGACGGTCATTAAGTCGCTTGAGCAGATTTTCATTGCAATATTCATCGACCCAGGTGATGAGATCTTCTTCACTTTTTTGTAATGCTGAGCAAGGCACTTTCACCATCAAACTCAAAACCAAAGCGAGAAGCGTCGTGTCGAATGCGGTGCCAAGGCCGGCAAAGACATTATTCAGCGCGCCTTTAATCGCCGACACATCCGAAGCGTTTTCGAGACTACCGGCCAACCCGGCAATCGCGGTACTTACACCAATCACAGTTCCAATAAATCCCATGATCGGGAGCGCCCAAATAAATACTTTTACGAGCGTATAACTTCCAAGAACATTGTTAGCGTCGATATCGGATTGAGAGCCAAGCATCGTGACGGTCTCAGAAGTGCTCTTGCGAACACGAAAATGTTCGATTCCACGCACCACCCGGTTAATGAGAAAACTTTGCCCGTCTATCGGCAGCTTTGCGATGTGATTGAGAAAACGATCGAGAGTGTCAAACGTAATTTCCTCAGAAAGCTCCATCGGTAGTACGTCGAGAAGCATCGCACGTCTTTGCAACTGTAACTTCCGCCACTTCAAAAACAAAATTGAAAATGACCAAAACGTCAAAAGCACCGTGACGTAAGGAACCCAGCCGCGATCCCAAAATAATTCAGTCCATTTGAATTGATGTAACGGAATCAGAACTCCGTAAAACAAAAGAGTCGTTCCAGCACCAATTAATCCACTCAAAACCATCCCAACATTCGTGCTGTCCTCAATAGAATGAGACGCGCCCGGCAACTTGCCGGTTGAGGCCGCCTGCGCTGGAGTAGCCGGATTTGTTCGCTTTCGCTTGGTATCGATTTGAATCCCGCCCTGCTCTGCTGCTGAGGGGCGAGATGGCGGTTGAGTTTCCCGACCCGCAAGGGTGGGAATCTGGATCGTTTTTTTACAGTGAGGACAACCACACTTACGACCACTCAGCTCTTCGCGTACCGTTAACTTGTTGCCACAACTGGGACACAAAATTTGCAAATACATTCGGTTCTTTCATCTTTAAATCACAGCTTTCCAATCCCAATCAGATGCAATCCGCTATGAATCAATAGCTCCCTTGATCAATCAGCTCCTGGTCAAAAGAGTGGATCAATTCAAGGACGCGGTGGAATTAGTGAAGTTAAGGCGAACAGAGGGTCACCTAGAATTTAACATAGATTTCAACAAGCATCTTGGTTGCCTCAAGCGCGTAGATACCGATGCTGCGCAACACAATCATGACTAAAGTGCCGAAAAAACTGAAAATATGGGCAACCGAACCCGAGCCGCATCACAAACGGCGGCCAGAATCCAAGTCCCCCAATCCTTTGGCACCACCACTCCCCAGCACTATTCCCGATTTGCGCAAGAATGAATCAATATAAAAACGCCGAAAATTTCTCACGACAAACTCTAAAAAGTGCTATCACTCACGGTGCCGCGGCGTTCGCCACCCAAGGCCTCTAAACCTCGCGTCCGCAATTTATCGCGAAATCTATCCCTTAATCCCCTGCAACGGGGCGTGTCGCTCAGTTCGCGATCGAAATTTCACGAAATCTAGGATCAATCGGAAAACCTCAGTCCATTTCCTACTGAGCACTAAACGACCATCGGGATAAATATTTCATCCGATCACATGGCTTGATGTTGTTTCAAAACCGTAAATTAATGTATTAAGTCATATAGTGAACGCATTCGCCGCGTTTCGCGAGTCGACGTTTAAGTCTTATTAATCCACCGCTCTTACAAGTGGATTGCTTGAGACTGCTTGCTTCCATTGAACCGGACCTGATTGGAGCACAGCAAACTTGAATGTTGATTACTACGAATAGAGTCTGTTGAGTCCTGCGTCTCACCAATATTTCAGCTCCTATGAATCACCAATCGACCAACACAAATTCACCTACCGATGGCGGTCAAAATTTAGCACCGGATCAATCCACATCGAATTTACCAATCGTGGAAACTCCAGACCAACCCAACGTTCAGGATGCTCACACTCCATCCACCGAGAATTCCGGATCGCCGGAGGTTGGCGAATCAGGTGCGCCGCAAGACTTGGTTAACTGGGGACTGCAAAAATTTGCAGACCAACCCATCATCATGACCTCTTCATTTGGAATGGAGGGCTGTGCCCTCATGGACATGTGTTCCAAAGCAATTGAGGAATACCAATTACCTAAACTTCAGATTGCCTGTATCGACACTGGTTTCTTTTTCCCCGAAACAAAACAACTTCGCCAAAAATTAATCGAGCGATATTCCAACCTCGAATTCTTGACTTGGGAAACTTCTGTTTCAATCGAACAGCAGCGAGAAACGTACGGCGACATGCTTTGGAAAAACAATCCAAACATGTGCTGCAACATTCGCAAAGTAAAACCAATGCGTGAAAACATTGTGAATTATCGTTTGTGGATTACAGCCCTGCGGCGAACCCAAACCAAAGAGCGTTCTGACATTCCGGTTCTTGCATGGGACTGGCGTTACGAACTTATGAAATTCTGCCCACTTGCTACCTGGACGCGCGCACAAGTATGGGAATACATCCAGGAAAATGAAGTGCCCTTCAACCAGTTACATTTGCAAAACTACCCAAGCGTGAGCTGTTTCCACTGCACCCGCGCGGTCCCTGGCTCCAGCCCTCAATCAGAAGTCCGAAAAGGGCGCTGGGCAGAATCCGACAAAGACGAATGTGGACTGCATTTTTCAATTTAACTTTGCGAACTGAGTGTACTTGCAGAGCACTCGCCATTCCCCCCCTGAATAAACGACATCATGGCTAAAGAAAAAACCGATCCGACTAAAGTAGAAATTGCCAAACAAAACAGTCAACTCTTGCGAGGGAGTATCGATGAAACACTTCGCAATCCGGAATTAGACTGTTTCAAAGAAGACGACCTGCAATTGCTCAAATTCCATGGTTCTTACCAACAGGATGATCGTGACCTACGAAAATCTCGGCGGGCAGAGGGACTTGGAAAAGCTTACAGCTTTATGCTGCGGGTCGTATTACCAGCGGGCCAACTGACTGCGGGGCAATACATTGATCTCGATCGGATCGCAGACGAGTTCGCCAACCACTCCATCCGACTTACCACTCGCCAAGCAGTTCAATTTCACGGCGTGATCAAAGGGGATCTTAGAGAGACCATTCGTCAGCTCAACGAATCGCTAATGACGACGCTGGCAGCCTGTGGTGACGTGTGTCGCAACGTCATGGCGACTGCGGCTCCAATTAAAGATGCAGTTCACACTCAAATCCGTGAAACCGCTCATGCGGTTGCTGCCGAACTCAAACCCGCGACTCAATCCTACCACGAGATCTGGATCGACGGGGAACGGCAATTGACGTCCCAGTCAACAACACCGGAAACAGAGCCACTCTATGGCGAAACCTACCTTCCAAGAAAATACAAAGTCGGTGTTACGATCCAGGGTGACAATCAAATCGACATCTATTCGTATGACACTGGACTCATCGGTGTCCTTGAAAACGGCGAACTCGTCGGCTGGAATGTAGTCGCCGGGGGTGGACTGGGCATGAGCCATGGACGCCCAAATACATTTGCGCAAATTGCGGAAAACATTGGGTTCGTTGCTATTGAAGATGGTGTCGCGGCAACGCGAGTCATTGCGACCATCTATCGCGATTTTGGCAATCGGTTCGACCGAAAACAAGCGCGACTCAAATACCTAATTGACAAAATGGGTGTCGATCAATTTCGACAGGAATTTATTGATCGCTGTGAATTCGAAGTCCACCCGTTCCGCGAAACTCCGGAAATCCAAATCGAGGATTGGATGGGAAAACACGAACAGGGGGACGGAAAATTCTTCTATGGCGTGTTTGTTGAAAATGGCAGAATTAAAGACACCGACGATGTAAAACTGCGAACTGCATTTCTAAAAATCGTTAAAACGCTGGACTGCCCAACGACGCTAACGCCGCAGCAAAGTATTTTATTTAATGATCTCGATGAATCTCAAATCAACCAATTGGAATCCATCCTGACAGAGCATCATGTCCCACTGCTTCACGAGCTCTCAAATGCCCGACGCTATTCGATGGCCTGTCCGTCAATGCCGACCTGCGGCTTAGCCGTTGCCGAGTCGGAACGTGTCATGCCGGATTTCATCACCGAAGTTGAAAACGCATTTGCTAAATTGGGCATCGCTGACACCCAACTAACCATTCGAATGACGGGATGCCCCAACGGTTGCGCCCGTCCCTACACCGCCGACATCGCTTTAGTTGGTCGACGACCGGGAATCTACCATTTGTTCGTCGGTGGTCGATTGGCTGGTGATCGCATGGCAGATTTGTACGCAGCCGATGTCAAAATCGAAGCAATCCTCGAGACGCTAAAACCACTCCTGACTAAGTTCGCTGCCGATCGCAATCCCGGAGAGGGACTCGGTGACTTCTATCAGCGTGTTCTCGAGCGAACCGAATCACGAAAACGCGTAACCGGCAAAGAAGTCCCGACATTTGACGATGTTCAGCCCAAGCTTATTCAAATCGGAGCTTAAGATGCAACCGCGCCTTTGCTCAATTGTCTTGGCTGCACACGGATCGACAGCGACTAAACACTGCAACGACCCATTACATGAATTGGCTGCAGCCATACTTCAGCGCCAGAAGATTCAGCGCCAGGGAATTCAGTCTGCCGCTGCGGCTGACCTTTGGATCGAAAAAATCACCCCCGCATTTCTTCAGGGCGAACCTCAGATGACGCAGGTTCTTGAATCTCTCCCGGAAGGCGACGTCATTGTCGTTCCTGTAATGACCAGTGACGGTTACTATCTTCGAAAGCTACCGGAAAAATTCGCCAGCAATCGAAATGCTGAAAAATTCAAATTCCACCTCAGTTCAGTCTTTGGAATGCACGCAATGATTGCCGACGAAATGAAGTCGTTGGTAACAAACCATCTGGCAAGCTTTCGTTTAAAACCGCAAGAAACCACGGTGGTCGTGGTTGGGCATGGTACCCGCAGAAATAAAACAAGCGGGGAATCCACCTACCGTCTGACAAACACGCTGGCTGACCAATTCCCTCAACTAAACTGCCTGACTGGCTTTCTTGATCAGGATCCTACCGCCGAATGTATTGCCTCAAAAATCACCACTCCGAACACCATCATCTTACCGTTTCTGATTAGTCGCGGCCCGCACACAACCGAAGATGTTCCGCAAGCCTTCCATTTGCCAACGGGCAGCGATCTCGCATTTCCTTTGATTCATAGGACAGATTCTGGAATTCAAATTTATGAAAGACCTTTGGCAATGTACTCAACTGCCGTAGATATCTGCTTGGCTTTGGCGAAGAAGACATTAGACACCAATCAGCCGTTGAAATTGATTCGTGAAGGAGAATTGAGCCTATGATTTTTCGTCGAGGATCTGTTCATCTTGTCGGCGCCGGCCCCGGTGATCCAGAACTAATTACTGTCCGTGGTATGCGCCTGATTGAACAGGCAGACGTCATCATTCACGACCGTCTCATCCCTCATGAAGTTTTAAATTGGTGCCACGAAAGTGCAACCTTGATCGATGTTGGAAAGTATCCTGACCATCATCGAATTTCGCAATCCGAAATCAATCAACTTTTAATCAAACACGCGTTCGACAATCAACTCGTCGTGCGTTTAAAAGGTGGCGACCCCTTCGTTTTTGGACGCGGCCAGGAAGAATTTGAAGCGTGCCGCGAAGCAGGAATTACCTGCCACATTGTTCCGGGAGTCAGCAGTGCCATTGCAGGGCCAGCGGCCGCGGGAATTCCAGTCACAACCCGTGGAATCGCCAGGTCGTTTACTGTGGTGACCGGCCAGACTGCCCCCGAACTTGGGTTTCACAATCTTAACTTCGAAGCCTTAGCCAACTCGGATACCGTGATTTTAATGATGGCTCGAAAGAATCTGCGAGGTATCACTCAACAACTCATCGAGGCGGGTCGTTCACCTGACACACCCGCGGCCTGCATCGAACGCGCAACCTATTCAGACCAACGGGTGACGTGCGCAACTCTTTCGGAAATTGCATCCCAGGCTGACTTGCTCGACATGAAAAATCCCATGATTACCGTGATCGGCGAAGTCGCAGCGATGGTTGACCAAGAACAAGTGGAATGGCCGGACGAAATCAAACAACACTTTTATGCAACCGAATTTGGCGAATAGAACCGCCCTCGCAATGCGTCGGTCAAATCCAGCTACCGCACTCCTCGGCTTCGGCGGTAATTGGGGGTGGAGAAATTTGGATGGCAGCCCCTCTAAATCAGCCAATCAAAGGAAGTTCACACCAACACTTTCGACCATCTCCCGCAGCTAACAACTAAAAATCTAAGCAGGAATGCATTTTCCGATACGCGTTGAGAAACGGAAGAAGCCTTTCAATCGCACGCCTGACTCGTCGAAATTCCTTTGATTTCTATAGCATTTTAGCGTGACATAACAATAATTTAGAGACACGACACATCTCTTTACCGTGCATCTCGGTACAGACGATTATCAAGACCAGTATCTCCTCGGATCCTTGCCATGAATTCAAAAATCAACGTTATGTTTCTCGTTGGCTGTATCGCAGCCCTCGCACTTTCTTTAACCAATGCAGATGACTGGCCGCGGTTCCGAGGGCTTCATGGCCACGCGGCTTCCTCCGATGCGGTTCCTACCGAGTGGACAGAAGCGGAAAACATGGCGTGGAAATCAAAGATCCCCGGTCGTGGATCTTCAAGTCCCATTATCGTTGGCGATCGCATCTTTCTAACCTCCTACACTGGGTATGGTCAGTCGGACGACGATGCGGGAGAAAAAACTGAACTGCGTCTCAACACACTTTGTTTCGATCGGAAAAGTGGAAAACTAATATGGAATCACTCCATTGAAGCCAGCGCCGACGAACAGACACTCGCGAATCCCAACAGCCGCAATGGTAAGAAGAAACAAATGGCGGGACATGGATACGCTTCCAGCACACCGGTCAGCGATGGCGAATCCGTATTCGCATTTTTTGGAGCCTCAGGTGCCGTCGCCTATGACCTCCAAGGAAATCAACTTTGGCAAAACGATGAATTAGGATTCAAAACGGTCGGATTCGGTTCTGCCTCATCTCCAGTCGTTCATGGTGACCTGCTCTACATCAACGCGAGCATCGAAAGCGATACGCTTTGGGCACTCGATAAAAAAACTGGCAAAGTCGTTTGGAAAAACGACAACATAATTAAATGCTGGTCGTGTCCCTGCCTCGCTAAAAACGATAAAGGAGAAACCGAACTCATCATTAACCAAAAATTTAAGGTCTTCGGTCTTAATCCGCTGACCGGTGAACAACTTTGGTCCTGCGACGGAATCGAAGACTACGTCGTTCCCACTCCAATTGCTTATGACGGGATCGTTTACTGCCTCGGCGGGCGAAGCAACAAAGCGATGGCAATTAAGCTCGGCGGTAAAGGGGATGTTACCCAATCACACCGACTTTGGATGACCAATGTTGGCGCCAATGTCACTTCCCCCGTCCTTCATAACGGCCACCTCTACTGGGCAAGTGACAAGGGAATCGCAAATTGCATGGACGCGAGCAACGGAGAACCCGTCTATCGCGAACGCATGCCGACCAAAGCCCGCGTCTACGCTTCTATCGTTAGGGGAGGCGACAACCTTTATTTAACCACACGCGATAGCGGAGTCTGGGTACTTGCCGCTGAACCGAAATTTACGCCGGTCGCCCT
>JAAEMV010000735.1 GCA_024225195.1 Planctomycetaceae bacterium | reverse complement strand
GAATTTAGTTTCATGGATTTGACGGCTTTCAAATTGCTTTTGCTTTAAGACAGGATTGTTGGCAGTTTTCCCAACGGCACTTCAATAGAATAACCTGCTGCCAGTAATGTTCCAAATCGGTGTTTAATTCCTGCCGCAGGTGGTCGGCCATTCAACGACTAGCTATCCAATATTGATTTTTTCAGCCAGGGGTTGGCGAACCGAGCCTCGGGGTCATGCCGTTTTACAATCTCCCTAAATTCTCTTAGCTGGGGAAAGAGCTTCTGGTTGGCGGATGGAGAGAGTGGATTGAATTTTCCCCAATGGCAGCGGGCATTGAATTTCTTCTCCATCGAGATGGCTAACGAATTGGCGAATTCAAAAAATCCGGACCTTTGGTGTGGCGATTGATAACTAATAAAGCTGATCGAGTACCAGTCTTCTTCGCTATCTAGTTCGGCTGGACTGGTCATCGAAATGAGCGTGTCATCTGTGCGAATGCGGCGGACGCAGATGGGGTAATGGTGGCAATAGGGTGGGCGATTCTGCTTGTTCAAGGATGCTGGCGGTTGCTCAGGGTTCGAGCAATCAGCAAATGAAATGATCATCTCTCGGGCGTGATTAAGGGCGGCTTCCAAATCTGAGCGGAGAACAAATAGTTCAATCTCGATGTGTCGGAAGCGATCGTGGTCCATGGTGAGGATCGTGTGCGAGTCGTCCGTAACAAGCCAGTTTTGTATAATCGTCTTTGGTAAAATCCGTTGGTAGAAAATGCGAACGAAACGAGGCATGCCAAGAAATCGTGTGAGCAGGACGATCACTACGTGCAGCAACCAGTCAATGCCGAGTAGCCAGTAGACGCGGTAGAAAAGTGCAGTTCGACTGGTAGCCGTCGAAGTTTCGCGGCGATGCTGACAATAGAAATCCCAACTCCATGGCATTAAGAAAAACTGTTGAAGCGGATACTGTTTTTCCATTTCCAAAATTTGCGTTAGCGAGTTGTGCTTCTCCGTGTGTTCTTCAATTTGATAGGCGGAGCGAACTTCAATTTCAATTTCAACAATTACGCCAAGCAAACCTAACGAGCATTTCGCGGCCTTCAGTTCAGCGCCGTTGTCGAGCTCTGAAAAAACAGGTGCACCCGACGGTTCTTCGTAGTGAGCGACTCGAACACGACGGATGTAATGTGAAAGACTGTGCTTGCCAGAACCATGGGTTCCTGTCGCTGTTGCTCCGGCGATAGTTTGTTCGTCAATTAAACCAACCGATGGAAGTGTTAGGCCATGCCTTTTTAAGAACTTAAGTAGATGTTTGATTTTGCAGCCGGAACCAACGCGAACGGACTGGCGATTTGGGTTCAATTGGATTTGTGTCAGATGCCTAGTGCTAATTAATAGCCCGTCAGTTTTAATTGCATCGCTCCAGGCGTGTCGGCTGCCCATGACCCGTACGGGTAGCCCTCGATGTTGCCGCAGTAATTCAATGACCCCATGTTCATTCTTTGGCTCGGCAAAAACCGTTGGCGAGAACGAAACGTTTTTACCAAAATTATGAACCAAAGTTTTGGCCATGCGATTACTGTCGACTGGAGAGAGTGGTATTGAGAGGCGAGTTGCGTTCCCACGAGTGCAGACTAGCTTAACGGTTGGTTAATCGGAGTCACGCTGGAAGTCATCTGGTACGTGTGAAAACCCGGATGTTTCTCGTTGGAGCTCGGATCATTGGATTGGCTCAATTAAGAATTAGGTGGCTGGCGGTGAACGTTTCAAGGCACTGCGTGGATTGGAAATCCTGTTTAGAACAACGCATGACGGGCGGGGTATGCCCGAGATTGGACTTTCAGCTTGAGTTTTTGAGTCGGTTTTTGCCGTTTCTACGGCGTTTAGAAACCAACTGGATGTGATTGTTTTGGGGGCTCGGTCGTGAAAGTCGGATTATATATATTAAATCGATGGAACTCCGGTGGAAATCTAATTATCATGTCGCAAACACCTCACGCTAGTCCTCCCCTGATTTGCTTAACGAGATTGAAATGATTCGAGCTCTAACTCTCCTTTCTGTATTCTTGCTTAGTGTTCTCGCCTTAGATCCGAATCAAGGAACTGCAGACGTCTTTATTGACTACGGCGTTAACGAGGGGGGCGTTATTTTTATCGACCTTCAAGCCGAGACGGCGAACCAGGCGGTTCATTTTTTTGCGACTGGAATAGTTGCCGAAAGTGGAGCAGATGGACTTGAGTTTGATGTGCAAGTAGGAGACGGCGGCGCCTTTTTAGGTGGAACCGACACCGCACCCACCATCACTTCCATTGACTTAATCACTGGGACGGTATGGGAATCTTCGAGTCCGACTCAATCAGATCCCGAGGTGCATCCGCTGATTCGTCAGAGCACAGTTGATACCGCGTCGTTGGTTTCATCCGATGGCCAGATTGGAACGATCGTTTTTGACACTACCGGGTTTGGTGTTGGCGAAATTGACTTTCGCCTTTCAGGGGTAGCAGGTTCTTTTAATACGACTTTCTTTCAGGGAGTCAACTCATTAACAACGGTTGCCCCGAATGCCATCATTCGAGTCACCGCCGTTCCGGAACCCGCGTCTGGATTGTTTATTTTTGCGGGTTTAGTTGGAGTGGCGTTGCGTCGCAGGCGGTAATTGCATCGGTAGCGGTTCGCGGTATTTAGCGTTTCCTTATTCCCCGCGGCGTGACACGCAAACTCAGGATTGGCGTCTGTCCACGGTTCTTGCCGGTTGCTTCCGGTCTCGTTGTTCGATACGTTCACTGCCGAATCTTGGCTGAAGGTTGGTGTCTTGGCAGGGTTTCCCTCTCGTTTCCCGCTAAAAACCGTTTGTGTTTTTAGATTTGTAATTTGGGCCTGATTGGTAGCGTCCCTTTTACCTTTCTTTGCTCGAGTATATCGCAGTAAAAACTTTACAACTGTAGCGGTTGTAACTAAATTACGGGTCCCCCCTAACGATTCAACATTAGGACCCTCCCCATGCGTGATCGAATAAAATCCATCCCACAGTATTCCCGTCTCCGCACTCGCG
>JAAEMV010000734.1 GCA_024225195.1 Planctomycetaceae bacterium | reverse complement strand
GTTTTCGAAACGACTGGGTTGTGTATTTTTAACAATTTAATTGAGTGGTTACGCAAATGTCTAATGATGTTTCTGGTGGTTCTACGTCTCCAAATTCTACTGATAACAATTCAGTTTCTCCAAAAACGACGGAAGTCCAAGTCGTTTCTCAGGAAGAAAATAACTCTGAGCAGGCTTCCGTCCCTGTGGAATTTGTTGTGGAGGGACAGTCTGATGTTGTAGAGGCACAGTCTGAGACTGAGAACGTCGTCGATGAGTCTGTGGAGGTGGTGGTACAAAAGGGGCTCTTTGTCGATTCATTGTCGATTGATCCAGCAGAGGAAGTCGCCATTTTACTCGGTGAAAAACCGAAAAAGAAACCTGCTATTGAAGTTGAAGCAGTTGCTCCGGTTGAGGTAGTTGAGGTTCCGGTTACGGAAGCTGACAGTAAAAATGATGACCCGTTCTTGGCGACGCAAGATTTGGGTTCAACTGAAGAAAATACTTCGATGCCAGAGGCTAAGAAGCCGGCTACGGATGTGGTTGTCGCCGCAGAAACAGTGGCCGAACAAGAAGTGGTTGAACAGGAAGTGGTTGAGCACCAGGAGCCCCGGAATTTATTCGAGGAAATGGGTCTTGGTCCAGCAGTTCTTGAAGCAATCAATAGAGTAGGGTACGAAACTCCATCACCCATTCAGGCTCAATCAGTTCCCGTGATTCTCTCGGGCCGAGACCTCATGGGGCAGGCCGAAACCGGTTCTGGTAAAACGGCGGCATTCGCTTGGCCATTACTTTCACGAATTGATATGTCACTGAATCGGCCGCAAGTTTTGGTGCTTGCACCGACTCGTGAATTGGCAATTCAAGTCACTGCTGCTTTTGAGAAGTATGCGACTGGAATCGAAAACTTTCGGGCAGTTACGATTTATGGTGGTCAAAGTTATGAAACTCAGTTGCGAGCGCTCAATCGTGGCGTTCAGGTCGTGGTTGGAACGCCAGGGCGAGTCATGGACCACTTGCGAAGGAAAACATTAGATTTGAGGAATCTTAAAACCCTCGTCCTCGATGAAGCAGATGAAATGTTGAGAATGGGGTTCATTGATGACGTTGAATGGATTCTGGAACAGCTCCCGCGGGAACGACAGATTCTTTCTTTCTCGGCGACCCTGCCACCTCCTATTCAGCGGATTGCCAAGAATTATCTCCGGAATCCGGCTCACATTGCAATCAAGAGTAAAACGGCAACTGCTGAATCGATTGCTCAGACATGTGTTTTCGTTTCACCACGGGAAAAGATGGAGCGTTTGGTTCGAATTCTCGAGACTGAACAGAGTGACGGCGTAATCATTTTTGTAAAAACCCGGAATTCAACGATCGTGGTTTCTGAAGGGTTGGTGCAGCGAGGCATTATCGCATCACCTCTAAACGGTGATATTCCGCAGGCTCAGCGTGAACGAACTGTCAATCAATTAAAGTCGGGGCGAATTAATGTGGTTGTTGCTACGGATGTGGCGGCCCGCGGTTTAGATGTGCAGCGAATTAGCCACGTCATCAATTATGACTTCCCTCATGATACCGAAGCGTACGTCCATAGAATTGGTCGAACCGGACGTGCTGGGCGAGATGGAAACGCGATTCTTTTCGTAGAGCCAAAGGAAAAAGGAAAACTGAGTCGGTTGCAGCGGGCGACGAATCAGCGAATTGAAACGTTCAAACAAAAGTCAATCGATGAGATTAATCAAGTTCGTATCGAGAAATTCAAAGAGCAAGTCGTAAAGGCGAATAGTCATGGCGACATCAAGTTCTTTACCAAGCTTGTCAATGAACTTCGAGACGATTCTGAACTATCAATCGAACAAATTGCCGCATCTCTAGGAGTGTTAGCGCAGGGGCCGAACCCGCTGCTGCTCAAGGAACTGAAAGACCGCAAGTCGAACAGGAAAAAGGACGGCGTCCGCGATCGCGGGCCAATGACTCTTTATCGAATTGAGGTGGGGCGTGAACATGGAGTTGGTCCAGGCAATATTGTGGGAGCAATTACGAACGAAGCGGATCTGTCCAACGGACAAATCGGTCGGATTAATATCTTTGATAAGTACAGTACCATTTTGCTACCGAGTGAATTGAATTCTGAGGTAATTAATCATCTCAAGCATGTTTATGTTTCCGGTCAAGCATTAGCGATCAGTAAGTCGGATAAAAAATATTCTCGACCCGCGGGCGGAAGAAGTAGTGGAGGTCCACAATCGCGTGGTAATCGCTCGGATAAACGGTTTGGGGAAAAGAGGTTCGGCGATAAGCGATTTGGTGATAAGCGTGGAAATGGTAAACGTTTTGAGCGCGGAGCAGGCCGGCCAAAATCGCATCAAGAAAGCTCCAGTGACGGACGCGGTCGGGATTACGATCGTAAAAGTTCAGAGCGAAGTGCTCCCGATCGAAAGCCATCGGTTGGGGAAAATCGAAAGCCGTTCAGTGAAGGTGCAGTTCGAAAGAAATTTTCGGATAAAAAACCGGCGAAGAAAAAGAGTAATGCCTCTGTTCAAAGAACTGAGCGTGGGGAGAAAAAGGATCGATTCTCACGGGACGAGGGAAGCAAGTACTCCGGCCAAAAAACAAGTTTTTCGAAGGGCCGAGCCAAGCCTGCTAAAAAATCCAAAGCCGCGACCCGAGTAAAAGCAAAGCGGAAAGCGGGAGCGAAGCCTTCCAGTCCAATGAAAAAGTACGTCAAGATACGCTAAAGTGTTTGGTGATGGGGTCGCTCCGAGAGGGGCCTCATTGTTGTTCATGCAGGTATCCGTGCCTTGTATCGCTTCGGTGGTATGATTGCATAGAGAAATTTCAGGTGGCTTCAAGGCGGTTTGGCGCGAGCTGATTTTAGAAATTGGAGCGGTCGCGTTCGGTTTAAGTGATTGTTGTCAGGAGGAGTGAAGTGGCGGCTTTTTTTGCTTTGATTTGCACGCTTATCGTTTCGTTTCTAGTGACGCGCATCGGGTCTGTGGCACTGTCCCTGACTGGGATGGCGCAGGATTCCGCTCGATTTCAAGCGAAGTCTGCGTATACGGGTGTCGGTTTCACCACGAGTGAATCTGAACAGGTAGTTGATCATCCTGTTCGGCGACGCATTCTTTCGACACTGATGACATTAGGCAATGTAGGTATTGCTGTTGTGATTGCATCGATGATGGGAACCTTTGCTACGGTTGCCACCGACGATACGGACATTGTCTATCGAGTTGTCTTGTTATCCGGTGTATTAGCATCCTTGTGGATAATCGGTACGCGTCGCTGGTTCGATCAGGGGATTGAAAGTTTGATTTCGTATGCGTTACGTCGGTGGACTCATTTGGACGTCCATGATTATGTGTCACTTTTGCATTTAGCTGACGGATTTGTTGTTTTTGAAATTTGCGTGAATGAGGGAGACTGGGTTTGTGAAAAGACGTTGGCAGAGGCAATGCTGTCAGCTGAAGGCGTTTTGATACTTGGTATCCACCGTGCGAATGGAAAATATATCGGAAGTCCTAATGGGAAAACTCAGGTGCATGTAGGGGACGTGTTGACTGTGTACGGCCCCCAGTTCCGCCTTGAAGAACTTGATCTTCGTCAGCAAGGATATCAGGGGGATACGGCACATCGAACGGCAATTGAAGATCAGCAGAAATCGGCGGCAGAGGGTGAAGAGAATGCCGAGGTTGAGTGAGCGTGTTTTCGCCGAGTCACTGCTTGGTCTAAATTCGTTCACACGACTCTGCGTTGAGCGGTGAAATGAACTTATCCAACTAACTCGCTCTGCTGATTTTGGCGATTGGATTTTCGTGTTCGAGACACACGTTCCATCTCTCTTTGTCGAAATAAAGAACGGCTAATCGATTTTCTGCCGGTTGCACCCACTGATATCGGCCCGTTCGAACTCGCCTGACCGTTCCACGGTTATTCGAGACTGGGCCTTCGTAATCGAGGTAATGGATTCGATGATCGGTGATTCTTTCTCCCGTTACCGTCTGGTTAATCGTCGGTAATTCACTCATTCGCCATGTCCAGAGTCGGTTTTGAACTTCCAGCATGAGATCCCAATGATCGCTATTTTCAACCTCATGAAACAAAACGACGCATCGACCGGTTTCATCATTGGTCCTGGCAGCAGTATTGGTAGGGGTTTTCATGTCGAGCGTAAAATGGGAAGTTGTCGTTTTTCGGCGTGTTAGCATGCGTTAGCTATTGGCGCGGAGACCGATGTCTTTCAAGATTAAATTATGGACGCTACGAATTCCCACGCACCGAAATTTGTTTTGCCGAACGTCAAGCCGATCTCCATTGGCAACGTTACGGTTGATCCACCGATTTTACAAGCGCCCATGGCGGGATTTACCAACTACGCTTTTCGCCAGATAGTCCGAGAATACGGCGGTTCAGGATTGATTGCGACCGAGATGGTCAATGCACGTGGTTTTGTCTGGTTGGACGAGAACACGCCGGAGCACCCTGAGCGCCTATGGGGAGTACGGGACGAACCGCGTCCTTTGGCAGTGCAGATTTGGGATAATCAACCAGAAACCATGGCCAAAGTCGGCCGGCGGTTGGTTGAAGATTACCAGGTCAGTATCGTTGATATTAACTTTGGTTGTCCAGTTAAGCAGGTAACTGAAAAAGCAAAAAGCGGGAGCTATCTCCTCCGCACACCAGATAAAATGGGTGAGATCATTTCCGAGGTCGTCAAGGCATGCGCGCCAACTCCGGTGACTGCAAAAATTCGTTTGGGTTGCACACGGGATAATATAAACGCCATCGATGTGGCTCAGGTGGTCGAGGGATCGGGTGCGGCTGCGTTAACCGTACACGGAAGAACTGCACAAGATATGTTTAGGGGACACTCGGATTGGGATCGGATTTCTGAAATTCGGCCCTATCTGAAGAAGATTCCTTTGATTGGAAATGGCGACCTCGACAGTCATGAAAAAGTATTGCACGCGTTTCAGAATTACGATGTTGATGGTGTAATGATCGCGAGAGCTTGTCTTGGAAGGCCGTGGCTCTTTGCTCAATGCAAGGCAGCGTTGTTAGGCGAACCCGTTCCTCCGGATCCCTCGTTGGCCGAACAGAAAACATGTTTATTGCATCATTTTGATCTAATTGTGCAGAGATTCGGGGAAAGTAAGGGAGCGCAATTAATGCGAAGATACGCGTGTTGTTACGCTCAAGGACGATTTGGCGCACGTCATTTTCGTACCCATGTTGCAAAGGTAAGTACCGCTGAGGAATTTTATGCAGTGGTCGAAGAGTATTTTCCGGTCGATAAAGTTGACGTGTAAACGACAGGTTCTTGAACTGGTTGGGTAATCACTTTCTTCTGAATTTGGCGTTGCCGAAGGAAGCCCTTTTCTTGCGATTTCAAATTTTCATTAATTGTTTGTTGGGATAAAAAATGGCTCACCAGCCGAATCTATTGGCTCATCAGTTATTCGAAATGGCAATCGCGGAACGCGATTCGTTGGAGATTAGATTGGAGTCTGAGGGCGATGCCCGTGTTCTTGATTTTGCGGTTGGGCGAGCGGGCAGTTTGGAAGCCGGAGTACTTTTGGGGAAGATTTGCATGGGAGGTTTGGCTCAGATTTCCGTATGCGATGGGGATGGCACACTGGGTCTTAAGTCGGTAGAGGTTACCACCGATGAGCCGTTGTTGGCTTGTATTGGTTCTCAATACGCTGGCTGGCCGATCTCGTGCGGAGATTATTTTGCGATGGGAAGCGGTCCATTTCGGATGCTGCGAGGCGAAGAAGAAGTGTTGGCGACTTATGAACTTTCGACTGGACCGCAGCAGGCGGTTGGAGTTTTGGAGTCAAATCAATTGCCGTCCAATGAAACACTTGAGCAAATGGCGGCAGCGTGCGGGATCGAGGTGAGTCTTCTGAACGTCTGCGTCGCTAGGACAGCGAGTTGGCCTGGGGCGGTTCAGGTGGTTGCAAGATCCATCGAAGTAGCGATGCACAAACTGAACGAACTGCAGTTTGATTTGAGAACAATTTGCTCTGCAGTTGGCAGGGCGCCGCTTCCTCCCCTGGCAGAAGACGACATGACTGCTTTGGGGTGGACCAACGATGCCATTTTGTACGGTGGGCGAGTGGAGCTTGTCGTTGACACCTCTGACGAGGCGGTTAATGCGGTGATAGATCGATTGCCAAGTTGTAGTTCTGCAGAATTTGGCGCACCATTTTTAGAAATTTTCGAGCGTTATAACAAAGATTTTTACAAAATCGACAAGCTGTTGTTTAGTCCGGCCAGTGTAAGAATTGAGAACCAGTCAACAGGAACGGTTTGGGATGTTGGTGAAATTAGAAACGACATACTGCGGCGTTCTTTTGGAATCGAGTAAACGATGCGGATCGTTGTTTTATCCAATCCAGACAGTTGGTATTTTTTGGATTTAGCGCGCGCCTGCGGGACGCAGCACGACATTGTCGCTATGTCATTCGAAACGCTTGCTGCTTCCGTCGGGCCAAATTCGCATTTCAGCCTTGACGCAGAATGTGTGATCGCCAGAACCATGCCAGCGGGTTCACTTGAGCAGATTGTGTTTCGGATGGACTGCTTAGGCCAGTTAGAAGCGGCAGGTGTTTTGTTGCTCAATTCGCCCCGCGCCATTGAGGCAGCGGTTGATAAGTACCTTTCCCTTGCATTGCTTCAACGAGCCGGCTTGCCTGTCCCTGCAACCTTCGTCGCTCAAGATCTATCAACAGCAATGAAAGGATTTCACGAGTTGGGTGAGGATGTCGTTGTTAAGCCAATTTTTGGTAGCCTCGGTCGCGGCCTCGTTCGTTTGCAGACAGTGGATCAGGCGGCGGATTGTTTTAGAGAATTAGCTGATGGCCAACGCGTGATTTATCAGCAAAAATTTATACCGCACGCGGGCTATGACCTCCGTTTGTTGGTTTTGGGAGATCGCGTGTGGGGGATGAAACGCAAGAATCCCCATCATTGGATTACAAATATCAGCCAAGGCGGGATTGGTGAAGTTTATCAAGTTGGACCAAGGGAGAGGGAGTTGGCATTGGCGGCCGCTGTTGCAGTTGGAGCCCATTTTGCGGGCGTTGACCTAATAACCGATTCAAAAACTGGTGAGCAGTTCGTCTTAGAGGTTAATGCAGTGCCTGGCTGGAGGGCGATCGCAGGCGTGGTCGGGGTCGATATTGCAAGGGAGCTGATTTCAGAAATTGAGAGTCTGCGCAGGTCCCTCAATCCGTAAAGTTGTTGGAGGATTAAACCAGTGTTGGTTGTGAAGGTAGAGTGGGCGGGGCGGTCCGCAACGCAGTGGCTCAAACGCCGATTTCTTGTTTTGCCCAACCTCTCAGTTGTTCTCTAAATATTTTTGAATTGTGACGGATGTCGACAGGTAATGATCGATGAAGAAGGAAGTCATTAATCGTATTGGTTTGCCAAAACTTTCCGGCAAGAGATTTGATCTCTGCCAGCAACTGCTCTTCGGTTGTTTTTGAGGTTGGCCAGTGATCTGGGTTGGGTTCACAGATCATGACGGGGCGTTGTTTTCCCGCTTCGCCAATGCCGACTAAGGCACTGCGATAAATTTGTGGATGGGTATTAATGATGGCTTCACACGGAATGGTGAACATCGTGTGTTGGGCAGTTTGAACTCGATGTGTTTTTCTGCCGCAGAACCAAAACCGATCTTGTTCGTCGAAGTACCCAAGGTCTCCCATGCGATGCCAAAAAGAATCGCCGTCGGATATTTTATGGTTGGCGTTGGCGTCTGTCCGCGTTACATATTGGTCTGAAACCACTGGCCCCCGCACCATAAGTTCACCGACTAACCCTTTTTCGAGTGGAACGGTATCGCAGATGTCTTGAATTGGGCTATCGTCGATCGCGATTATTCGCCAGTCGATTTTTGGAAAACGTTTGCCAACACAGGTTCCTTCGCCGCGTTCGGTCCGGTCAGCCGTTTCTCCCAGGACGACGGATCCGGAATTGCAAGCGATAGGGAGCGACTCTGTTGCGCCGTAGGGCGTGAAGGTGTCGCCACTTGGTGAAATGATCTGTTTGATTTTTCTTAGAGTCGGCGGAGGGACGGGAGCACCTGCGCTCAGGATCCGTTCGATCGTCGGAAGTTGTTTAGCATGTTTGACGCAATAATTGGCGACCGTATTCCAAAGTGCAGGAGAGCCGAAAGACTGATTTGCCTGAAATTGCTCGACTGCGTCGATGATGTTGGGGGGGTAAACATCCGCAGGGCGCGTGGGATCCATTTGAGGGAAAACTGTCGTGGTTCCCATGGCGATATTGAACAGAGCAAAGAGTGGGAAACCGGAGACGTCGGTGCCGCCAGGCACTAGGCGAAAGTAGTTCGCAATTTGTTCACATTGTTCGATGAAAATTTGATGACGGTAGAGGACGCCTTTAGGTGGCCCGGTGCTTCCAGTCGTGAAGATGATGGCAGCGGGATCACTGCGTTTAAGTTTGACCCACGGTGGAGACGTGTTATCAGTTTTGCTAAAAAAACGATGAGCACTTTTGCAACCGGGGAAGAAACCTTTGATTGCGACGTTGTGTTTACACTTTGGGAATTTGGAGAAAAATACTGATCTTGCCAAGTGGGCTAGCGGAATGCCAAGCATCCCTTCGGGTTGGGCGTCCGACAGGCACTGGATCATGTTTTTGCGGCCCATGCCCGGGTCAATTAAAATCGTGACTACACCTGATTTGAACAAACCAAAAACCGAGGCAACGAAATCGATGCCCGGGGGAACCATGAGTGCGATTCGCATCCCGGGTTGAACACCCATTTCGATTAATCCATTGGCAATTTGGTTACTTTTGCTTTCGAGTTCGGCGAAAGTAATGGATTCATAAGCGAGTGATTCTCCAGCAGAAACTCGTTGAGGTTGTCCTTTGCGGGGGCAGGCGACGGCGATCGCATGGGGCATGGATTCGGCCATTTCCGTCAGCGAATAGCCAATGTTCTGGAGACTATCCAAGGACAGGGGGTGAAACTCAGCCAAAGGGGGGTTGGTTGTCATTACGTCCGAAGTAGGTTCTTGAGAGTTTATGTGCGTTGTTCCGATTGCAGTTCGTTACACCCTAATTGTATGGCAAAACTGGGGGGCATAGGCTTTCGGCAGGCTCTAAATTCACGTAAATTATAGACTCTGAAAACGTTTGAAAAGTCAATTAGCTTTTGACCCGCGAGACTCGTGAGGTTAGAGCAATTGGCAGAAAATAATTCACTTGTGTTTGACACATCGTACCATCGGCTGTCGAACCTGCGTTGGAACATTATATGGATATTGACATTTATCAGCAGTGCCCCTGCCACGCCGAAAAGAAAATTAAATTCTGCTGCGGCAAGGACGTGATTGGCGATTTGAACGAAGTGCTTGCCAAGAACAAGTCCGGGCAGTCGACTGCGGCACTGGATCAAATTGACCGGGCGATAAAGAAGTCCGGGCCCAAAGATTGTCTGTTAACGATTCAGACACACATCCTCATCACCAATGGTGAGATTGAAAAAGCTCGAGAATCTAACGAGCTTTTTCTGAAAACCAATCCTAAGCATTCCACAGGCTTGCACCATCGGGCGCTTATCTTTCTTGCTGAAGGAAAAACGGACGAAGCTGTCGAGGCGTTGCAGGATGCGATGGACGCAATTACTGGAAATGAAATTCCGATTTCGCTTGCCAATGCTTTTCGGATGGTAGGAGTCGCCCTTTTCAGTGAAGGGAAAACGATGGCAGGCCGTGCGCATTTAAAGTATGCGATGGTGCTGAAAAACGAATCGGATCCTGAGATTGGCCGAATGTTGCAGGAGTCGCTGGCAGCCCCATCGACCCCTCTCGTGTTAAAGCAGGAGTTTCCACTTGCGCCGGTTCCCGAAGGTGCAGAATGGGAAAAGCGTTATGTCAACACGTTCCGGGCATTGGATCGCGGGCAATTTCGCAAAGGGCTGAAGTTTTTAAATAAGATTGATTCTGAATTTCCAGATTTGCCAATCATTGCACGCGGCATCGCGATTGTGAATTCTTATCTCGGTCGAATTGATGATCAGGTAGAGGCATGGCGTCGTTACAGTCGACTCGATGGCGTTTCGGTTCTTGAGGGGACTGAAGCTGAAGCGATAGCCCAGTTGTTTGACACCAAAGCCTTGGCTGCAACCGTTTCGATTGTTCGTCACACTTACGAAATTGACGGAGTAGAACTGGTAAGCGAGCTTGCGTTGTCAAATTCACGACTTGCCAATTCGGAACCGATGCAGGCTGATCCGTTCGATGAGGGTCCGGCGCCTCGTATGAATTTTTTGATATTAGATCGCGATGCCGTTACTGATGCTGCTGAGTTGACTTTGGAAAATGTGCCAAGCGTGATCGGTGAACTTCTCGTGTTTGGGAAACAGACAGACCGAGGTGCTCGTCTGGAAGTCATTACAGCGAAGGATTCTCGGCTGGAGAAAGTGACCTCGTTTATTACGGAGTTGTTTGGTGAATCGATCTCGGGCGAAGTGGTTGAGCAGACGATTGGCGAATCGACTGCCATGAGTGAATTGCTTGAGTGGCGCTGGCACTTGCCGGAAGGAGTCACCCGAAAACAGCATTCAGAAATGGTGGAAGCTCATCGTGAGCATTTGATGGTTGATGAATGGCCAAAGCTCGAATTCAAAATTCTGGGCGATCGGTCAGCGGAAGACGCGAAGGGGGATCCGGAAGTTGAATTGGCGTTGCGAGCATTGGTCCTGATGTTGGAGAACGCCTCGCAGGGGCAAGGGTTCACCGATGGTCTTGGACGCAAGATGCGCGAAAAGCTTGGTTTGTCTGAATACGACCGCATTACTCCGGAGGGTGATCTGTTAACCGGTTCACCTATTCTTCAGCAGTATTTAGATTTCGGTGGCTTGTCGGAAGCGCAACTAATGTCGGTGCAACACTCTGCGATGGGAGTTGGTAACGTCCGCGTATTGAAGCAGTTGGTCAGAGAAGTTTTGTCACGGCCGGACATGGAGTCGATGCCGCGGGACGTTAGCTATTCGATGATGGCTCATTTTGCTGATGACGATACTGAAGCCTTGGAGTTTTTGGAGAAAGCAAAGGAAGAGGCTCGGAAGTCGGGTAGATCAGTTGGAATCTATTTCGTTCAAGAATTTGAATTCAAATTAATGCGTGGCATGACAGACCAAATTACTGAACTACTCCAAACGATTCAAATGAATCATCTGAATGAGCCAGAGGTCGAGTATCAGTTGGTGAGAGTTCTCGATCGTTTTGGAATTGGTCCAGATCGCGGTCCCATTCGGGGGGCCCCGGAGGCCGCACAGGCTGAACCAAACCAGGGCGGAATCTGGACTCCGGATCAAGGAGGAGCGTCGCAACCTGAGCCTGCCGCAAATGCAGACAGTGCGAGTGGCGGTGAAGAATCATCAGGATTATGGATCCCCGAATAACGGTCGCATGGCGAATCAACTGCGCGGGGTGTTGATCTTTGCTCGGTGAGTTGTTGATGGAACGGTTTGGCTGAGGCAGTTATTTCGAGTCTCAATCCTGAGTGCGGGACGCGGTGATTCGGGAGCGAGAAGCCAGAGGCGAGTTCGCGAAGAGTTAGATTAATCGACG
>JAAEMV010000733.1 GCA_024225195.1 Planctomycetaceae bacterium | reverse complement strand
GCTGGGCGCTGTAGCTTCAGCACCATATCAACAAGCTGCTGCTTGCTCAGCTTTTCCAAATCACCTCGTTCCATATCCCCATAGATTCAGAAAAATTCTGATTTGACAAGGGGGTGAGTAATTACGTGTGTAGGCGAAATTCACAGCAAAGTAATCATATGTTGATCGTTGGTACTATCCTTGAATTTTGGTAATGTTGATACGTGGTGAAAACGAAACGATGCGCACCTGAGCTTCGGTCAGACTGGGCAGTGTCTTTTTTTCGAGATCCTGCTCCATCGTGCGTGGCTCGCCCGTCTCCCGCGATGCGACGGTCGGCCCGAACAACCAGACATTGAGCAGCTCGGTCATATCTTTATGGCGGGTGCGCATAGAAACGTCGAACCAGGCTTCAGTGTTCGGCGCTACGGATATGGCGAGATGGTGGGGCGTTCCGCTGACCGTACCGAGAGGCTTGTGATCCTTGAGCGCAACGCCGGAACGAGTGATCAATCGGCATTCAACGTCCCGATTGCCGTCGACTGCAGCCAGTATATCGAGTTCAAACGCGACAATTTCTCCCCAACCCTCCACGGGCTTGTCCACCTCAACGTCGATTTTCGGGTCATCAACTGTTTCGCCTGCCAACGTGATGGTAAGCTTGTCCGCCTCTCCCAGCTTGGTCAGAAATCGACCAAAAAAAGTCAGCCCCTCTTTAGGCAGGTCCGGAGGCTGGTTGGTGGTCAGGCTGATCGGGTCGAGGTGGATTTCAAAATGACAAAACGTATCCTCCATCTGTTCCGCTTCAACCGGCAAACCCGCCGAGAGAGGACGCGCGGCGCTTTCCAACTCGAGAATCACACATTGCGCATTTTCCGGAAGTGTATCCCGGTCAAATGGGATTATCCGGTAAAGAGATATTTTCTGTCGGTCGAGCGACACCGCACTTTGAAAAATCGGAGGGGCGTGATTGAGTCCTTCAGGCGGCGCAATGATAACGGCCATGTTGTGGCGATGCACGTGCTGCGCAAAGCGCTCACCTTGTTGTTGGGGGCGCAACCATACGGGTTTGCGATCCTCATCGTCCGCCTGAATGAAGTATAGGTCATTCGAGTCGACCAGAGCACTCAAATCTTTCGCATCAAATGTCTGTTCAATGCCGTCTTCGTGAACCCCGTGAAGCGCGTCGAAATTTTTGCCAGTGCGCGCCCACTCGGCGAAAGTTGGGGCACTCAGGAACACCGTTGAAGTGGTTGTTTGCGAAGCTCCGAACAGCTTCGGCGGTTTGGATTTTAGCCGTTTCTTCGGGGTACCATTTCCTGCATCTTTTGTTGGTCGAGTTACATTCGACCAATCAGTACTAGCCAGCAGGATAGGTTGATTGCCGCTGCCGACTGTGCGGCACTCTTTGCCACAGTCATCTGATTTCTGCGCCGCCAAAACCATGAACTGGTTTTGCGTGGCAGAAATCGGCGCGTGGACGAATATCAACCTTTCAACGCGGTTACCAGAAATTCGACACAGTTCAACATACGTTCCTTGAGACATAGTTGGATCGATGAAACTGACATCGAACCTGACAACCCAATCGTCACCCGCGGCTGCCAGCGAAACCACATCGATGTCGGTATCATCTGTTCCGGTGAACCGGAGAGTTGCGGCGAGTCCGGGCAATTTTTTTTTCGTAATTTCAATCCAGATAGGTTCGCCCGGAACTTCTAGATCTTCGTCAGGCTCTCTTGTCCCGGGAACCTCTCCCAGAGTCCAGTCGGGGTCGAAATAGCGGAACAGGCGGGATGCGATATGAGTTTCGCTGAAATCTGTTCGGGGCGCGTGATTCGCTACACTTTTCGGCAATAAAGCCATTGCGGTGTTCGAGAATGCTGCACTACTTGTGCCGATGTCGTCGAACGTCAGCCCCATATTGCCCTCAACCTCGAGCACCAATCCTGCTGCCTGCGCTGTCGTCATCCGATCCTGAGCGAGACGGGGGTCCTTGCCGATCTCCTTACGCAGATCCTGGATTGAAACTTGCTCGTCGCCGTCTGCGAAGTGATAGCCGGGGCCAATTACGATATCGGCAACAATCCGATCCGCCAGGCCACCGATGGCAAAAGGAGGCTCCTGCAGGGTCGATACCAGTGGTGGAACCGTCTCATTGTTAGCATCTGCATCCAGTCCGTGATGAGTCGGAATGATGGCCCGCTGCTGTGGACGGGTCATCTCCAACCGGGCTGCATCGGCCAGCACAGCGACCCGGTTCAGCCACAGATCCTCCCCTTCTTTCCAACTTTCACGTTCGAACAGGTCAGCGGACTTTTGGTCCGGGTTGTGGGCACCCGCATATCGGGAGCGGATCGTGTACCGGTGCCGATAATAGGTCGCCGTTGGCTCATCCCATGAAACGCTGGTGATCAGCGAGAATTTTTTCGCAAGGCTTTCTCCGGCCAGAGGAGGCACCCTGTGCGTGACGATCTGCTCGTTATTTGGCCCCCGATCAAAAAATGCCTGACCCTCAAACAGCGCCAGATTGTCGGTTCCGTTCGGGACCGGAACAATCGGCTTGTCGCCGGCACTAGGCAACTTGCGAGGGGCGATAAATTGATAGATCGGACGGCCGGATGGTATCCAACGCTGGGTGTGCACATCTATCTGGGCGACCAGACGCCAGATATTGTTGAAACCAGAATCGTCGCCTGCGGGACTGACCGTCTTCGCGGCGAGATCATATCGACGCGCGCGACCATTGGGCCGAATCTCGATCCTGTCATTCAGCCGCGCTGTCACCTCACCCGGCAGCCCAGGCAACATCGCTTCCAATGCCATGCCGGGGCCGGCAAACAGCAAGTACTTCTTGTTCTCCTTTGCTTTCGTCTGGTGATTGTAAGTGCCTGTCGCCAATTGACTAAACCCGGCATGAAGGGGTTTGCCGGAACCGATCAGATGGGACTCGACTGCAAGGCTAATAGCGAGGGTGGCAGTCTGGCCTTCCGGCAGCGTCACGTCCACATTGGTAGCTCTTTCAATGGGCCTCACAGATGTTCCAGCCTGAATTTTGAGAATGTGGGAATAGCTTAAACGCAGGTACAAGATTGCATCTTTGAACTGCTGCGCAAGATCGCCATCTCCTTTCATCTTCGGCACATCCGGCAATTCCGGTTGTGGCAACCACTCCGGTTGCGGATTGACGGCCTCTCCAAGCAAATTGTCGGTCGCGATTAGCTGAACCAGCAATCCACCGACCGCCAGATCGGGCAATCGGTTGAGGGCGTCTGCCAGCTCCTCATCTGCATCCTTGATGATGCTGGCCTTTCGCAAGAGGGTGAGCCAGCCCGAAACATTCGTGGTGCTTCCTGCAGTTTTCGCGCTAACGGGATTAGCCAGCCAGCGTTCAAAGTCGGTCAGGCTGACTGCGGGGTGGTCCACTTTTACTAAGACTGGGGCGACGAGGTCGTTGGCGAACAGATCGTCACTAGCGAGCAGGAGAAGAGGTTGATCTTTGCCGGCATTTTCAGACGCAAGTCCATCCCGATCTGTCGAGTCATATGATATGGCGGCATTGGTGCTGAAGCGGACGAAGAATGCTGCATCTGCAACGATTGTTGAAGCTTTGCGCGCCAAAAGTTTGTTGCCGTCAGCACTGCGAACTTCGAAGTGCACATGAGTTTCAGCTCCGGAGACTGAAAACCGGACTTGGACACCGCCTCCGTCTTCTACTTTGTTAATATCGATCGATGCCACATCCTTGGCATCGGGTTTATCGTCGATTTTCGTGGTGGGGTCTGTGTGGAGCGAGATTTTGAGTTTGCCATCCGCCGCCGTATCCACAGCACGTACCGCTGAGATCAGAATTTCTTCGCTCTCGCCGGCTTTCAGCGCCAGCAACCCTTTCCCTTGTGGGCCGCGCTGGAAATCTTGGATCTGGCTCGCACCGAGCACTTCGCGGGGGTAGTCGTGGCTGAGAGGGAAAACATCGGAGGGGATGTGCCCGAGGCGACGATAACCCGACTTGGTACTCTCCTCAATGTTTGGACGTGCGAAGCCAGTGCGTCGCTGGAATTTGATGGTTTGTTTTGTTGTTACTGCTGCCTCGGGCGCGGTCAGCAGCCAGGGATCATCTGGATGCCGAAGTACCCGCGGCAACACACCCCCTTTTGCCACGGCGAATTCCGCCAATTCGTATTTGATCCCATAAGCCAGTTCAGGAACTTTGGTGATCGCCCCTCCATTAGGGACCGTATCGATTGTGAAAAGGGGCGCGAAGGCAATATTGGTTTCAGATTCGACGGCCGTTTTCGCGTAAATCTGGCTGGTGAAAGGGATACCATCATAGCCAATGAAACTGTTGGTCAGACCGTTGCTAACAAGAGGCTGCAGCGTTTCGACGAATGGCTTGTCATCGTCAGACGGATAAACCGTGCCGGAGCCACCACTTTCATTCGACCATTCCAGTTGTGCCATATTGAGGCAGGACCAATCTGCTTCACCCTCAACCCGCAGCAGGGCTCCAATGCCGCTGTAATTGTCCGTAAACAACTCCATTTCAGATGCTTTGGCGGCCAGCCCCAATTGAATCGCCAACGGTTTGGCCATACTGTCCGGTACAAACCTGGCAGACAAGATTTCTTCCTTGAAACGGGTCAGCGCCGCATCATCGAAATTCTTCAGTTCAGATTTCAGCTTCGTGTTTTTTGGGGCTGGTCGCCACAGCGTCTCGGCCATGGCAATTTGGGCGGCGGTGGCAGCACTGTTGCCAGCAGTCACACCCGACCCGAGGCGCGCTTCGTAGAAGACATTGACATCGAGACTGCAGTTGATATCCTCAACACTGCCAATTCCTTCATTTTCACCGCCCACGTTAATACCTGGCAGCGTAATCGCATGACTGAACAGGGCGGCGACCGACTGGCGAACAGCTTCAGATCCATTGAACGAACTGTTGAGTAACTGATCAAACGCAACAAAGGCGGCGTTCACGAAACGCCTAATCGCTACTCCGGTTGCTTCCTCATAGCCTGCAGCCGCTTCGCTTCTCTTCAACAACACTCCTGACAGGTCACCAAGGTGGGACTTCACCACCGCGAGGGCTGTTCGCTCTAGACCGGATTCACTGGCAAAATCGATGGCATAGTCGCCAAATTCGGCAACCAACCTGTCGGTGAACTCCCTGTCGGATTCTTTCTCAAGGTCGGATTCTTTCCTAAGCTTCATGTCTGCGATCGCTTCCGGCGTGACCGTTCTGGGGTCCATGATTGCAATGATCCGACCAATCAGATTGTCACCAACGCTCGGGACTCCCAACTCGCTCCATGCCTCCGCAAACTCCTTTGGTTTCGCCCCGGCCAGCAATTTGCTCATGTCCAAGACGCTGCGCAGCGAGGCCAGCAACACATCATCCGCATCGTCCAGTTTGTTATCTTCGTAGATATTGTTCAGCGCGTCCCTGACTTCCGTAGTGTGTTCCGGATTCTCATGTTCGACTTTGTGGGCAAGCATCAGTGCGTCAATCAGATGGCTCAAAAGCCCACCTTCGGCATGTTCCACGCTAGGCATGAGCAAGGTTAGTATCAGCGGGTCAAGCGTCATTGCTGCCGCAAGCATCACAGCGTCAATAACCGGCTTCTCGACGTTGTTAATACCGTCCGTCGCTGCAGTCACCGCCTTGACAAAACTGTCGCTCGACAGATAGTCCAGCATGGGATGAAGCAGCGTGTGGCGCTCGTTGCAGAACGGGCGGTACTGATCTAAAATCCGGGCGACCTGCTGGGCATTTTCTGAAAGATTGATCAGGCCGGTATTTTCGTCCACGAGAGCCAAATCCGGCGTGACAAACAAGGCGTCGTCGCGCATGGCGAGTCCGACAAATGTGACATCAACATTGCCGTCCTGATCCATATCATAGGTAAATGAAATCGGCTTCTTGAAGGTGACATCGGTCCCCGCATCATTGTTGTTGACAAGTGTGATACCCACCAGGCCAATCGGCACATTTCCCGAGGCGAACGGCACAACAACCAACGCCTTGTGTTCCGTGTCAAGAAGCGCACTCAGGTCGCCAATCTCCCTGCCCAGATCGAACAGTTGTGCCAGACCGCCATCGTGTGCTACCGGTCCGGTCCAGTCGGCGACCGGGCGCAGGGCATCCGCTGCTTTCAGATCGCTGCTGGAAACGGTTACAGTGCCAGCCCGGTCTTTCGTGGTCCAGAACACTTCATCGCCCTGACTTCGCGCTGCGAGCCAATCAGTAAAACGCTGATAATCCAGGTCACGAGCCGGGGCAGAAATCGCAGTAAATCCAGAAACTGGTGTCAAGGTGCCAGCGTCTTTATCGATGACAAACAGCCCGTATTCAAACGATTGCGCTTGCTGAAAAAACGATTCGAACTCTTCTTTTCCATCCGCAGCGACCCCCGTCCATTCAAATGTGCATGACACAGCAAGATGGTGATTGACGCTGTTCACCATGGCGCGTGGTAGGGGGTGAGTGTTGATATGGAACTTGCTGTCGCTCATTATCCTGCTCCCAGCTTCTTGCGTGCGTCATCGAGGCGTTTGACTTTTTTCGCAAGCCCGTCGGCACTTGTTGAAATGGTGGTTTTTTTCGTGGTCTCGCTACGCCCGTTGCGCAGCTTGTAGCGAACGTCTGTGCGCACGCTGATTTTGAAGAACCTAGATATTTTAATGCGCACCTTCAGAACGCCGGTCGCGTCGATAGCACCGCTTTCTCGGTAGAGCATGTCGAGTAAGATGCCGATATAGATGTTGACCAGGCCGCACACATTGACATTGCCTGCAATGACGAGCGACAACGCCACAGTTAGTCCCGTGCCACGATCCCTGTCTCTCGTCTTTCCGATCACTCGCTGGTAAGACAAGTTGATGGTTAGCGCGACAAAGATCGACCCTTTAACCGGGCCGAACGCAAACCCCAGCGCCGCCGAACCACCCGCCGCCGCGGTGACCATGACCGACAACCTCTTGTCGAAGGGCCTGTATTCCGCATCCACCTGAACGTAGCCGGTTCCACCCAGAATGAAGATCGAAAAAATGAACGGCAATTCCTTTGTCGCCACGTTGAATCGGTCGGCTATGATGAATTCAGGATAGGCGAGAATTCGAAACCGGTTCATGATGGTCAGGTTCATCATACCGGATGTCACGGCGTTGGTGTCTGCCGTGGGCATCTTGTAGACATGCTCCATGCCGATGGGAATGCCATTCCGCTTGATCAGTTCCAGGCCGCCCAGTTCGTCCGGGAACAGGCTTCCCACCGTGTCCTGAACAAATTTCATCACCGGGTTGAGCTTGATCTTGCTGGGGTCGAATTTCAAATCAAGCCCGTCCTCATCGGTGTAAGTGATGCCAACCTCTTCCAGCCCCACCATTTTCTCGCCACCAACCAGCGCCTCAATATTGGTGAGTATTTTGGCATCGCCGCTTTGATGAACTTTCTTCGTTTCCTTACTGGCTTCCAGTCGGACCTTGCCAGTTAGCGAACTGTTGACGAAATCCATCTTGAATGGGCCGATGGTAAACAATGTCGCGCGTTGACCAACGGGAACTGATACATCAATCTGCACCCAGGCCCGGGCGGCATTCTTATCAAAATCGTGGGTGATTTTCACATATTCGGCCAACCCGCCTGGAGCCGAAAGGGACGGAAACATGTCGTCTAGCTTGATGCCACCAAAATTTGGAAACAGCTGCGAAAATTTCAGGTTTGCAAAGTTTGCCGGGACTAGCGAACTACCAAACTTGTCGAATGGAATGTTGAGACCCATCGCCTTCAACCGATCGCCCAACGCATCAAAAAGGGCATTGGCCTTGGTCGTTTCCACCAGATCGGTGAGCGCGTCGTAGCGATTGCGTATACGGTCAATATTGGCTTTTAGGGCGGCCAGCTCGGGCGATGAGGTGACGCTTGAGTAGAGTCGCAGGATATTGTTGGGGGCCGCGGAAAACCCGCCATCAGTCACATCGCCCAGTTGATCAAGAACTTTGGCGGCATAAGACTCCGCCAGATCGCCCGCGCTTTCGATATCGTTGAAGAGGGCCCGAACATCCGCCGATACGGCCTGGTATTGCTCAAGGTATTTTTTCAGATCGTTGGCGTCGACCAGATCCGTTATTTTCTTCTGCAGTTGCTCAAGGGCAGCTTTGGCCCGTTTCTCGAAATCATCGAAATTTGCGAGGATTTCACTGAGATCGCCTTCGATGTCCGAACAAAGCGCCGAGATATCGCCAATACGGTTCAGTGCCGCTTCGGAAATTGTGCCGCCGAAGCCGAGCAATTTTGTCACTCTATCCGACAGAACAATGATCAGCGTTTCGACGGAGTCGATCGTCGATTTGAGGTCGATCTCGTTTGGCAGTGGCGCAAGCACCTCGTCGATGGCCGGTTGAAACAACGTTGGTGCGAGAACCTTGGTCAGCAAATTCTCCGGTTTCAGCGCGTCGGCAAGCCCCTTGGACGATGCGAGCAACTGCCCCGATATCTGATCGATGACAGAGCCAGCCCTGGCTTCCAGCGTCTGGATGAATTGGCTGGCTCTCAGCAGGCGCGCCTTGAGCAGCACGACCATTTCGTCGGCACTTGCGCCGAAGTCCGCAACGAAGTTCGCATAGACTTTGATCGTCGCGTGAACCTCATTGATGCCGTCATTGTAGGCGTCTGTGAGAGGGCGGATGTCCTCGGTGAGGCCGGAGAGCTCGTCGCCCAGCTTGTCCGCCAAGTCTGTTGTAAATCCCTTGAGAGCGCTGGTGATGTAGCCGGATGCTTTCTCCACTTTGTTAGCGTGTTTGAAAATGTACTGCGCTGTTTCTGTGCCGTTATTGCCGACAATTTCCGCAGATTTGATGGCGATGTCGACTTTTTCCAACAGGTCAATGAGTTCATTGATTGCATTTTTTTGATTCTGATCGGTGGCTTTGGCTTTGATCTCCTCCAGCTTCTTTTTCAGTTTTGCGGTCTGTCCTCGTGCCCCGGATACCGCTTCCGCCAGTCGGCCCGACAGCGTTTGCACTTTGCTTCCCAATGTGCGTTCTTCGGCGACGAGAACAGCAACCGTTCGAGTAACGTAGATCGAAGTTTTTTGCGAAAAGCCGTCGGCCTCTGCCATAAGGCGTCGACGCATGTCGGAGATTGCAGCGTCAACATCGACACGGATCGACCCGAAAACGGTGTCCAATTGATTGAAAAATTGGGCCAGCCTTTCACTCGACCACGGCTTGCTGCGGTCGTACAGTGCGCTGACGATTTCGACCCGCTTTTCGTAACGCGTAATCAGGGCCTGCAGATCCGCCCGAAATATGGCAACTTCGGCACGAGCGGATTCAATACCACGAGTGATTTCGCCAACCTTTCCCCCCGCATCCTCGAAGGCCGGGGTGGCCAATCTGATCAACTCTTTGGCCAGAGCTGATTTAAGCTTCTCCTTGGTCAGAGGACCGGGGCCAAGTTTGTTCAGGGCTTCGTGGATTTCGCTTTGTCCACTTTCAACATTCGACAGGATGAGCAGTTGTTTCCGCTTCAGGCCGGCAACCGTTTGCGATTTTAATTTATCGCAGATCGACCCGCCGGATTTCAAAATGCTGGCGGCTTGGGAAACCGCACGAAGCTCATCTGCTGGAAACCGCTTCGCTGCGTCAGCGATGTATTTAGCATATTCATCGGCGGGATGATTGCCTATCTGGCTCAGCAGTCTTGTGACCTCGACTTTTACACCCGTCGCAGCTGTTCTCACGGTGCTAAGGTCTGGTTTGTCTTCCGCCAGTTCATCTCTCACGGCAGCGTCCAATCCTCCCAATCTCTTGAGAACATCCGGGGTGCTGCCTTTGTCGTCCGGCAACCAGAGATCCGCGAACTCAGCGTTCGACGGCGTCTTCGGCTCATTCAATTTTTTCAGCAGTGTGGACACCGCTTTAACGACCAGGCCCCGTTCGGCGTTGGCGCTGTCCGGGGACGGCGCAGAGCGTGAGAATGTGATGCTATCGAGATCGACGTAAACAGGTTTGTCTGTGCGACCGTCCATCATGTTCGTCTTCTGCCCCGAACCGGCGAGCAACCAGGTGAACCGGCTGTGGCCTAGGGGAACACGGCTAACATTGGCGTACCGGCCTGCAACTGTTTCGCGCTCGTTTTCCATTCTGGCATCAATCGTGCCGGCGCTCGGCAGGGTGGAATAATCAACGCCTGGGCGCGGCTGCCATTCGTCAGTGCGATCATGGCCGACTTTGAAATCTGCAACAAAATACAAGTTTTGCGGATTTGTGCAATCCTGCGCTGTCATCGCATTGTCGCCCTGACCTTCCGCACTCGTGACGAACGACACCTGGGGCTTTTCATAAACCTGCGGTCGTTGAACCGCGGCCCCCCGATCCCACAATGGAACCCGCCAACCCCAGTCGCCGAGGTCTTCGCCCCAGCGACTGTCAACATGAATGATACGCGAATTGAACCGGACCGATTTCAACGGACCGACGGTCCGCGTCGCCGCGTTATCAAAATCGGGATAGGCGCGTTCCGGCTCCAGAATTTCCACATACTCGCTGACCTTGCGCAGGATTGCCCGCCGTGACCGGGTCTCGCCACCCTCTTTCGGTGCAAACTGGGCCGTTGCATTGACTGTGCGTGCATAGACCACGACATGCTTGGCGCGATGCCAGAACACCCCGGCGCGGCCAATCACCTCCACCTTCATGAAATGAAGAAATCCGCCGCGAGTCTTTGAAATGATGCGCACCTGATTACCGTTGAAGCGGGCTTCCTGATCGGCGTCACCGCCGTTTGGTGACAGGGCAATTTTCTCTATACGGCCGTCAGATGAATGTGGGTTTTCGTCCAGCGCGAGTATCAGATTGCGCTGCTCGACAGGCCAGAGTGCGCCACCCGACAGCCCCTGATTGGAGAATGTGAGGGACTGAAAATCTTCCGGCTTGTGCTCGCTGGTATCCGAGAAATCTTCATTCGGGTGGCGCAGCACGGCGGTCTTGCGGAAGGCGTAATGCACATCTTCGTCGAACACCGACGATGGAAAGGCGCGAAAATCGCCGAGCGCCGGTTGCCAGATTTCAAGCCGCTCGGGCCGTGAATTGTAGGCCTTGGTCAGTTTGCACCAGCGATTGGCCAGTTTATCGTCAACTTCATTTTCATTGGGCTTCGCACCCAACGGTTTGCCGACAAGTGCCGACAAATCAGATACACGCGCCGGAGCTTGTCTGCGTGTTGCATCCACCGAAACAGGCATGCCGTAGAGAAACTCGCCGCGCAATCCAAGAAACCCGACGCCAAACCCACCAATCTGAGTTTGTGAAAACAGGATGTGCGAATCCCACGGCGCTGTGACGAAGTTCTGTTCCAGATCGGTTGGATCGACCCACAGGTCTGTTGGAACAGACAGCCGCGATTCAACAGCGTATCGCCGCAAGCCGTCTTTGTTCTCATTAGGCCAGGGTGCCGGATTATCCTTGTCTTCGTCGGTGATGCGATCATGCAGTTCCAGGCGTCCCGGCTTGTCGGCACTTTCGCCTGTGACCATTGGCGGGAACGTGAATCGATAGATCTGATCCCTAGACTTAATCTTCCAAACGCCTTTGTCTACATCGTAGACGGCGACTTCGTTCGAGCTATCGTCTCCGAGGTTCGCAAGGGATTGTGAGGTGAACCCAAGCACCGACCATGGCTGGCGCTGCAACCGCAGAAAACTGTCAGAACCCTGGCGCTGTTGTTGGTCGAGCAGTTTGACCGTCAAGGTTCTCGCTCCGGGTGTCGGGCCGCCGAGCGTTTCCTCCACATCCAGCAGATATGTCCCACTGGGTGACTTTTTGTTTTCACCGTGTTGTTTCAGCGGAATCAGAATGGCGTCACTGGCTGTTCCGTTTTCACCTGATCCATCCGCCAGCGGCGTTGCCTCATCGACCTGCAACTGCAGATCAAGCCAGATGGAGAGATAACCGGGATCATTAAACTGCTGCACTTGCTTCTTATCGACATAGGAGTCGATCAAAGCGTTGCGTGGGCTGAGCTGCAGCGCATTGTTGGTTGAATCATCGCCGGCCAGCAAGGAATTGAAATTGCCGGGATTTCGTTTGAACAGCAGTGATCCGACCCGACCCAACATCGGCGGAGTATTGTGATTATCGCCGCCGAGGCGAATGCCATCTGTAAGTTTGAAGCAGGCAAAGCCGGATCTTTGGCCATCGAGCGGGTATCGGACGAGATGGACGTGGCTGTGATTTTTCGAATGCACGGTCGAATATTGGGGAGGCGAGAACCCCGGGAGAAACATGCGGAATAAAGCTGGTTCCCCGTCCTCCTCCCGCGGAGTAGCAAAGAAGTGGGGATGGCCGGTCTTCTGCTTAACTTTACCCCGAAGTTTACTGTCTAGTGCTTTGTCCCCCCAGCGCAGAAAACCCTCTTGAGTGCGCCGCGCCGCGCAGGAACGCCACAACATGGGCTGGATCGTCTGATTTCCTGCTAGGGCCAGTTCAGGCATGAAGCTGGCGGCTTGTTCCGGCGCGAGGTGCAGCAGATCAATGCGACTGCGATGCATGGTGACAATCGCATTGAACAGCGCCTGACTGAACCAGCCCGCCTGACCACTGGCCGGCTCAAGGGTCTCCATGGGGCGGTGCTGGCCGGGCGTCGTAAACTGCTCGGAAAGCTTCAGATCTTCGTTCCAGAACAGACGGTAATCGAGCAGCGTTTCCCCAGCTGCATACAGGATGCTGCTCGTCTTGAACGCTTCAAACAAGGCTTTATCTGTTACGATGGTTTGGTAATCCACCTCCGCCGTGATGACAGCTTTTTTCGGAAAATAGAAGTCGTCAACGGCTGATCCCGAGCTTTGAGGAACACGGAGGGTCAGCCTCTTGCTTTTGATGGAAACATCGCCCGAGCCAGTTCCAGAATCTCTGGCCTTGAAAGACATCTGCCGCTGAATACGCATATGGGGGACGGATGTTATTTTTTCTGCACGTTTTGAAAATTCGGGCGATTGCAACTGATCGTTTTCGTTTAGGATAATCCGGTTTGTTCCACTATGCGCGTTCTCAGCAAGTCGATCTACCGCTTTTCTATTCCCAGCGAGGTCAAAGCCACCCGCCAGCAACAAATCGGAAAGGCTCGTTCGGTTCCAAATTTTCCATGACGAGTTGGGCAACCGAGCATCGTTGTTCTGACCATCTAAAGATGCATTCTTGTTGATATTGAACCGGCCGAAGCAGCGCTGTGAGGGCGCCAAGCCACCATCCCTCAGGTCTTTCCCCTGCACCACTAGATTTTGAATCGCTCCGACTTTGTCAAATTCGGGGACCGATGATATCACCCCGTCGATAACAACGACTCGTGCTTCCTCTACGATCTCCAACGGTTGCGCCATATCAGGCAGAATTGCTCCAATTCGCAAATTGTCGTTGAGGGTAGCGGCACCCTGGTTCTGGGCAAATTCCACACCGGAATATTGGTATTTTCTTCCACCGCCGACCTGACGGCTCCAAACCGGAGCGACTGGCATCCGCAGGATTGGAACCGGGTAAACATCGTCGGAGGGGGGCACTGAACCAGCAGGCACGGTCGGAAATGTCTCCTCTGTCAATTTGCCTGGTTCATCGAAAAACTGGTCGATGACCGATGCGCCCTGAAACTTCAAGGTGTTCGTTCGAAGTTTGTTTTCACCCGCGACATCAGATTTAGGAAGTAAAAGGGAGAAAGTCTTTTCATTCGCCTCATCGGCGAGAAATTCTTTCAATTTATCCTGCGTAAATTCATGCAGCCGCTGGGTCGGAATACTCAGAGGCAGAGGTACTTTCAAAAAGGACTGCTTAAGATCGTCCCTGTCTGCCGGCTTCGACAGCTTCTGCCAGCGCATGATTGCTTCTGCTTTTTTTACACCATCATGGTAGTGGAAGAATACCTCTACCACCCCGGGCACGGTATCAGAACCAACCCCAGGATCCGGAAACGGAGGCCACTGAAAGTTGCCTATCAGGCGGTAGGCGATATATAGATCACTCATGAGGGTTGCCTCCTGTCGAAGTTTCGTGGTTCAACTTATTCTGACGAAAAAGTTACTGTCATGTAATAAACGTGAAATAGAAATCTCACTCTGACTCCATTGAACAAGCCCTGTCAGCTAAGGCTGTAAGCCACTCGATCAGAATTTGAGTATCTTCATTGATATTTGTCTTCGAAATGTGATCTCTACAAACAAGACTTCTATAATTTGGCCAATGTTCACAAAAATCACTTAGATCGCGAATATTCCCAACTGTGGGAGTGCCTTTTTTGCTAATTGTGTTATTCATCTTAAGCTGGTTTCCAATTGAAATTACTTATGCATGTGTAATGGTTGAACTTTCGATGTTAACGTACAATCCAGGAGTCTGTGCGTGAATAAAATGTGAATGCCCTTTATACTCAGCTAAAAAAATGGTCATTAATAAATTTGTCTTAGCTCAAGTAATTGGAAAGATAGGATATGGGGGGAAGAAAACTACATCTGCGATTGTTTGGCGCGTTCTCATGCGAATGGTCAGATGGCTATCGTCTTCAGATTCGCGGTGCAAAACACCGGGCTCTGATTGCACTGTTGGCTACAGCTGCGAAGGGAACCCACACGCGCGCATGGCTGCAGGAAAATCTGTGGAGCCTTTCTGGGGAAGAACTAGGGCGTGCCAGTCTGCGACGTGCCCTTTCTGATCTGCGGAAAATCTTTGGCGATGACTTTTCAAAGCTATTTCGAATATCGAATATAGACATTCGGCTGCGGCAGAATCGCATCGAATTACTTGGTGATCATCGAGATGGAGATTTCTTGGAAGGGATTGAAATTCCTGAGGCGGGATTCCGTTCCTGGCTTCGTGAAAAGCGTTTGGGTGCAATTTCCAATGCCTATGAAATCCCTTCTGTGGCTTCCAGTGGAATTTCGCCGTCAATTGCAATCATTCCCTTTTTGCCAAAAGAGGGTGGTCCAGTCGAAGGTCGATTTAGTGATATGCTAGCACTGGAGGTTACTCGTGCGCTCTCCCGATCAAAACTGATTGATGTAATTTCCCACTTATCGAGCAGGCAAATTGATCAACACACATTGGACTTAAACAGGATTCAGGCCTCCCTTGGAATAAATTATCTCGTTTATGGCACTACCAGTATTGATGGCAATGAGTTTCGCATTGATGCTGATTTTGCAGACGCCAAAACCGGGCGCATTTATTGGACCCGGGCATTCACCGGAAAACTCTCGGCTGTGCTTGATTCAAGCAACAAAGTGGTATCAGAGCTTTCCAGTCAAATTGGCCAGTCAATTCTGTCGGCATCGGTCGAATTAGCCCACTCGCGTCCTTTGCCCAACGTTGAAAGCCATGCACTGCTAATGTCAGCAATTACATTTATGCATCGCCATGAACTGGCAAGTTTTTCAAAATCGCGCGTGTTACTAGAGGAACTCATCCGCAGAGCTCCAGATCACTCGGTTTTGCACGCCTGGTTGGGCAAGTGGTATATACTATCGATAGCACAGGGCTGGAGTACCAACGTAACAGGAGACACTATCAAAGCGTCAGACTGTACCAAGAGGGCTTTGGATATAAATCCAGCTTGCTCATTTTCACTCGCGATCGATGGTATGATCCTAAGTAATAATAATGAAGCCCTGGGTGTTGCTGCTTCTAGATTCGAAGAGGCTGTTCAAATCGAGCCCAACAATGCGCTGGCATGGCTTATGTTTTCAAGACTGAATATGTTTTCGGGTGATGGAAAAAAAGCTCTCAAACATGCAGATCGAGCATGTACACTCTCGCCAATAGATCCTCACAAATACTTCTTCGATATAATGAAAGCCAGTGCACATTCCGTATGTGAAGATTATCTGTCAGCTCTTAAATATGCCCAACGTTCGCTGGAAGCAAATCCCCGCCACACATCCTCCCACCGTGTCAAGGCGATTTCACTGCAACTCATGGGTCGCACTGATGACGCGCGGCTGGCTGTTGCACGGTTAATGAAATTGGAACCCAATTTAACAATTGAGAATTACCTAAAAAACCATCCTGCTGCTGATCTACCGATGGGCCAACTTTGGGCTGACGCTCTGCAAAGTGCAGGAGTACCTGTGACTGCAATCAAACAATAGGGGACTATAAATGGCAACTGGAACAGCAATGACGGCTATGACTGCAATGACTGCAATGGCCGGATATTTACCTTCCGCTGGAAATAATGACGGCGCTACAGCATCTGCGCTGCTGATTGCCCGTGACGGAATTGTTGGAAAGTGGAGTGGTGCTACCCTGAACCCGCCAGAGCGTGACTTGAACGATGCTGCCAATCTTGGGGATTGGTCTTTGATGGTGCGGACGCAGGTAATCATGCAGGATTTACTGTCCCGCGTGGGGTTCGCATTTGATACAACCGGTAAACGCCCACAGGTCTCAATGTACCACTATGATCTCAAAGGTACACCATCTTCAAAACATGACACTTTCACAATTAAGGCCAAGCAAATGCTCGGCTTCACCCGTCCCGACCACGGGGAGTTTGAAAAACAGCTTGAACTGGTGCGAAACTACTCTGATCTGAGATCTGATCGTTTAGGAGAGATATTAACCCAAGCCGAAATGCCAATGCCCTTCCTCGGTGCAGTTGTTGGGCTTCATCCAGGTAGAATGCAGTACACACACGAGTTGATTGGTATTATTCAAAGCTTTGCGACTCAGGCGGTTCTCACTGTCAAGCATGCCCTTGCATGCCAGCGCCCTGACGCATTTTCACCGCAAATTCAACCAGTGATACCAACTCCCGGGCATGGAACATTGCCAAGTGGGCACGCAACCGAATCCTTTGCCGCCGCTGTGGTGCTTTCGCACCTGACTCTCAATCGCATGCGCGATAGCTCGACAATTAATCAGTT
Source organism: Planctomycetaceae bacterium (assembly GCA_024225195.1). Lineage (GTDB taxonomy): Bacteria > Planctomycetota > Planctomycetia > Pirellulales > Pirellulaceae > Mariniblastus. The sequence continues at coordinate 2,804 of JAAEMV010000733.1, read as the reverse complement.
ACTTCGACAGGCAGGAAGAATTGCCGTGAATCGCACTATTGCAGGGTTGCATTTTCCAGCCGATTCAATCGCAGGAGTGGTTCTGGGTCTGGTATTGGGACAGTATTTCGTCGGGCGCGCCAAAAGTCAAAATTCACTTTTCCCCGCAATTTTTGATGGTTCCAAAATTGGAAACCTTGATTTTAGTATCGATGATTTTCTTTACAAAGGAGCCGGCGGCGGTGATCCCACAGTAAAATGCCCAGCGATTGCCAATGTTGTTGCCGTCGAAAGTCGTCCGCTTTCAATTGATGCTGACTACATTAGCAAGCCTCTTTCGTGGCTGTGGGAACAAGCGGAATCAGAGTGGGCATAATACGATGACCAACAAATTACAGTGGTATCTCGATCCCAAAAAATATGAGCACACAACCAGAAAAGGCAAGGTAAAAATTGTTGATTCATATTCGCAGTGGATTTTAACCTATGGTGCCAAACATGATTTAACTGAAGAAATCGAGAAAGAAGACTCCAGAGATTTCAATTATGTAACCGTTATTAATAAACTGGGTGGAGACAAAGAAAACAGGCCACCCAAAATCAGATTTAAGCCATTCAATTTTGCAAATTCAAACCAGAAGACAATTAAAACCCGCGGTGATAAGCCTAGTTCTAAATTTGTTGGGCGTTTACCGGTTCGAACCCGTAGTTTTCAAAACAAAGCTGATGATGAGTTAATCAAGCAAACCTATGATTGCGGTGGCTTAAGTGAAAAAGCCAAAGCCAAAAGGGTAATAATCGGGATTATCGATGATGCAATCAATATTGGCCACGAGCGGTTTCGGACAAAAGATGGAAACTCCCGCGTCGATTTCGCATGGATACAAGATGCCAACAAGATGGAAAAGCCCACGGTTGCATTCGGGTGTGAATGGACAAATGATGAAATCAACCAGCTGATTGCGCAATACCCTGACGATGATCATGCACTCATGTCAGCTCTTGATCTTGTTGGACCGGCAAATGAACCATACCGCCCCAGCCCACTTTTGCTGGATACCTCTCATGGGACCCATGTGGCTGACCTTGCCGCAGGGTATAATTCCGGTGATGACAGAAGTGAAAACAGGCGATTGATAACAGTACAGCTGCCGGTATTCGCTTCTCAGGATACATCAGGTACGTCATTGATGGCGTCGATAATAGCGGGCATTAAATTTATATATGATCGGGCGCTATTGATCTCAAAAAGTTGTAAGACCCCCATTCCGGTGGTCATTAATTTCAGCTATGGCTTAAACGGTGGTCCACGTAATGGATTCCATATCCTTGAGCGGTCGCTTCGGGCCTTTGCGCTCAGGTACCGAAATGAAACCGCCACCTACATTAAAAAGAAAAAGTCAAAGCCAGTGAAGAAAGGGGCGCCTTTTGTACCGGTTTTTCCAGTTGGAAACGCTCATCTGACCAGAACCCATGCCCGAAGTTTCGGGCAAGCAGACTTTGATATAAAAACAATTGAATTGAATGTTCGGCTACAGCCGGAAGATCGAACCTCCAGCTTTCTGGAAATCTGGTTTCCAAAAATCACATCAGATATCAAGTTGCAGATTATCGAGCCTGATGGAAGTCGGAAAATTATCAAGTTTGACACCAGCTTGAGTTCCAACCAATCAATGATTCTGGCAGAATATAGTACAACCGATATTAGCAAACCAAATCCAGAACGGGTCGTTGCCCGTGTTTCTCTGGACGTACCCAGCAAGGTTCTAGCCGGACTGCGAACCAAGGACTCGCCGTACTGGCGCGTTCTTTTGGCCTTTGCTCCAACCAGGCCATCTGATCTAACTTATAGGGCCGCGCCAAGCGGCGTTTGGGGTGTTACCGCATCTGGCTTGAATATGAGTCAATGCAGCCACATCGAAGCCTGGCTTCAACGTGATGAATCGGTTTCCGGGCTCGGTCTGCGCGGCAGGCAAGCCTATTTTGATGACGATGATTACGAAGATGATCGATTTGACCACCAGGGTGATATTGCAGTTGCGGACAACCCGTCTACACCAAGTGTAATAACCAGGAATGGCACTTCTTCAGGTATCTCAACCAATATAAAACCTAACCGGTCTGAACCGTATGAATCATTGAATATTGTAACCATCGGTGGTTATCGGTGGGATAATCGGGCTGCTGCAGTTTATTCAGCAGCTGGTTATAAAGAATATAATTCACCGGCATTCATGTCTGTTTCTGACACTTCAAGAACATTGTCAGGTGTTTTGGGAGCCGGCACCAAAACCGGTTATTCTGTCGTGCAGAATGGAACGAGTGTTGCTGTCCCACAGGTTGTGAGGCGCCTTGCAGATATTCTCCAGAAAACCAAGCCAAAGGATTATCTAGGGTTCGACGCTGTTAAGGTTCTGTCCAATTCATCTGAGGAACCAGATCGGCCAACCGACACCGAAGTCGAATTGGCCAATTCTCCATTTATTAGAAAGGAACGTGTCTGGAAAGGTCTGTTGCCTGTTCACAAGGACCTTGCCGATAAAGTGGAGCGTCATTCGGAGCGTAAATCTCGCTAGCCTGCGAAACTGGCCATAGATCCAATCAGTCGAGTCTCCGGGTCGGACCCTGGTTTGTTTGGTTGCGGGGGCTCGAACTAATCAACTCCTACTTTTTCAAATGACAGACCACACTACACGACTCTCACAAATTTGATTCCGGTTTTTCGTTTTGGCCACAGATTTTGCCATATCTCCGCCGCCTTGTTCGGGTCATGAAATATCCAGTTTCGAAGCAGGTCGAACCCTGTTCTGAACCATGATTTTCTC
>JAAEMV010000732.1 GCA_024225195.1 Planctomycetaceae bacterium | reverse complement strand
CGGCAAAATCGGCGTAGCCTTCAACATCCGCGGAAGCTTCCGTTTTCCAGCCTGGCTCATAAGTCTTCCCAATGGCCAACTGACTTTCGTTAATCCGTCGCAATACCTCCTTGAACACCGCGCGATCTCTTTGCATGACAATAAAGATCGAATCGTCGAATTTCACCACCTTAGCTTGAGACAATGGCGGAAAGAAAGCGCGATCAATCTGAAAACGCATCAGCGCTAATACTTGGTAGTAGCCGGCATCTGTAAAATCACCATCTGCAAAAGCCTTTTTTGATTTTTCTAACAACTGTGTGGTGTTGGCTAGTTCGATCTCCAAGGCGGTGCTCTCCGCCCGATTTACAAATACCAAGTTGACAACCATCAAGATAAAAGACAGAGCAGGAAAAACGATAAACTTGCTGGTAAACGCGCTCATTTTAAAGTCCTTTACAGCGTCGATTTAAGTTCGTTCAAAAATATAACGGCTGGGATGCAAGAGATTTTCTAAATTCGCTTACAGGCTCGTGCAATTCCTCAAGAACGCTCTTAGCGATCATTCCTTAGGTTGTTTTGCATCATCTAAATGATCGTGCGTCGGTTCCCATCCGAATCTAGCGACTCTCAAAAAAGGTTTAGCATCCTTGGTAGACACTGGATTTTCATCTGCAGGTGAGTGTTTTCAATTTTCCGTTTAATCGGGAAAATGATATTTGCTTTTATTTGGATATTCGACTTCAACCGATTACACGCGTCCAGCGATATGGAAACTTTAATGGTAAACCCCGTACCCATTGAATTGATTACATCGATCTCTGTAATTGAAGAATTTGACGCAATCTATTATCCAGCAGGAAGATCTTTTTGTCCTGGTGGATAAAGGAGGGTTTCAACGGCTTTCCAAGGCATGGCAGGACGCAAAAGGCCAGGCCCATCCCCCAAGACAACAGGCGGTGGATTTAAATTTTGCACGATCGTTTTTTTCACGGTCGGGAAATTAGCTTCCAGATCTAAAGGTTGCCCAGCGACTGCTGAATAATAGTAGAGAGTTGGCACTTGGTTCTCGATATTCTTCGCTGACTGCGCACTGAGCAGAGGATTGATTTTAGTGAACACGACTTTGACTTCGTGGTTTTTCACCAACAAGCCGCTTGGCCAACGGTAGGTGTACACCACACTATCGGATCGAATCGTATCGTTTACTGATACCGGTTCGCCGATTAATTCCCTTACATGTTCACTCGTGTAATTGCTGGAATCGCCGGAGGCATCGATTTTCTTGATTTCATCCCAAGCTGCATTGTAGGCAGGACGAGCGACGAAGAATTCGTAGACACAACCAATACTCAATATAAGCAGCACCAACAAAAGAATGGTCAGACGAGTCGAAGACGCATTCCGATTGACTTCTGATTTTTTTGTTACCAACATCTTCTAGTCCTGATGGTTATTTGTCATTCGTCGCAGGACGTACCGTAAGTGGCCAAACCTCCACCGCAGGTAGGGTTTTATCTTAATGATTTGTGCTCGCGTAGGCAAAAAAGGGTGTCAGACGCCAAAAAGTCCAACGCGTTCAGCTCGATAACGATTTCGGTTGTCAACTTTAAATGTCCGTTTCAGTTTTCTTCCGTTCTATTTCGTTGCTAAGTTAGCGATTCTACGAAGCTGGGCCGAAAAAAGGGGTCAGGAGCCAATAAGTAAGGCTAGGTAACCTTGCTAATTACCCGCGTTTCTTTCGACAGATATCTCAGGGAAGCTAGGAAACTAATCTATAAGACGGTCGCTGCGTGAAT
>JAAEMV010000731.1 GCA_024225195.1 Planctomycetaceae bacterium | reverse complement strand
TTGATCAGGGAACAGGCAGAGGGAAACACCGGAAAAATCATTCGCCAACTCAGCCAGACCCATTGCGTCATTATCCCCTCCCGGCATTTGCTTCGCAATTGCCTGCCGGGCAATGGATGAACTGGGATATATTCCATTCCCAAAATCAGGCGGAGCTCTGCTCTTTCACCTGATCTCCAAGCTCTATGAAAACACCAGTGTTATTATCACCACCAATCTGGAGTTCGGCGAGTGGGTCTCTGTCTTCGGTGATGCCAAGATGACAACTGCGCTCCTTGACAGGATCACACATCATTGCTCGATCATCGAAACTGGCAACAACTCATATCGGTTCTCTCAAAGTCGCAACAAGAAAAAACCGGGCACCAAAAGCCCGGCTTGACCACAGCCCCCGCTTCGTTACGTCTGCTGTGTGGCCACTTCACGAAGCGGGGTCTATGGACAACCCTCCGAGACATCGATGAACAAATCTCATCAGGTATAAACACCCAAAGGGTGGGTTAATTTTAAATGCAAAACCCGGGTCAGTTTTAAACGCTCATTGACAAACCGCGATCTCAAGA
>JAAEMV010000730.1 GCA_024225195.1 Planctomycetaceae bacterium | reverse complement strand
TCGCGAGCGAGGCGCCATTACCTACATGCCCCGATTGACCAGTCCCGATGGAACTCCCGGGCTATACATCATTGATTTCCAACCGAATGACTCCTATTCATTCGAAGACATTGATCGGATCATTAAAAAGTTGACCGTTCATATGCCTTTGCTCAAGGGGAAAGTCGCGTTTCATCCGCTTGGTGGAAACATGAGGCGATACGAGTCAGAGAAAGACAAATACGAAAACGGCGGTGTTTCGGTTTATCTTGACTCCGATATTTACAAAAACATCTCTTATCTGCCCCTTAACATCGCAAAAGGTTTCGGCAAGCTTCGTGTCTACGACAATGAGCTGAGATCGTCTCCTCGCGACATCTTAATTTGCCCCACGCTGCCCAATGAAATGCCGCGTGTTGCCGGCGTCATTACCGAAGCCCGGCAAACCCCTCTATCGCACGTGAATCTTCGCGCTATTCAGGACAAAGTTCCAAATGCGTTTATCAAAGATGCAAGGCGACTCGAGGACATCTCATCGCTAATCGGGAAAGAAGTATTTTATGAAGTAACCAGCCAGGGTTATCGAATCCGATTGGCTGAACCAGCTGAGATTGAAAAACACTTTTCAGCCATGCGTCCCACGTCCGCGCGGTATCCGAAACGAGACCTCAGTTCAAAGAAGATCATTCCGCTCGAAAAGGCAGGTTTTCGGGATGCGTCACGTTACGGCGCAAAGGCGGCCAATTTAGCTGCCATGAAAAAATTCAAATTGGCAGAGGGGACGCTGCCCAATGGGTTTGTGATGCCGTTTTACTTTTATGATGAATTCATGAAACATAATGGCCTTTACAAGGCGTTTGACAAGCTAGTTGAAAATGAGCAATTCAAAACTGACTCAAAATTTCGTGCTCAAGCACTTGGGAAATTTCAAAGTCAAGTCAAAGCAGCTGAAATGCCTGAGTGGATGATGGAGCAAATTTCAACACTACAAAAAGAGTTTCCAGACGACACTCCCATCCGTTGCCGATCGAGTACGAACAACGAAGACTTGGATGGCTTTAGCGGAGCTGGGCTTTACGATTCGTTTACACATAATCCGACAGAGGGGCATCTCGCCAAATCCGTTAAACAAGTTTTCGCTAGTTTGTGGAATTTCCGGGCTTATGAGGAACGAGCGTTCTTTTTGATCGATCACAAGCAGACAGCGATGGGCGTTCTGTTCCATCCCAATTTCAAGGGTGAGCTGGCCAATGGGGTCGCCGTTACCAGTGACGTTTTGTACGGAACCGAAGGGAACTATTACCTTAATATTCAACCCGGCGAGGATTTAGTTACCAATCCAACAGGCGAGTCATCGCCCGAGGAAACATTGCTTGCTTGGTGGGAACGCGATGGTCAGAAAATGATCCGGTCATCGAATCCAGAAGAGCCTGCGAACTCACTCTTGGATTCAGCTCAGCAAAATATGCTGAGAGAAGCCTTAGGGCGAATTCACTTCAACTTTGAAAAGTTGTACGGGAAGAAAGGCGCCGATGAATTTGCGATGGAAATTGAATTCAAGATTACGAAAGATGGCGATCTTGTAATTAAACAGGCTCGCCCTTGGGTATTTTAGTGCGACGGTATCGAATTTGGCGGCCTGCGATCGTGGTTGATTTTTGCTACATATCGACTCGCCGCAATTTCTGATCACTGGTGAACCGTTTACCAATACGAAAAATACTCTCTGGCTGACGACAAAGCTATATCTTTTGATTCCGTTTGTGGATTCCGCAACCGTCTGCAATATGATGGTTTTAAAAAGCCGAAATCGCGGTATATTGATAGCCGGTGGTAAATTGCCACCCATAGGTTTGATTTTTCCTTTACCCGGGTTCTCTTATGAAATTGCCACCTAAGTTTTTGCTGCTATTGTTGGTCACGCTTCTGTTTACCTTTGTCGCGGAGTCAATTCAGACGGCTGTGGGGCAAGAAAAGCCCGCCAAAAGGATGACACCTGAACTATTATGGAAACTCGGCCGATTAGGCGAGGCAGTTCCTTCCCCCGACGGGACTCAGATTGCGTTTACGGTACGGCGTTATGAGTTAGCGGAAGACAAAGGCAGCTCTAATCTTTTCATTATGAATGTCGCTGATGATACGAAAGTTGTCGCGTTAGAAAAATGGCCGTCAATCGGATCTATCGACTGGATCGACAACGAGTCTGGCAGCCATCTTTTCTTTGAAGGCATCAATCCGGATGACGCTGTTAGCTCAAATCAAGCTTGGTCGATGGACACCAAAACCCACGATCTCAAGCAGGTTACCTCAATTGAAGGCGGAATCTCAAATTTCAAAGTTGCACCAACCGGTGGTAAAATCGCGTTCACGCTCGATATAAAACTCGATCAAAAACCGAATGAAATTTACGCTGACCTTCCCAAGGCTGACGCAAGAATTATTGACCAACTGATGTATCGGCATTGGAATGCGTGGCACGATTATCGGTACAGTCATCTTCATGTATGTGTTCTCGGGGAAGATGGAGTAGCAGGATCGCCTGTTGATTTGATGGAAGGCCGAAAGGCCGACTGCCCAGTCCCACCGTTCGGCGGTACAGAACAGTTTAGTTGGTCCCCCGACGGAACTGAAATCGCCTTTACTATGAAAGATGTCGATAAGTGGGAGGAATCCACTAACAGCGACGTCTTTGTCATTGCAGCCGACGGAAGCGGAGAGCCAACGAACATATCCAAAGACGGCTTGGGTTATGACAACAATCCAGTCTACTCTCCTAATGGTCGACTAATTGCATACAGTTCGATGGAGAGAGCCGGTTTTGAAGCCGATCGAAATCGGATCATGGTTTACAACCGGAAGCGAAAAACCGCAAAGGAAATTACCAAAGGGCTTGATCAAAACGCCAATGGCCCGGTTTGGAAAAGTGATTCTAAATCCATGATCTTTGATTCAGAACGTGACGGCACTACGCAATTGTTTGAAATTACGATCAAGGGACAAACACTTAAGCAACTGACGGAAGGCTGGTTTAATTGGCACTTCTTTGGTGAGTTGAATACCGCGGATGCAGCAAACGAAACATTAATCGTTTCGCGTACCAATATGCTTCGTCCAGCGGAAATTTACTCGCTTGATAATAAGAAGGGTACAAAATTAACCGACATTAACGATGCAATTTATGCAAATTTGGAACTGCCAACGATCGAACAACGGTTCGTTGAAGCTACCGACGGGAAATCTATTCAATGCTGGGTCATAAACCCTCCCGGATTTGATCCTAAATCTGATAAAAAATGGCCAATGTTGACTTACTGCCAAGGGGGGCCACAGGGCCAAATTGGTCAGTGGTTTTCTTACCGGTGGAATTTTCATCTGATGGCTGCCAATGGTTATGTAGTCGTCGCGCCAAACCGACGTGGACTGCCGGGATTCGGTCGGGAGTGGAACGACCAGATCAGTGGGGATTGGGGTGGACAAGCGATGAAGGATATTCTTTCAGCCACCGATGCGATGACTGCTGAGAAATTTATTGACAAGGAACACGTTGCTGCCATCGGAGCCAGTTTCGGCGGTTATACGGTTTACTGGCTCATGGGGAATAGTGCTGATCGATTCTGTTCCATGATCGCGCACTGCGGTGTTTTCAACCTAGAATCTATGTACGGAGCGACGGAGGAGCTATTCTTCGTGAATTGGGATCTCGGCGGCCCCTACTGGAAGAACGATGAGGTGTTGAGCAAATATCAAAAGTTCTCACCCCATCGGTTTGTGAAAGAGTGGACGACGCCTTTATT
>JAAEMV010000729.1 GCA_024225195.1 Planctomycetaceae bacterium | reverse complement strand
GCTCTCCCGCAGAATCGGTGGGGGCAATCTTGTAAGGAATGCTTGGTTGGCCGACGGGGCGAGACGCTTGTTCGGGCTCGGTGATCGCCTTCATTGGGAAATGCATCTTGAGGGGTGATCGGGTACTCGTATTGGTGTCCAATGTCAGCAGAGGAAAGCAAAACCGGAAAAGGTGGGAAGAGCATGTCGATTTTCTCGAAGGACTAGCTCCTAGTCTAAATTCCTACGCAGAGCACGGGCCTGTTTGCGTGCTAGGGGATTTTAATCAACGTGTGCCAGCTACCGCCTGGAATGAAAAGTATGTTGGATACCTGCGGGATGCACTTTCAGATCGGTACAGTTTAGACACGGAAGGAATCATTGATGTTGATGGCGAACGTTTGATTGACCACGTTGCTACGACTCATCAATTAACTTTTGAAATCCAAGAAACGCTAGGTCGAAAAACGGATGATGGTAGTACCATCTCCGACCACCCCGCAATTATCGGTGAATTAAAATCATTGGTAGGTTGAAGGTTCTACCGTTAATAGGACAGTCCTCGTGCTTTCACGATTGAAATTTTCGTTTCAAACAATTTGAGCCAAAATCAAATCAAACGAAAATTCCCCTACTGGAGCGCAACGGAACTCTTGGTAGGCTGTAGATTAGTTTGCCTCGTCTGTTAAAAAGGTAGATTCGCTAACTGAACCTATTTGCAAGAAATCCAAATTGCAAAAATGTTGACCGACCAAAACCGATTTATTGTTAAGCAAAAGATTGACCAACAACACTCCGACTCAAAAGAAAATACTTCGGTTAAGTGCGATCGCTAACCGCATCGGTCAGATCATCAATGAGAAGACCTCTGGTAAGCGGTTTTGGATGAAAGCTGAAGTTTCTTCGTCCCATCAAAACGCTAACGGCCATACGTATTTTGACTTCGTTGAAATGCAGCATGGACGGCAGGTAGCTAAGCTGCGTGGAATGATCTGGCGAGATGACCGCGCTCGAATTGAAAAAGAGTTCGCTCAGGCCGGAATCGAATTCAAACTTGAAAACGGGAAAGAAATTACAACCGAGTGCACGATTGAGTACCATCCAGTTTTTGGGATCTCGGTCAACGTGGTGGATGCTGACCCTAATTTCGCGTTGGGAGAAATTGAGCGAATTCGTCGGCAGATGCTCTTGAAGTTAGAAAAAGAGGGGCTGTTTGAAACCAATAAACAGATCCCGCTTCCTCTACTGCTAAAAAGGATTGGTGTTGTAACAAGTAAAGGTAGTGCGGGGCATCAGGACTTTGCCAAAACCATCGCTGGTTCTAAGTATCCAATTTATGTCAAGATTGAAGACGCTCGCATGCAAGGTCACAGAACCGAACGGACCGTACTTTCTGCGATTACTTCTCTAGAGAATCAATCACTTGATTTGATCGTGGTCCTCCGAGGTGGGGGGAGCAAACTAGATCTGGGCGCCCTGGACAACGAGTTGATTGCCCGGAAAATTGCAAGTTGTTCAGTCCCAGTTTGGACCGCAATTGGACACGAGATAGACGAAAGTGTCTTGGACTATGTCTCCCATACAAACTTCAAAACTCCCACCGCAGTGGCGGAAGAAATTTTGAATCGAATGAATGTTCTCGCGACAAAAAATAAAGATGGGCTAAGTCAATTACGTTCTGCGTGGAGTAAGCGAGTTACTCAGGAGAAAAACAACAATCAAAAACAGAAACAAATATTTGCACAGAGAATTGAAAGCAAAGTATCGAAATCAAATGTTCTGATTCAAACCCAACGTAACCGACTTCGTTTAAGTGTTTCAAAACGAGTCTCGGTTAACGAAAGAAGACGGATTTCGCAATTTAGTTTTAGCTTTCAACAAAAAGCCAAAGATAAACTTAAAACGTTGCAACAAGAACTGCGATTGGCGAAGAACAATACTCATAGTGCAACTAAGGATCGGAAGAATGATGCATTTCAAAAGCTAAATCGGGCAAAGACACGATTAAGAGATGTAACCAAAAGGCAACTGCGAGATCGCGGACTAATGCTCGTAAGTTCGCGTGGCTGGTTCAGTCCCGGCCGTATTCTTTCAAAAGTAAATTCCAACAGAGACGTACTCTTAGTCCGTGCTGGTGACTTTAAAAAAAGGGCGAATCGCAAGATTACAGATGAGCGTTACTCGATTAAGTCAAAACAGATTAAGGTACACCCTGGCTTGATTAGGGAACGATTGAAATCTAAAAGAGCTCAGTTGAAACTTGGGCGAACAATAATCGATTCAAGGGACCCAGCTAAGAACTTAAAAAGAGGCTACGCTCTTATTTTTGATTCAAATTCAAAACTAGTCACCTCAATCGAAGATTTAACAAAGAACCAAAACGTAAAAATTAATTTGGCAGACGGAGTCGCTGCCGCAAAAATTGGAGAAACTGAACAAGATGACAGCTGAGCAGAACGAAACCTATGAAGAGAAGACCGAAAAATTAAATCAAATTCTTGCAAGGCTTGATGACCCTGACACGCCAATCGACACTCTGGCTGACGACGTTAAGCACGGAACAAAACTTATCAAAGAACTGGAGGCTAAACTGCAAGAAGTCGAATCAGAGGTAGAAACAGCATTCGAAGAGCTGGAAAGCACTGATGAAAGTAACGAACAATAGTAGTCTCTCACGAGCAAGTTTCGTCCTGATTGATTCTGACTCAGAACGGACTGCCTCGCGATTCAAATTGAAATCAAACTGTGTTTTGACATCAGGATCTGCCTGCGGGGACTTGAAAATTTGTGGATAAGTTGGCATTCACAAGTGCTGCTGAGATATAATCAGGTCGACGCGAAAATAGATCTATCCCGAGAGATGAAATGAAATTGTCTATCAATACGTTGCTGGTGTTTGTGTTTCTGTTTTGCCCGCTTGTCAGTGGGCAGGATAAGGCCGCCAAGGGTGACCCGTTCAAGCATCCGTATGCCAATCCTGTCGATAATACTGAGTTGCCCCGTGTCTTGTTGATTGGCGATTCGATTTCGATCGGTTACACGGCTAGAGTCCGCAAGTTGTTGGCTGAGAAGGCCAACGTCCATCGCCCCAAAACCAATTGTCGTTGGTCTGCTTTTGGAGACGAGAATGTCGAAGAGTGGATGGGCGACGGCAAGTGGGATGTGATTCATTTTAACTTTGGACTGTGGGATTGGTACGGTTGGAAACAAGAGACCAAAGCGACTCCAGAGTCGTATGCCAAGAATCTAAATAGCATCATTGCCAAGCTGAAAAAATCAAAGGCGAAATTGATTTTTGGAATGACGACGCCTCCTTGCATCGGTTCGGAACGCAGTGCCAAACTTGTTGTTACTGAAGATCGAGCGAAGCAATTTAATGATGCGGCTCGAAAGGTGATGAAGAATCATGGCGTTCAAGTGAATGATCTCTATGCCGCTATCGGTGATGGTCGAGCTAAGTATCAGCTCGGCGAAAACGATGTTCATTACAACGACGCGGGGAAAGATTTGCTTGCCGCTCGAGTGGCTGGAACGATCGGTAATGTTCTGGCGGGGAAAAAGAAACGAAAGCGTCCGACAACTCCGAAGACAACGAGTCAGGACGGAGTTCCCAATGCACTCATCCTTGGTGACTCCATTTCGATCGCGTACACGCCAATCGTGGTTAAAAAACTCAAAGGTAAAATTAACGTTACGCGGCCGAGAGCGAATTGCGGTGATACGAATCGTTACCGGAACGCGCTACCTAAATGGCTGGGGGATAAGAAATGGGATGTGATTCATTTTAATGTTGGTCTGCACGATCTTTGTTATCGTCATCCCGATTCAAAAGTGCAGGGCAATCGGGATAAAGTGAATGGAGCCGTTGCTGTTCCACTCGATGAATACGAGCAGAACTTAGAAAAAATTGTTGCGATGCTGAAGGCGACGGGGGCAAAATTAATCTGGGCTTCAACGACTATCGTTCCCGAGGGTGAGGCTGGCCGAATTGTGGGAGACGAAGTGAAGTACAACCAGGTTGCTGAAAAAATTATGAAGAAGCATGGAGTTGAAATCAACGATCTGCGGGAACTGAGCGGTACGTTTCCTGCTTCCTATTTTCGCGGCCCAGGTGATGTGCACTTCACGCCAGAGGGTAGTGAGAAATTGGCCAGTCAGGTTGCGGCGTCGATCGGGCGATCAGTTCAAGTAGACAAGTAGTTTTGATTTTCGTTGTTGCATCGCTGCCACGCGGGGGTCTAGCCATACCTGATAAATTCCTCAAAATCAGCGGCGTTTTTTGGGTTGGCCAGATATTTGGCAGCCGTTTGGTAATACTCCATAATCTTGTCTTCCGGGGTCATAATCATATCGGCGCATTCAGCCCATGGACATACATACGCAAACTTATAATCACCGTCTATGAGCCACACACCGCAGCCCTCCGCCTTCATGCTTGAATAGTTCGCCGTGTATAGGTGTTGCTGTGTACTGCCGTTTAATTCGAACCATCGCATCTTGCCGGGCTCGTAAAACCGCACAGCACCCAGGGGGATGGTGGCGTTGAATTTCAAATATTGAATCCCGGCACCGACCAGCGGATCATTTACCCAGTTTTCGATTTTGGTTTGCAGCGCTTTTTGTGTTTCTGCCATTATTACCCACCGTGCCCATTAATAATGTCTTTGGATTCTTGCTGTGTTTTGGTCATTCAATTTTCATTTTTAGACACCAATATCATCATTAGTTATAACTGTTTTTTCAAAATCATTGTCTCAGTTTAACAAATCAACTTGCTGACTTTCGGAGTTTCGATGCGTATCGCCTTTCTCTTGTTTTTTCTTCTCAGTTCGGTGGGCATTGCCCAGGAATCAGGTAGTAGTTACCCGAAGCTAATTGATCTCGACGATCAGGCCTATCGTCAGGTAGTCGTGGATCACGAGCCAGGACAATATCTTGGGCATCCCACGACTTGCCTTCTGGAAGATGGCAAGACGATGCTTTGCGTTTACCCGAAGGGTCACGGGCGAGGTTCCATTGTCTACAAACGGAGTAATGATGGAGGTTTGACGTGGAGTGATCGGCTCCCGACCCCCGCGAACTGGTCGACATCGAAGGAGGTTCCGACGCTCCACCGAGTCGTGGATGCTGACGGAAAGAAACGGATCATCATGTGGTCTGGGTTGTATCCCGCTAAATTAGCGGTCTCCGAAGATGATGGGAAAAGTTGGGGAGACCTCAAGCCTGTTGGAGATTGGGGTGGGATCGTAGTTATGGGTTTCGTTGAAAAACTCAACACAGGCCCGGGGCACTACATGGCGATGTTTCACGACGATGGAAGATTTTTTGCGAAGACGCCAGCAAAAAATAAGACGAGGACGTTTGACCTGTATAAAACATTCTCGACTGACGGCGGTCTGGCCTGGTCATTTCCCGAATCCGTATACCGGTCCTCGGATGTTCATCTCTGCGAGCCGGGGTGTATTCGCTCGCCTGATGGAAAGAAGTTAGCAGTGCTTCTTCGCGAGAACGCGCGGCGTAAAAAATCCCACATCATTTTTTCAGAGGATGAGGGAAAGACGTGGTCCAAGCCACGCGAACTGCCGTTGGCACTGACGGGGGAT
>JAAEMV010000728.1 GCA_024225195.1 Planctomycetaceae bacterium | reverse complement strand
GGATCGAAATCTGGAAATCCGATGTCTGCCTTCAAAGGGGGAACCTCAACAGGAATCTTTGCCACTCCATCTTGAAAGTTGGTTTGGGCAAAAACTTGGGTGTTGGGCAGCAGGCATGTAGATAACGAGAGCAGTAGGCAGGCAAACAGACTGCATGGATTAGCGAATCTGCCGAGGGACAAAATTGTCTTATTGAAATTGAAAATTTGTCTCATCTCAGGCGCCTTGTCTGACGATAACGATTACGGGGCGTTGTGAAATAATCTTTTTACTTTGCACGCAAAAAACAAATGTGTTCGATTGGGATTGGTTTAATTTCCCAGAGAACCACGGGCACGACTTTTCGCGGAATCTGTCGCAGCTCGCAAGGTCAATTGACGCTAGCATTGACCAAACTTGGGAAAGCTCGCTTCGCAAGTGATTGAATGAGTTAGAAAGTGTTTTCTTAGCCCGACTTATTAGGCAGCATCACGAATCCACGATTCAATAACTCTCGCGGCCGCATCTGGGTCTTTTTCGATCAGTTGAGTCAATCGTGTTTCAGAGTCAGATGGCGACTCAGTATCGTTCACAGAGGGCATGCCCGGATGTAGGGAACTTCCCGAGATCTGGAGGTTAGAGTTGTTCGGCAGCGGATCAGAGCCCCGTGAAATCGAGACCAAAAGAATTAGACCCACGAGTAAAACAATGCCGGAAGGCCAGTTTTCAGCAGCAATTTTTTTAAGCCGCATTTCGATGGGTTCTGCGGTCGTCGTGGTTGCTGGAATTAAATTAAATGCAATCGTGTCATCGCATTTGAGGTCTGGCGTTGACAGAAGAGTTAATTCAACTTTTTTGGATATTTCGGATTTGAGTTTCTGAAACTGCGCGTTGAATGCATCTTGATTCAAATCGCGAGATTTAAGATCGCTTTGAGCTAAAAAGGATTGCGAAGTTGGGGTGCGTTCGCTCACTATCTTTTCCGGAACATCAACGCAGATTGAAACGACCTTGGTTATTGTCGTCTGTGATGAAAGCTCCTGTACTTTGACTGCTGGTTTGGAGTAGGCAGACGTCTCCAGTTTGACGGCATTGTTAGCTCCGGCTTGAAGGATCGAGGGTGAGCGCGATTTTAATCCTTGCGGTTTGGCGGCTAACGCTTGTTGTTGCTGGCTAGGAATGGAAGGGGCCTGTTCCACGGCAATGGCTACGGTTGCTTTGATCTCGGGATACATTGCGAGCGCTTCATTAATTCGAGCCTCGCAATCACGTCGCGTTTCGGCAATATCAGTGGCAATGTTGTTGAGATTGCTATTGATTGGCGAGTGAGGTTCGTCGTGGATCAGTCCTGTTTTCAGGTCGATCATGACAATTTCTTTTAACTCGACGCCTGCTGCGACTTGAATAATTGCCTTGATGGTTTTTACGCGTTCCTCTGTGAGAGGAAGATTGTCTTTCGTCGCAAGTGAAATAGAAGCTCGGGTTTGTTGTTTTTGAAATGTTGTATATCCAGAGGGTTGGTCCATTTCAAAGCTTGCTTCGATGATATACGGCAATCTCAGAATATTCTTTTCGATTTTCTTCTTCTTGGCTTCCAGTGTCATTGCATCTCGTGCGGACTTAGGAAGAAAGATGCTAGGTGGAGTGTCGCCACTGTCCTCAGCCTTTCGGTAGTCAACAGGCTCCTCATTTTGTCTTGCAATCGCTTTTATGTATTCAAGCCGTTTGCTGGTCGGAACGAGTAGTTTGCCTTCGGTATTCGTTTTGAATTCTTCGAGGCCTTCCTGGATTAATGCTACTTCGAGTCGATACAGTTCCCCCTCACTCAATTTTGCGTTGGGGTAAAGTTCGCACAGACGCGACTCGCTTGTGTGCTGTTGGACTTGAACCGCGGCGAGCACAGCAAGCATGATAACGCCAACAAAAAGTGCGCGGATGCGACGCTGTTGGGAAAATCTGATTACGGTTTCGAATGTGATTGGCTTGCTGTCCATCAAATTGTCAGTGTGTTGGAGGAGACTCAAGTGCGACAGTGACGCGTTGGTTTAAAATTTTGAAAATTGCATTTCGGGATGTTGATTTTTGTGTCGGCGCGGGACGGTAAGGACGTGTGCGGTTCCACCTTGCGGGCAATTCCACGTTTCGATTTGAGCACCTTGCGAAATGGCGGTGCGGTGAGCGTCTCTCAGTTGTTGTGATTCGGGGAATGGAATGATGAGGGGTAGCTTTTCATCGGCATTGTGTGTGGTTGAATCGACGTTGCCCAAGGCCATGCCAAACGAATCGGCGACTTCAAGTTCCCATTGGTACTTACCATCGATTAGCGTTACCGAAATTTCGCCACCCCGAGTCATCGGTCCGAGTGCATTTTCGATTAGAGAGGTCACGATCGATTGAATTTTGGAAGTGGCTACGAATGCCTCCACTGTGTCGAAGTCCGTTTCGAGTAGGATATTTTTATCTGCCATTTGAGGGCGATAACGTTCGAGGATATCGTTGATCAACTGCCCGATATTTTGAGCTTGGCTGTTGTCAATCTCTGGTAATACTCGTCTGCGGTTCAAATGCATGGACGTTCGATCGGTTGATGATTAAGTGTGCAAAACTGCGTCGAAGGAAACGCAATTCATCGGCAGCATCAGGTCCGACTTTTAGCTGAAACGCGGCGAGAGAGTCAAGGCATGTTTTACTAGACGTAACTAGCTTCAAGAGACCAGACTGTTGGCGAAGCTGTGGTTTTTAACGCATGATTTGCGAGAGAGATCGGCATGAAGTGAGCGCAACGAGTCGACGGAGCATCGTTGGCAACGGAAAAACAGAACAGTTGAATCAAGTCACGGTCGAGTCGATCGTTTCCATGATCCAGCGATTCATATCCGATAACGTTTTTTCGTTGGTGCAGGTTTCCGTTGGGTACTGTCGCAGCGTGACGGAAAAACCGGCAATATGAAGCAGACGAAGTTGCTGGCACAACTGACTTTGCTCGAAAGCTTTGTTGTTTCGCCCGTGTGCCCAAAAGACTGGTAATTGTCGACTTTCTGCCCAGCAGCCAAGCGGTTTTTCACGTTCGGGTAGCGGCCCGTTCATGGAAATTACTCCAGCGAAAAGCTCCGGTCGTTCAAAAGCAATTCGAAATGCCATTGTTCCGCCGGTGCCTGCTCCTCCAATGAAAATCCGATTAGACGCGATATTGTATCGCATGGAAGCGGCGTCGATGGCGGCCAGGATCGAATCGTGGGCTAAATCAATGGTGTCGACTTCTTGTTCCCAGAAATATCCAGCTTCAAAATTTCCTATCGGAGATTGCGGTGCGATACCAACAAAATTCCGGACGCTGGCATGCGGCATGATCCGTTGAATTTCGGCAGACTGCGACCCGTCAGAGTGGAGCCAGACGATGAGTGGATAAGCGTAATTTTTTTCGTAGTGGAGAGGCACAAACAAAGAATACTGATCGGAACGATTCGTTATTTTATCGAACTGATCGAGTGAGTTTGGGATTGAATCTTTAGTCGAGATGTCGTCCGCACTGACGGAGGCCAGCGGGCTGATTTTGATTCTGTTCATGCGTCTGTCGTATTTCCTTGACTGACGAGTGTTCGTGCTTTCCAAGGTGTCAGTTTGTAAATAACTTAGAAATGAAAGTCAACTGCATACGCCGCAAAAGAAGGTTGAGAGTCCTTTCGACTAAGGAAATGCGCACACCCAGTTGAAAGAATGGTTGCTAATTTTTCGAGCTAGCAAAACATGTGATCTGTTGAATGAAAAAAGCCAGCCATGATCTTGATTGATCAGGGCTGGCCCTAATTGAATTTTATGAACGGGATTCAAAGAGTTGGTAAGGATCTTGCTTTACAGCAGATCTTTAACTTCGTCACGTTCTTCTTTGAGTTCTGCCAGGGTGGCGTCCATTTTTTCACGGCTAAATTCGTCAATCTCTAGACCTTGTACGATTTTGTATTCGCCATCGCTGCAGGTACAAGGGAAAGAATAAATTAGTCCTTCATCGATTCCGTAGCTTCCGTCACTTGGAATGGCCATGCTTACCCAGTCCCCCTCGTCGGTGCCGGTTTCCCAAGTTCGAATGTGGTCGATCGCTGCGTTAGCGGCGGACGCTGCACTGGATGCGCCGCGGGCTTCGATGATCGCAGCTCCTCGTTTTTGTACGGTGGGGATAAACGTATCCCGATACCAGTCTTGCTCGACTTGTTGGGCAGCTGATTCATCAGAGATAGTGGCGTGGCTAATATCTGGATACTGGGTGGAAGAGTGGTTCCCCCAGATTGTCAGTTTCTTGACGTCGGTGGAGTGCTTTCCTGTTTTTGAGGCTAGTTGGCTTAGAGCGCGATTGTGATCAAGGCGGGTCATCGCAGTGATGTTGCCATGCTTGATCGAGGGAGCGTTTGCCATTGTGATCAAGGCATTTGTGTTAGCTGGGTTCCCTACGACAAGGACTTTAATGTCCTTTTTGGCATGGTCGTTAATCGCTTTCCCCTGGACCGAGAAAATCTTTGAGTTTGCTGTCAGAAGATCTTTTCTTTCCATTCCCTTTCGTCGAGGCATTGCACCGACAAGAAGAGCGTAGTCAGCGTCGGCAAAGCCAACGTTGGGATCATCGGTTGCGACGATTCCGTGGAGGAGTGGGAATGCGCAGTCATCGAGTTCCATGACGACACCGTTGAGCGCGTTCATCGCCGGTGTAATTTCAAGTAACTGCAGAATGACGGGTTGGTCAGGGCCTAGCATTTCACCGGCAGCAATGCGGAACAGCAAGCCGTAACTAATTTGGCCTGCAGCGCCTGTGACCGTAACTCGAACCGGACTTTTCATTAAATTTTCCTTGAATTAAGTGGCGAATGTTTTGAGTTAAATCGGGGCTAGTCGAATTGATTTGATAACGGGCAAATCATTCGGGAGGCGAACGTTTTCAATTTTTAAAAATCGCTAGTCTCGAAATCCCCAAAAACTAGGGTGTGCAATGTGTGGGTGTCGGCGCGTTTTTATGGCCAACGATAGGCTTTGAATTCTGATTGTTGGCAACGTCTCTTTCAAGGGGAGAGCCGCGGTTTGCCCCTCTGGATCGTTGAAATTCGTGGATTAAATTCAGCGGAAGCAGCAATCAGCCATCGATACCAGAGATGTCAATCTTTTCAGGCAGGTTTTCGAGGATGTTCTCTAGTGGTGGTTTTTGATTCCGATCAACAAAGCGAAAATAGCTAATTAGAAAAATGACCAGGGCCATCGTGCCAAGAACGAAAAAAAGCAAGCCTCGGTCGAGTACGTCGATTCCTGTTTCGACCAAAACAGGCTGCTTTGCGATGACTAAAGGGCTTAGCTGGCCCGCGGATTCGACTAAATCAGTCCGAGCAGATTGGTATTTCCAAAACCGAAAGAAGTAACCATCGATGACGCATTGCTTCCTTTCAATTTCCTGAGCCGTCATCCCATTGGGAAGCTCCGTACAACAGACAGTAATGGGGAATCGCTGATAGTCGAGTTCGCTCCCGTCTTTTCCTCGTATGATGATTTTTGCTCCACCCAAATCTGGGAAGATCATAAGTTGGTAGTATTGTGATATTTCCAAACGCTCCTGGATGTCTTGATGAGGGATAGTAACGGGTGAGCAGGACCGAATGACTCCTTGGAGGTGGACGGCGTCTCCAAAGTATTCAGGTGATCCAGAAAAAATATCGCTGAAACTTAATGCCTCCGCTGGTTCTTTGAAAAGGTTTTCCGGAGTGCCAGCGAAGCGATTCATGGCGGCAAGCATTTGAAAAAACGCTTCAGCATCTTGACCCATGAGTGGTCGGGCATTGTTTTTCCGCACTGAATCGATCAGCCCCAAGTCGAAGCCGAGTTTGGAGAGTTCGACTTGATTGGCTGAAATCTTATCCGTTTTTTCCTGTGGATACCATTGAATCCGGTCCGTGATGAAAACTAGCCGCGAACCCTCGGCTTCAAGAGCTCTGGAGTAAAGAAATCCAGAGATGCGGATCGGTTGATTGATTTCTGTGTTTACAGGGAGTGCTTTGGGGACGGTTCGTGACAAGACAATTAGTTTTTGCGGAGGCGTTGTGCTGTCCTCCGTTGAGTGTGGAACTGATTCGCAATGGCAAACATAGACGCCTTTGATTTCTTCATCAGACGTGTCTTGTTTAAAAGCGTGTTTTTCAATTTTTGTTAATAGTGCTGGGCGATTAAATGTCCAAAAACGAAAGTCCTCTGTTTGGGAAGTCATGTCCCGCCAAGTTGTCGCTTGGGAGAACTGGCTGTATCGAGCGCGACTCTTAGGAGATGTGTTTCTCGCGCGATACAAGAGTTGCTTGAGGATGGGCGATTCAAAGTTAAGGGGTTGGTCGTCGTCGACTTGGTAAGACTCGCTCAGCGAATAGCCAGAAAGTTCGAGTGGGGTTTCATTGTGGTCCTGTTTTGCACCGGCGATCAGTGGCAAGGCAAACAAAAAGTAAAGGGTGGTCCATGAAAACGACCAACCGGCTCTGTTCGTGAATTTCAGGAAATTGGATTCAGTCATCGGGATTCGTTTCATAAAGTGCCATGATTTTTTCCCGGTCGGTTTGAACTTCGGGGCTTTTCACTAAGGCGTCCAGTGAGTCATCAATCCGTTTCTTGGTGGATGCCGCTGGCGACTGTCGCTTGGTTCGCGAGGTTTGAAATGCAAACCAGGCGATAAATGTTGCTCCGATTGGAATCACAATAAAGGCAGTTATCAAAGTTGTTGGCGACGGTTGCCACTTGTCAAGCAGCGGCATTGGTGCCGAGGCGATGATGTTCAGTTTGGGGGCAATCACAACCGGGCATTCTTGAACCGAAGAATCGGCAGCGATATAGTTTCGGATTTTGAAAAAGTAGCCATCGACCTGCACCAATTGGTTTACGTCAATGAATTCATTGCCAAGTTCAGGGAAGCTCGCCGGTATGTTTTGGCAGTAAACACAATACGGGCCAAGTTTGGATTCTCGGGGGCGAACCCACAGAATGTAGTAGTGGTCGATCCCCAGAGCGGTGTCTGCGGGTAATTTCTTTTTTCGCGCTGATCGAACCCAGCCTTCGAT
>JAAEMV010000727.1 GCA_024225195.1 Planctomycetaceae bacterium | reverse complement strand
GGTTTTCATTATGAAGCCGTCGGTGGCTATTCGCTTTGTCGAACACTGCCAAGTGTCAGGGATTGCCGTCTATGGTGTTGAGGGATTCTTGCGTGTGGGTGACCAAATTCAGCCACAACAGGAACATAGTTGTGACTATGAATCGCCATCGGTTAACGGACATTCACTTACGATCGGCTTCTTGAAGGATCGGCTGGAAACGAAAATATGGTTTGAGGTGGTAACTGATGAACCGGCTGACTAAATCACTGACAGTGACCATTTTGGTTTTCAGCCTCCTTTCGGTGGCCGGGTGGGGTTCTGTCGCCGTAGGCGGTTTACCTCTACCGCCAAGGAGGGGACTGCTCAAGGCTAGCGAGACACTTGGAAAGCCAGTCGAGGCCACATCCCAAGGGAGAAAGGTTCACATTCGAGTCGGCATGGAGATTGGAGGGAAGCTCCAGATTCAAGCCGGAAAGGAAAAGGATTTATTAGACTGATCATGAATTACTTTACTGAGGTAGAAGGAATCCATAAGACCTTAGCGATCAAGTCAGCTTGGGACGATTCCTTTTTAGATATTTTAAAGGCGGAAGAAGCTGACGTCTTGCGTTTGAGTTTTTCGAATGGATGGAAAGACGATGATTTAAGCTTTGTCGAAAAGCTAGAGAACATGTACGGGATAGAGGTCTTTAGCTGGAAGATTACGAATCTGAAGAGTCTTCACTCGATAGCGGACATTGGGTACTTGGCATTTGAAATCGATCTCAAAAGAGTCTTTGACTTATCTCTCTTCGGAAAACTTGAATCGCTGAAATGCACCTATTCAACGAAACTTAGAGGGCTTGATGCACTAGAGAGCTTGAAGCACTTGAATCTCTCAAACTACCCCTATGAAACCTTGAGAGAGCTTCAACATATGACGAGCCTTGAGGAGTTGTTAGTGACTTCAAGGAAATTAAAGGGTTCAAACTGTGCGTTTTTTCCTCTATTAAGAAAAATCGATTTGGCAATGTGTGGTGAACTTGAATCCATAGAGCGTTTAGAGAATTGCACACATCTGGAAGAGCTAGAGATTGCAGACTGTCCTAAAATCTCAAAGCTGCCAAAACTGCCATGCAATTTGAAATCATTGGTGATTGAAGATTGTGGCGGTATTGATTCTCTAGATTTCATTGAATCTCACCCATCCTTGCAGAGAGTATTGATAATCGGTAGCACGTTTGTTCGTAGTGGTGATTTGAGTCCTTTAAAAACACTTAAAGGCTTAAAAGATGTACGAGTCGCGGAAGGATCGTACAATATGTCCAATGAACAAATTCGTGGGCTTGTCTGTTAGTGCGACTGACGAGGACATACGTTGCGACTGATCACCTTTACGCATAAATACATCCTTGGGAGCGACAGAAGCTCAATCGAGCACACTGCTTGGAAAGACTGTAAGTAGGGCGTCAGCAACGTTAAACAAGGCCGGGGTCTCAGTATCAGAAAAGACCTGTGCGCGATTCTGAGTGATTCCCAAATTCAATATCTCTGAAGTTTCTGGACCGTTCATCCGTTGAGGCGCCATTAGCCGGCCCGGCATCCTGTTGATTCGCTGGATCGCGGTGATTTTGTTGCGGCCGGTGAGTTGTCAGCCGGTGAGCGTTTAGCGACGCTTGCCGGTCCCACCGCCGTGCTTGGCATCAAGCCACAGCACACAGCAGGCCAGCACACACCGCAAACCGTCTACAACCTCGAAGTC
>JAAEMV010000726.1 GCA_024225195.1 Planctomycetaceae bacterium | reverse complement strand
GGTTCCACGTGTCCCGCGGTACTTGGGTGTCCGATCACAGAAGACAGAGTACGTTTCACCTACAGGACTGTCACCTTCTACGATGCACCTTTCCAGGTGCTTCGGTTACGCATCCGTTTTGTAACTTCCTGAAAGAGCCGGAACTCTCTCCGATCAGACCCCGCAACACCGAACATACAACGCTTCCGGGCTTGACATATATTCGGTTTGGGCTGTTTCCGGTTCGCTCGCCGCTACTTCGGAAATCACTGTTGTTTTCTTTTCCGGGGGTTACTAAGATGTTTCAGTTCACCCCGTTAGCGTCTGCATCCTATGTATTCAGATGCAGATGTCCCGACATTACCCGGGACGGGTTTCCCCATTCAGAAATCTTCGGATCAGAGTCTGTTTGGCAACTCCCCGAAGCTTATCGCAGCCTGCCACGTCTTTCATCGCCTCCCGGCGCCTAGGCATCCACCGTCTGCCCTTATTAACTTGGCCACAAAAAGTGACCGACACAGATATTCCCGCATTCGCGGGTTTATGCCTTAAACGCTTTTATGTATATATATCCGAATTGTCAAAGAACCATGGGATTTTCGATTTCTGATTGCCGATTTTCGATTGAAACAATCGAAAATCAAAAATCAAAAATCAAAAATCCGAAAGCTGGTGGAGGTGAACGGGTTCGAACCGATGACCTCCTGCGTGCAAGGCAGGCGCTCTCCCAACTGAGC
>JAAEMV010000725.1 GCA_024225195.1 Planctomycetaceae bacterium | reverse complement strand
CTTTTCGATAAAACGGCTGACACTTTGCATTACTCGGTCTCCTGCCCGCTTGCTGGCGACAAAGATGACACAGTCGTCTGCGTAACGGACAAAGCACAGTCCGCGCTTTTCAAGCTCTTTATCAAGCTCGTCCAGAACGATATTCGATAAAATTGGCGAAAGTGGCCCACCCTGTAGGGTTCCTTCTTTTGTCGGCTGCTCAAGGCCGCCGATCATGACACCGGAATTCAAGAAACTGCGGATGAGTTTCAATACCCGTTTGTCCTTAACTCGCGTTGCCAGACGTGCCAAAAGGCGGTCATGGTTTACGCGGTCGAAAAATTTGGCCAAATCGATATCAACCACATATCGCAGTCCGGATTGCACATATTCACGGTATTTGCGAATAGCGTCATGCGCTGAGCGCTTCGGGCGGAACCCAAAGCTATACTCGCAGAAGGTATGATCCCAGATTCTGTTAAAGATCCGGGCCACCGCTTGCTGGATCACCCGGTCTAACACCGTCGGAATCCCTAATAAACGCACTCCGCCGGGCTTGGGAATCTCTTTCCTTCGCACCGGCATGGGCGTAT
Organism: Planctomycetaceae bacterium; assembly: GCA_024225195.1. GTDB lineage: Bacteria > Planctomycetota > Planctomycetia > Pirellulales > Pirellulaceae > Mariniblastus. The sequence continues at coordinate 44 of JAAEMV010000725.1, read as the reverse complement.
AGGTCCCATCCAGCAATGCCTTTTCAATCTTTGTCCAATGACGT
>JAAEMV010000724.1 GCA_024225195.1 Planctomycetaceae bacterium | reverse complement strand
GGCTACAACCAATCACTCAGCCGAAAACTGAACCGGATGGATGAGGTTTTCGTAGAATTAAACACTCGATTAAATGGGGGAACTCTAGGTTGGCGCTTCGGAAACCAAGCCGAATTGTATGAGTTCCGGATCAATGAAGCCTTGTCTGAAATTCAAATCCTTGTTGGCGAACCCAATAGAACTCCCAAAGCGTTATTACACAGAGCGAACATTTCGGCCGCCCTAAATGACGAGCAACAAAAACCGATCCAGATTGAATTTTCGTCATTCGATCGAGTTTTACGAGTTGCCGTCAACGGCACTGAACTCTGGACCCACCCCCTCGACCCGGTCGGCGTTCCAATCACCCAAACAGTGCTTTCGTTCGGAGGAAATAGAGATGTTGTCAAAATCGATCGCATTCGAATTTGGCGGGATCTGTATTATTTCGACGCTGACGCAAGTAAGGCTCCCGAAAAGCCAGCAATCGCAGGTTTTTTTGTGATTGGCGACAATGTGCCACTGTCCCACGACAGTCGTCATTGGGAACAACCTTGGGTTGCCGTCGAGAGCGTCAAAGGAAAGGTTATTTTTCAATAAATCCCCAAATTTTGACCTCTCCATCAACGTAGGCTTAAAACGGAATTAAGGTTACAATTTACGCATCAGAGTCAAAACAACCGAGCCACATACTGCGAAACTCCATGAGCCGACGATCGAAACGAACGAACTCCTTTCCAGATAAAAAACGGGCGAAGATGCCCCCGATCAAGGAAACCATTGTCGCCGACGAACCATCACGTGGCATTTTTGGTTTCATGCGAGATTTTGGCGTGCGCGAAACCATCGAGTCGATCATCGTCGCGATCGTTTTGGCGTTGATGTTCCGAGCTTACGAAGCCGAGGCATTTATCATTCCCACGGGATCTATGGCACCTTCTCTCCAAGGTCAGCACATGGATCTCGAGTGCCAAAACTGCAAATTGCGGTACCGCTCCGGTGCAAGTAAAGAAAATTCAGAAACCAACCCAAAGCAATTTGTCGACAGCACTTACTGCCCCATCTGCCAATACAAAACAAAAGTCTACAACACTAAAGAGCCGGACCACAAATCCAACAATGGCGATCGAATTCTAGTCAACAAGTTTGTTTATGACTTCAGCGAACCAGAGCGATACGATGTTATTGTTTTCAAAAACCCCAACGATGGAAAACAAAACTACATTAAACGCCTGATCGGGTTACCCGGTGACAATCTCCTTATCGAGAACGGCGACATCTACGTCATGGATGAAGTCGATGGAGAGTACGAAAAATCAATCACTCGTAAGCCCCCAGAAAAATTAAAAAATGTTCTCCAGGCCGTAGACGACACCAACCACATCGGTGAGTTGCTGAACGATGTTCAATGGCCCTCGCGCTGGCAGGCTTTTGACGGTTCTGACCAGTGGACCATTGACACGGCAGGAGAAAATCCCGTATTTCGCTCAAGTGCTCAACCCGATGCGCACTGGCTGCGTTACCGCCACTACCAACCATTCAAAAACGAATGGAGCACAATAAGTTCCGGGCTATTGCCGACGCGCTTTCGTAACAACAACCTGCCACCGGGTAGACTCATTGGGGATCAATACGGTTACAACGATGGTGTTTACCAAAACAATGAAGCACTCGTTAGCACGCAAAACCTTGGCTTGCACTGGGTTGGCGACCTTGGACTTGAATTTTGGGTCGACATCAAATCCTCGGATGGCACACTAATGTTTGATGTTGTGGAGGGCGGCGTTCACTTCGTCTGCGAAATTGACATTGCAACGGGCAAGGCTAGCCTGAGTGCTCAAGACGAAGCGTCCAAAACAAAAGTCACATTTCAGGATGCAAACGGCAAGCCAGTCGAATCGCCATCAGCCAAAACAAAGATTAATGGCTCAGGTTCTCATCACATTATGTATGTGAATGCCGATGACCGTTTGAATCTCTGGATCGACAATAATTACGTCGAATTCGATGCCGCTGCTTTTACATGGGACGGAATCCCTATCCCAACCTACTCCGCTGACGATCCGGGAGACGCTGAACCCGCCGGAATCGCCGCGAAAAATGCCGAATTGGAGATCACTCGGATCAAGGTACTCCGCGATCTGTATTACACCTCCGTTAAAGGGCAGGGGCCTCTTGGTAGCCAGATCTCTACAGAAAACGAAACAGGCGAAAGCATCTCGATTATCGAAGCGTATCACCACGACCCCGAGTCGTGGAGTTCTGACGGCGCGGCAGAGTTTTTCACTGCCAAAAAAGGCCAAACGGAACCCATGTTTCGACTTGAAAAAGGTGAGACGCCGGACAAAGATCAGTTTCTTCCGATGGGAGACAATAGCCCTCGTAGCCTTGACGGTCGTGTTTGGGATGGGGAAAAATTTGTCGAACGCGATATGCTTATCGGCCGTGCAATGCTGATTTACTGGCCGCACACACTAAATAAACCGATCAAGTATTTCCCTAATTTCAATCGAATGGGATTCATCAAGTAAACTCAGGCTCAACGCCCTACGGTTCCGAAGTGCGAATCGCCAACATAATTTCCAGCGACACACCAGCCGCCAACCACATCCCAATGTTCACGGAGGAACGAAATGCCAATACTTGAAGCAGAAGGCTTGGTGAAAATTTATGGTCGGCGCAGGGTGGTCGACGGAGTGTCGCTACAAGTCGACCCCGGGGAAATCGTTGGACTTCTGGGGCCTAACGGAGCAGGCAAAACGACTTCATTCAAGATGATGTGTGGCCTCGTTCGCCCTGACCGCGGGAAAGTTTTCCTTCAAGATGCGGACGTAACACAGTGGCCGCTGCATGAACGAAGTCGCAGCGGCGGGATGGGATACTTACCGCAACAGGCCAGTGTTTTTGGGAAACTTTCAGTCGAAAAAAACTTGAAGGGTGTCATGCAACTGCTTGGTTTCAGTCGAAAGCAACAGAAGTACCGAACCGAAGAATTGCTGGAACAATTTAAGATTGGCCACATTCGAAAAACTCGGGCAGGCAAACTATCTGGCGGAGAACGTCGACGTTTAGAGATCGCTCGCTGCCTCGTTTCCGAACCCAAAATCATCATGCTCGACGAACCCTTCGCCGGGATTGATCCGGTCACAGTTCAAAGCATTCAAATCATCATCAAGTCACTCGCAACCGACGGAATTGCCGTCTTAATAACAGACCACGCGGCTCGCGAAATTCTACAAATCACCGACCGCACCTATGTCGTCAGCGAAGGGCAGGTTCTGTGCAGTGGAAGCCAAGAAGAGATCCTTTCCAACCCTGACGTACGCAATAAATATCTCGGCGATATCGAAATACAGGGCACACAACCCGCTCAAATTCAAACTGCGTTACCGACCACAACTCAAAACACGCCAACAATCAGTGGGAAGAAATTGGAGATCAATCCAGACAGCATCTCCAGTGGCATGGACACTCAAGCAAGTCATCCCAGGGCGGAACCAAATTCGTCGCCAAAATTTTTGCAACGGCAATCCGAACAACGTGGACTTGCCCCTGCAGAGCAGGAGGTCGTTGCTGCACTCAACGCAGCAGGCCGAGATGCCCCCGGCGACAATGAGCGAATTCCCAACAGACCCAAAATTGTCTTCGCCGATGCAGACCAACCAGAAAAGAAAAGAAAGTCTTTCTTCAAATCCAACGACCTTGATTAGCCAGCCCAGAATTCACCCCAACTTAATTAGGTGGCAAAACCTAATTTACCTGGGTAAGCTTTTGTGATTCCGATTTAAGCTGGCCACACGCGGCTAAGATGTCCCGACCACGAGGGGTTCGGATGGGCGCTGGCAGTCCCTTTGAATTGAGATAGCTGGCGAACTTCTCGATTGTTTTCCAATCTGAACATTCATATGCAGTGCCTGGCCAGGGATTAAAAGGAATTAAATTTATCTTGGCCGGTATTCCCTCCAGCAACTCAACCAGTTCCCGCCCATCTCGCAAACTATCGTTTACACCTTTGAGCATGACATATTCAAACGTAATGCGACGCGCGTTGGAAAGTCCTGGATAATCTCGGCAGGCAGCCATCAGTTTTTCGAGCGGATACTTTCCGTTAATTGGCACTAATTCGTCACGCAACTCATCACGAGTTGCATGCAGCGAAATAGCCAACATGACTTTGATTTCTTCACCAGTCCGATAAATCCCGGGCACAACACCCGATGTCGACAATGTGATTCGTCTTCGGGAAAAACATAGCCCATCACCATCCAAAGCGATTAACAGCGCACTCTTCACGTTTTCAAAATTAAACAGCGGTTCGCCCATTCCCATCATCACGATGTTGGATATTTTACGCCCTTCTAACGGTGCGATCATTCCGGGAACGGGGTCCATGCCAACGAAGTCGGCAAGCCGGTGCCGCGCGAGCATAATCTGACCAAGAATCTCATCCGCTTGAAGGTTGCGGACCATTTTTTGTGTACCTGTATGACAAAATGTACAGGTCAATGAACAACCGACTTGGCTTGAGACACACAAGGTACCGCGATCGGTTTCAGGGATATAAACCGTTTCAATTTCTACGGGCGCTCCGGCACCCCGCGGTGGAAATCGCAATAGCCACTTTCGCGTCCCGTCTTTGGAAACTTGTTCTTCCACAATTTCGGGATGCGTAATTAAATAAAATTGATCGAGTTTAGCCCTGAGCTCTTTGCCAAGGTTTAACATCTCATCAAAATTAGTTACGCCGCGGACATACAGCCAATGCCATATTTGATGTACCCGCATCTTCGCTTGATTTTCGGGAACGCCAATCGCCTGAAGCTCGTCCTTAAGCTGTGAACGGCTCAAGCCGATTAAACTTTTCTTTTGCTCTTCCATTTCCCATCAATCAATTTTTGAAGCATTAAGCTGCTTCGTAAACAGCAAATCGCTTAGGACAAGCAGAGCGGTTCCACAACATGTCACCACCCCTCATCGAAAACCACCCAATCTTGGACCCAGACCAATTCAGACAATCGATCACTTATTGATCAAATTATAGTCTGCTGGCTTCTTCCCCTTTTCGAAAGTTCCGAATCCGAAAGCCGTTGGCTTGTACTCATCAACGTAATTCACATTCGCCTTTTCAGGAATGCCTTCTTCCATCCCCACACACCAAAAACTTGCATTAACAACTAATCGACGAAGCCCTTCGCTTTCAAAATCGGTCGAAGCTCCCATGGTCGTACAAAATATCCTTGATTTTCCGCCATCTTTACGAGGATGGGACTGAACCCACGCGATTGGCATCATTGGATTATTCTTCGGGCCGTCAACGGGTTTTGCATCGGGAGTCATCCCCGCAAGCACCGCGCCATCCAAAAGAACAGTCGCCGTTTTAGGTAAGTTCCGAATCCCATAGACATCCGAAGGCCCCCAAACATCCGTTACTCCCCGTAAAATGGGATTTGACTTGTTGGCCTCAACGATTACTCCACGACAACTCTCAGATTTATGTCGCCCGTGATGGTTGATCCACGTATCTCCAAGTATCTGTTGGCCAAATCCACCCTTCCACTCTTTCGAGTTAAATCCATATTGCTTGTACGAACTTTTGGAATCACCACCAAAGTTAAAGGCATGGGTTGAAGTACGTGTACCAATGATCGGTTTTCCCGCTTCCACGTAGTCCACAAAGTGCTTCATCTGCTCATCTGGAAGATTGCGAAAGCGGAGCCCTAAAATTAGCAAATCGGCAGAATCGATCATTTCCATACCTGGTATGTTTTTTTGATACGAAGGGACGATTTCACCTGATTTAGGATCGATGGGAAAAAGAACAGTACATTTGAAACCAAACCGAACTGCAAGTATTTTCCCCAGCATCGGCATCGCTTGCTCGCTTCGATATTCGTCATCGCCCGCGATCAGGACGATGTGCTTTCCGTTCCCAGGTCCTTTAAAGCCATCGTATTGACACCACAATGAATCCGTTCCGGTCTCGCCACGATTGAAATCATTTTCCATCGCTTGAACTTGTGTCTGATTGGTTAACGCAACAAAACACATGACTGCCAAAGCGAAAACTCCCGTTGCTCGTCTTAAAAGGTGGTTCATTTTCAGTCCTTATCTTGCCCTTGATTGAAATCTGGTATGGGATTCTCTTTGCCTAAAATTAACGCAAACTCGGTCTCTAACTGCAACGCTTTTTCTGGATCCTCTTTCAAAAGATCCACCTGTTCTTCGGGGTCACTGGAAAGATTGTACAACTGGAATGGTCGCTGAAACGGCTTTCCTTTTGGCAACTCACGTCCGCCAGATCCATTACCAAGAATCAACTTCCAGTTTCCCTTGCGTATTGCGAAAATGCCCGCACTTGAGTGATGAATCACCGATCTCTCACGGTGATACACTCGATCAGGCAATGCAAGGGCAGACGGTAAAAAAGAAAAACTATCTTCCGATTGAGTTGAATCCACAACGACGCCCGCTGCTTCGCAAACCGTAGCCAAAATATCGGTAAGGCAAATCACACTGGAATTGCTAACACCCGATTTAATTTCCCCCGGCCACCGAACCAAAAAAGGCACCCGGTGTCCGGCCTCGTAAATATCAGCCTTCGTCCCCCGAAAAATTCCATTGGCCTGATGATGACTCGCCGAATAGCCCTGAACCGTATCATCATCCACATGATCCGCCACGGAAACCCCCTCCGGCAGACGCTTCATAAAAGACCCATTATCGCTGGTCACTAACAGCAGTGTATTTTCAGCCACACCAGCTCGATCCAAAGCATCGACTATTCCTCCGACAGTCCAATCAACCTGAGCGACAAAATCTCCGTAAGGACCAAGGTGTGTTTTACCTTGAAATTGTTCCATCGGGATAACCGGCTTGTGCGGCGCCGGCATTGGAAAATAGAGGAAAAATGGCTTCTCACCGCGGGCGCTTTGACGAATAAAACCGGTAGCCTTCTCCAGCAAGTGACTAAGACTGGCTTCGTGATCAAAATCATCACTTACTTCGCCCGTACGCAAATACTGAGGGAAACCGCGTTTCTCGATGACATTTTGCGGTACAGAAGTGACGCGGCCATTTTCCAAATACACGTAAGGGCTCATATCCAATGAAGCTGGAATGATGTACGAGTAATCGAATCCATGCTCGCGAGGCCCGTCATCAACCGATTGGCTGTAATCTACCCAGGAATCTTTTTTATTACGAAAGTGACCCGCTTTTTTGGAGTGTTCGACTTTACTTGACCACCCCAAACCGAGGTGCCACTTTCCAATACAGGCCGTCTCGTAACCCGCCGAACGCAGAAGGGTTGCGATGGTAGGCTGTTCCGCTTCGATCAAGGGTTCGGAATAACCATTCAGAACTCCCTTTTTCAGACGGGTCCGCCACGCATACTTCCCACACAGCAATCCGTATCTTGTTGGTGTACAAACGCTGGAACCAGTATGCGCGTCGGTGAAGCGCATCCCCTCTCGGGCCAACCGATTGAAGGCTGGCGTCGGAATCCCAGAGGACGAATTGTTCGGCTCGATGTCACCAAACCCCAAATCGTCAGCCAGCACCAGAACAACATTTGGCCGCTGCAATCCCTCGTCCGACTCAACTGCCACCGCAGGCCCCTGCGAGGCAAGTAGCATTAGCACAATTAACAAATTGAAAAACTGGCCCATGAGAGCAAACTCTTCTTTTCTAAATATTTTGCCGTTCAAATTCCGCTTGAGAAAATGGCGTATTCCTTTTCGTGCGAGAAATTACTGGCAGCGATTAATTGAAGTCGATCAAACTAAAGACCGGATACTTTTCCAGTTTTTTGAGCCCCTCAAGAAATTGCAGGTGGATCAAAAACGCACAACCAGCCACTTTCCCTCCGCAAGATTCAATCATCTCGCAACAAGCTTGAACCGTTCCGCCAGTTGCCAGCAAGTCATCAATCACCAACACATTTTGGCCTTCTTGAATGCCATCCACATGCATTTCAAGTGTATCCGATCCATACTCGAGATCGTAGCTGAAACTGTGTTTGTCGAACGGCAGTTTCCCAGGCTTTCTAATTGGAACCATCCCAACACCGAGACGCATCGCAAGTGGCACAGCAAATAGAAACCCTCGCGCCTCAGCGGCAGCAATCACGTCGATCTTTTCGCCTTGATACTTTTCCACAAACTGATCAATACATGCGGTTAACGCAGCATGACTTCCCAACAGTGGTGTGATGTCCTTGAAATTAATTCCCGGTTTGGGGAAATCAGGAACGTCACGAATAAAGTCTACTAGATTGATCGAATTTGAGGTTTGCGTCATCAGGCTCTCAGCTAATTCATACGTGCTAAAACGAAATGGTCTTAATCATCTCAGGAATCACTCCCGCGGATTCGTCATTATATCCCCAAAATGAAAATGACACTACCACTTGGTTCGGCGAGAGTATTTGACAAGCCATACAGCAGACTTCCGGTCACCTATTGTTTAATAGCGATAGTTTGATGGATGAGGAACAAGCCAACCCAACTGGGATTAATCAAATCCTTAGCCACAATTTTCTCCTGCCTCAGTTTGAACGTGACGTAGCTTCAAAGCCCATTCAAAGGTAGACTTAGCGGACGTAAGCAGGTACTTGGGACTCGACTGTGGCTAACTCAAAACTTAAACGTTACACCCATGCCACAATTGGGCTTTTGTTCGTTATCGTGGCTGCTGTCGGCGCTGTACTGCCGGGCATTCCCACCGTCGGTCCGCTGATGCTGGCCTCATTCTTCCTTCTGAAGAGCTCACCCGCTTTGGAAAAACGATTGGTACGAAACCGTTTTTTCGCAAAATACCTGGCCTATATCGACGGCACCACCCCCATGACCAATCGAATGCGAATCTCATCTATTTTGATGATGTGGTTAAGCATTTCGATCAGTGCAGCCGTCTCTATGGCCGCTGGAAATATCAAGTATTGGCTAATTGGCGTTTTGGTCACCGCCGGCTTGATCGGTACTATCTTCATTTGGCGTTACCGAAGAGGCGCTTCGGTCGCGCAAAGTGATCCCGAATAATCTCCAGAACGTCTGCGAGAGCCAAGAATCACAGTTACCACTCGGCCATAAAACACCAGAGTCTACGCCGCGTCACCCTCGGTTCGCTGCAAAGCTTCGTCCGAAATATGACCGTCTTCACTGACGTCTTCGAACCGAACGCTAACCCGTTTCGAGACGCCGGATTCCTGCATCGTAATTCCGTAAAGAGTAGTCGCAGCCGTCATGGTCTTTTTTGAGTGTGTCACAATCACAAATTTAGTCCACCCGAGGAAACTCTTGAGAACGTCAACGAAACGACCAATGTTAGCTTCGTCAAACGGAGCATCGACCTCATCAAGAACACAAAACGGACTCGGACGGAACTGAAAAATTGCCATCAACAATGAGACCGCCGTCAACGCCTTCTCGCCACCGCTTAGCAGGCTGTTACTGAACTCAGGCTTTCCTGGCGGTGTCGCAATAATTTCAACCCCCGCCTCCAAAGGATCGACGTCAGCCTCAAGTATAATATCAGCCTTGCCGCCACCGAACGTTTGTCTGAATAACTTCTGGAAGTTCAAACGGATTGCTTCGAGCGTTTCAACAAACAACTTACGACTGTCGTTATCAATTCGAACAATAATCTTTTCCAGCGTTTCTTTCGCCTGGACAAGATCTTGGTACTGCTCGTCCATCGCGAGGTACCGCCCCTCCAGTTCCTCAAGCTCTTTGAGTGCATCGAGATTAACTGAGCCAATCGAGCCGATCTTTTTTCGAAGCTGACTGATCTCAGCATCAACCTCATCACGCTGCTCCTGTTCCTCGTCAGAAGGCGATTCTTCCTGAGTGGCGAGATCGATTCCATAATCATCAAGCATCCGTTCGGCCAACTGCGACCGCTGCATGCCAATTTTTTCGATTCGCATTTTAGCTGAATTGATACTCTCTTCTGTCGACCGCAACAAATCGCGTTCGGAGTTCAACTCTGATGACATTTCGCGACGCGTCTTATCGACCGCAAGTCGATCCTCGGTGAACTGAGTCAATAAATCTGCCAGCTCATTTTTCCGAGCAGTCAGTTCACTAATTTCCGAATTGGATTTTTCAATTTCCTCTTTTGCAGACTGGGTAGCGGTTTCGTCACCTTCCCGCTGTGATTCAAGCTGGGCGTCTACTTTCTGTAACTCTTCATATTCCAACCGGATATGGTTGACGCGAGATTGAGCGCCCGACATAACCTGCTCAGCCTTCGCAAGCTTTACCTTCGCCGCAGTTAACAACTGCTCAACTTCAATTCGCCTTTCAGCAGACTGTGTCGACTCGGCTTCATCGCTATCGATTGCCGATTGCAATCGCTTAATTTCAGATTCACTCTCAATCAAACTTGCCCGGTCATTTTCAAGTTTTGCACCGACCGCTGTCAGCTTTTGATCATGCTGAGCAAATTCTTGATTCGCTGTCTCCAGTTGAGACTCAGTTTGCTGAATCTGTTTTTCCGCCGCCATTGCCTGATTCTTTTGATCGGACAACCGTGTCGAAAGATCACTATTGGTATCAATTTGCGCCTGCACACGCTCCTGAGCGTTGGTTTCTTTTACAGCAAGATCCTGAACCTGCTCACGACACAAACCGATTTGCTCGTCCAGCCGAATCAACTCACGCTTGAGAGCCCGTAGCTCACTTCGCCGAGAGACCAAGCCAGATGTAATTGACTTTGGCCCCACGACGAGGGCTCCATCGGATTCAACGATTTCCCCATCGAGTGTCACGAATCGAACTTTTTCAGCATTGGGATGATTACCGTGCAGTTCGAGTGCATCCGCAAGCGTCTTGACGACCCATGTGCCGCCTAACAATTGCCGAATGAAGGCCACATACGGCGGCTCGACTTGGACTAAACGATCAGCGCGGCCAATCACTCCAGGTGCGCCGTTCAAATTGACGTTCGGGTCTGTCCCAAACGTGGGCGGCGAATCGAGCTGAATCAAACCAACCCGCCCATTAAGTTTTAGCTTCTCTTCTGCAATCTCACTCGTTAAAAGCAGACCATCAACCACCACAAATTGAGCTAACTCACCGAGAGCAACATCAACAATCGCAGCGTGTTGCACATTGACCGAAACTAAATCGGCGACCAACCCGATCACATCTCCCATCGGCCCGGCAGGATTGAGTTTAGCCTCCTGCAACAATTCCTTGGCTCCCGCGTTGATTCCTTCGAGGCTTTTTTCTAATTCCTCAATTACTTCGGCTCGCTGGGCAAGACCGGATTGCTGGTTAGTGAGATCCGACATCCGCTCGCGTCGTCCAGCAAGCTCTGATTTCAGATGATCATATTCCTTGCGAGCAATCGCCAACGCGGAATCATTTGATTCCGCTTCCTCTTGCAACCGATTTCGCTTTGACGTGAAGCCTTCCCAGGCTTCTCGATGACCGCCAAGTGTTGTCTCCAGACCCTCGATCAATTTGGTAGTTTTGGATTTTGATTCACGCAGCGTTTCCACCTGAGATTCCGCTGCGCTGACAGCGCGTCCGACAAGGGTTGCCGACTCTGAATATTCCGCAACTTTATTCCGCTTCTCTTCATTACCCGCACGCCACAACTTTATTTTTGAGTCTAACTCGTTAAGCTCAGCTTCAAGCCCAGCCAGCCCCTCGGATGCACTTTCAAAATTTTCATTCGCCGACTGCGCTTCTTCTTCAATCGCTTGAATACGGTTTTGAAAATCCTGAGCCCGCTGACTCGATCGCTCCAACTGCTCCCGCATTTGCGTTTCACGCGCATTG
>JAAEMV010000723.1 GCA_024225195.1 Planctomycetaceae bacterium | reverse complement strand
GCTCAAAATCAGCGGACTCGAATCGAAATATCCAACGGATAATTCGGATTCACTTTCATTGGGAAGCCGCGGGTCGCTTGCATTAATTTAAGCACCTGCTTCTGAGATTTTGTCAACGCAGCCTTTTTACCGGCTTGATTGACCAGCCAAATTTGATGGACATATTCATTCACTGCGGTCGCCCAATCGTAATCTCCGCCTTCCATTTTGTTCTGTTTTTCGATGTCATAATTACCCGCGGCGATATCTTCTGCCATCAGTAAACCTAAACGAGATTTCTTCCCAAAATCCCACTCTTCATCGCAACAACGATAGGCCTCTGTGATCGTATGGAAACACTCTTCCCAAAGTGCGTTCATTGAGTCAGGCCGCCACATCGAATCCTTAATCCCGCTAAGTGGAAACCCTGTTCCTGACCAATTTGGAAAAAACGGCCAAATATCCGTTTTCATCGATATCACATAGCAGCCAGTTTTGCGTTCAATTAGCTCTTCGACGGGACGCAGTCTACGATCCGACCCGATCGCAAAAGCGAAGTTATCACCAAGACTTTTAAGCAACTTCGGATCATCCACTTTTCCGTCTTCATTCGCATCCAGGAAACTTCCAAACAGTCGCACAGCCTGTAGGACCACTTCCTTACCTTGACGATCGTTTCGATCGCTCTCACGTGGACGTTCATCAGTGCCCAAAATATAAAAATCACCAATCCGATATACGTATTTAAATCTCGCTGGGATGCAAGCCTCTAACTTTGGATTGCCAAGATGGTCAAATGAAGCTTCCGTTCTCGGTTGCTTCGCTAATTCCTGAGCCACCGTCCAATCGCATGGATTCTGGCTTAACAATATCGCAGCAAGCAATAGAAACATTTGAATATTGAATCGCATTCTCATTAATCACCGCTTGATAATCAATCTACAGGAACATCCGAAGCCAATCCCGGAACCCCTCAAGCCCTATTGGATCGCTACTAACTTTTCACTGGTTCGCACAAAGATCACTCCGTCGGAGATCGCCGGAGTTGCAAAACAAGGTTGCCCCATTTTATTTTCAGCCAGCAATTTAAATTCCGGCCCCGCTGCTAAAACATAGACAGTTCCATTTTCGGATGCACAATAAATTTTGTCATCCGCAGCAACCAACGATGAAATAATACCAGCTTTTGCACCCAGTCTTTTCTCATACAACTTGTCGCCTGTGACGGCGTTAAAACACCGAACCACACCATTCGAATTTCCCAGAATTAAATAGTCTCCACAAACGACAGGAGTGGACATGTAGCAACCTCCGCGGGGAATGCTCCAAACAATACCGTCGTTACTTGACTTTTCCTCCGTTGGTGAAATATCTCCGGTTGCATCAGGACGGACAACATAAATTGGTGACAAACCACCATGAGCACTGGTTAGATAAATCCAACCATTAGACTCAAACGGGGTCGGAACTGGATTGTCCCCTCCTCCGCGAATCCGCCAGAATTCCTTCCCGGTTTTTAAATCATAAGAGACGACCCAAGGCCAGCCATTGACGACAATCTGGGTTCTCTCTGGGCTGGAATGAATTAAGGGTGTACTCCAATTTCGCTCACAAATATTCTCTCGCGAAACTCTCCAGACCTCCGTGCCGTCCTTGAGATCTAGTAACACCAAAAATGGATTAGCGGGATCATCACAAACCAGCGCGATGCGATCGGAATGAACCGCAGGAGAACTGGCGAATCCCCATCCAATCCCATACTTACTGACGTTGATCACCCCCAGATCCAGACTCCACCGCAGTTCTCCTTCGAGATCGTAACAGTAGATTC
>JAAEMV010000722.1 GCA_024225195.1 Planctomycetaceae bacterium | reverse complement strand
GGACTCTAAGAGCACAAAATTGCGTCCAACACATGATTCGATTCCATTTCCTCAGGATCCCGACCAGAACCGCTGAGCAACCGTAATAACAGTCCCAACCCGAACTGGCCAAGACGGTTAACACAGGATCAACCAAGACGGACCAGTTTTCCAGCGTTACCCGCTTTCTCACCCTCTCCGTCCTGAATAAAACCCCATTTAACTCGGTAAGTTTCGTCTATTCTAGTTCCTGGCCGTGAATTTAGCGATTTCTGACCAGGCATTTCCAGCCCAATTCGCGCGACTGATGACCAATAAAAAAAACGGCTCGGGAAAGCCCGAACCGTTCGTTTATCTTTTTCGTTATCCCGCAGCGACAATGGGTTAAAAATCACTACCCCGATCACTACCACGACTGCTACCTCGGTCGCCGCCCCGATCACTACCTCGATCACTGCTCCGTCCCCAATTTCCGCGGGTCGGTGCCGGGAACTCGAACTTGTCTCCCATCAACTCTTCATACTTGCCGAGTTGCTCCTTAGTCAACACAGACGAGAAAATCTCATCCTGAGCCTGAGCCTGCAGTTTAGCGACTTTTTCCTTCAGCCTTTGGCTTACTTCAGCCGCTTTTTCTTTCAACTCCTTGAGCTGTTCTTCGGTGAGCCCCAAGTCTTCAACCAAACTGTTGGGCATACTTCCGCTCTGCGGGCCGCCGCTGCGGTTCGTTTGAGCCTGATTGTAAAGTTGCTTCAGTCGTGAAATCTGGTGAGGCAACAATTCTTCCATTACCTCGTTTTCAAGTCCAGAGTTAGCTTCCTTCATCTCTTCCTGGATTTCCTTGAAAAGTTCCTGTCGCTCTTCATTGTCGAGTCCCTGCATCCGGTCTCTCGCGCCCATGAAAACCTCTCGCATCATCTCACGCTGACGGTCTTGCGCTTCCTTAATCGCGTCTACCTGATCAGAAACTAATTCAAGTTCTTTCTGAACGGCTTCTTGCCCAAGCAAATTCAATTGAGAAACTTGCCCCCACATCGATCCACCGGTACCGCGAGTTCGACCACCAGGTTGAGCCATCGCAAAGTCTGCCGCCACTAAAAACGCACACAACACTGCGAGTGCGAGGACCTGAAATCTGCCTCGAAAAACCATCACCATCTCCTGAATTTGATATGTGGGACAAATCTATTTTTGATTCAAACGCCCTGCGACGACCACTCTTCCTCGGATCGATCCGGGCTGCTGGTTAATTTAACCACTCAAACCCTTCCAGGTTCCGAATCAAAAATAAAAGCGGGACTTTATTTTGACCCGTTATGTAACCCGGCACAATCCAAGGACCAATGGAAAAATGCCGATTTTTTGCGGTTATTTAGCCCCAGCCTCCAAATCCTCGGGGCTACCGAGAACCCAAACTACCTGTTCAGCACAGTCGTTTTTCCTATTTTTTTGAATTTTTTTGGTTGTTTCCATCGCCAACCAAGCCATCTCGCGGATTGCCACCCCATACGATCGCATTTGGACGTTTCCATTTTGGACGAATCGTGCCAACGGTTTAGCGACGTTCTTTCGCACGAACCGAGGTAATCTCCAACTGCTTCAACGAATTCTGCCGACTCTCTTTGAAGGCACGGACACTTCCAAGCAATTCCGAAGTTGGGTTCTCAACCCTGATTAACTCTGATTCACCCGACTCATTTTCAATAATAATAATGACCCTACTTCGGCGCCCATCCGAAACCAGATTACGCTTAGTTTGATTGGGAACAAACAATTCCCGTTGATCGACGTTGGGAATCTCACGAAACCTAAACGCAATCGGAGCCT
>JAAEMV010000721.1 GCA_024225195.1 Planctomycetaceae bacterium | reverse complement strand
GGTGTCGTTATCAATACTAGTGTGTGTGATGCTAGTATCATTGAAGAAATCTTCGGCGTTGAAATTTAAGGCGCCTGCTACGTTGCGATCCCCCCCAGGCTCAAAGAATCCGGTGGGGATTTGATAGAAGTTATAGCCGTTGGTCACATTGGACGGCAAAACATTGTCGCCCAATCCGCCGTCAAAAATATCAACCGAGTCAAATTGAAAGCTGGCGTCAACGGTTATATCGGCAGGCAATAACCATTCGGTGGCCAGGCGTATCGTAGCGTTGCCACCCCAACTGTGCCCTGCAATGAAAAGATGATCGATCTGACTTTGGCTATTGATGAAATCAAAAGCCTCGCTGCGTTCGCTATACCGGAAGACTCGGCTGGTGTGGTCGAAAGTTGGGAAATCAGAACTGAAATTGCTGTCCAGGCTTTCCTTGAAAAAATCCATTCCGCTCGGACTGCTGGGATTGAATCCGGTGAACAGGACGGAGACGATATCGCCGCGAGCTGCGCTGCTCGATCCGCATGCCAATGCCAGCAGCGTAGCGCACAAAATTACTTGCCATTTGCGACGAAAATACATGGGGTACCTTAAAAAAGTAATTTCCACGAGCCTCAAATAAAACACACTCTCC
>JAAEMV010000720.1 GCA_024225195.1 Planctomycetaceae bacterium | reverse complement strand
ATTCTAGGAGTCAATCGTCTCAACGGCACGCACGGTCGGTTGAATTACGTTGCAACCGATCGTTCTTAAAGCGGTTTGGACAGATTGAAATGTCTGGGGGTCAGAGACGGTCCCAATAATAGCTCCCCCAGAACCACAGCACTTGGCGGAGCCGCCTGCCTGCCTAGCGACACTTACCATTTTCTGATGCATCGAAGGCAGTTTGCAAATTGCTTTTCTAAGATCATAGTTGGCATCAATGAGCGTGGTGAGTTGCGGGAGATCATTTTTTTCGATCGCTAATCTTCCCTGTTCTGCAAAGTCGGCGAACTTGGTCATTGCTTCGACGACATCGCCATCGCCTTGACGAAACCTTTCTTGCAATCGATTGTGCAAAATTTCCGTGGGCTCTGCAGCATCGCTCGCCCACGCCAAAAATAAGTTTGCTTCGCAAGGAGCGGGCGGCAAGGATTCGTATTTACCCACGGAGACTCCGTCCTTGATTTGCATCGCAGCTTTTGAAAAATCCATAAAGACCATGCCTTCGAGCGATTGAACCACTCGATCCATTAAGCCGGCTGAAATTCCCAGCAGATCTTTTTCGACGCTTAAAGTCAGAGAGGCTAAGACGTCATTTGGAATTGAGACCCGATAGAACTGTCTTAGCGCTTTGAGGGTTGCT
>JAAEMV010000719.1 GCA_024225195.1 Planctomycetaceae bacterium | reverse complement strand
GCGAGACTTCAGGCCATCGAGAAATATCTGGGTGCTTGGTCCGAGCTACAAAAAGGACGCTTTTACCGGTTCGATGCCATAACGAATTTTTGGCGACTTGCGATGTGCCGGTTCTTCGACGACAATCCCGGCTCCGAAAGGCTTTCGCTCATGACAGGTAATTTGTTTCAGATCGGGGCTGTAAATGAAAATCTCATGTTCCGTAGCCTTGAACACCGATTTTCGCGAAGCGTTAAATCATCATAGTAAATTCTAGATTTTTTTCACCCAAATCCCCCGTTTTCAAGCCTTCATTTTGGCAATTCAATAAAAATATTTGGTGAATAAATTTTCGCAAAATTGCCCCCATGTTCCCTTCTGAGAGCACATTACAACATCGAGAAAATAACGGAGAGCCCATTTTACGGGCATTTTTGCATTTTTCCCTCTTGACAATCAATCAGACAACATGTAATTTCACGAAATTATAACCATCATAATATTATAAAGTTTGGTAAGAGACATGTCGGAAAAATTACAGGCCTATTTTCTGGAACCAAAAACACCGCGTCAAAATCAATACGAGGCGCTAAGGGCTTACGCTTTGGGAGGACTCAGCGCCAAGGAGGCGGGAGAACGTTTCGGACTCGCCGAAACAACGATATATGCACTGGCCCACCAGATCAAAACCGGAAAGCTCGAATTCTTCCCGAAACCCGCCAAAGGCCCAAAGGATCGCAGAGTCTCGCGATACGTGCGAGACATGATACTCGAATTTCGAAATCGGGAATTGTCCACAACCGATATCGTGGACAGACTGATGCGAGAAGACATAAAACTCGGCGAAAGCACCGTGGAACGTATCTTGAAAGACGCGGGGCTTGGAAAGCTCAGACGAAGAACCAATCTCCGGCGGAGAGTCACCAAAAAAAACGCGTTGCTTTCCACACCGTCCCGGAATCTTGATTTCGAAGATATCAGGCCTTTTAACGAACCGTGTCAAATAGCGGGAATCTTCTTTTTCCTGCCCCATATAATAGAATCGGGCCTTGCCGACATTTTTGAAAAACTGCCTCTTCCCGAATCCAACCGAATCGGAAAAGTCCGGGCGGGACTGAGCTTTTTGGCGCTCAAACTGATCGGCGGCAAAAGACTGAGCCATGTCCGACAGTATGACCGCGACGTCGGTTTCGGTGTTTTCGCCGGATTGAACGTTCTTCCGAAACCGACATACATGGGAACATATTCCGGCCTTCTTTCCGCCGATGTTTGCGCCCGTCTTCAAAAAGAAATGATCGCGAGCTTTGTCAATAAAGAGCCGGATTTCTTCAACGGTAAAATAATCAATCTCGATTTTCATTCCATACCGCATTACGGCGAGGGGGCCGAGATGGAGAAAGTGTGGTGCGGATCCCGCAACAAGGCAATGAAAGGAGCAAACACGTTTTTCGCCCAAGACGCTGAGACGAAAGCAGTTTTATATGCAAACGCCGATGTGTTGAGAAAGGAGGAAACCGGCGAGATTCTCAATTTTGCGGAGTACTTCAATGATATAAAAGGGATCGTCGATCAAACTCTTGTGTTCGACTCCCGTCTGACAACATACAAAATTCTGGATGAACTCGATTCCGACGGGATCAGATTCATCACCCTGAGAAAACGTTTCAAAAAACTTGTCGAACAAACGCACGAAATTCCTGAAGATCGCTGGACAAAAATCAGAATTCCGATTCCGAAACGGAAATATCAAAATGTGTCGGCGCATGAATCGGAAATCCGGCTGAGAGGGTGCAAAGCCGCGCTTCGCCAAGTGGCGATAAAAGACCACGGCCGCCGGGAACCGACATTTGTGATCACGAACAACAAGGATATGGATATTGTCGAATTACTCACGGTTTATGCGAGAAGATGGAGGATTGAAAACAAGTTTTCAGAACTTGTGGATTTTTTCAATCTCAATTCAGTTTCCTCGCCTGTGATGGTGCGGATACATTTCGATCTTTTGCTGAGCGTTGCGGCGAGTTTTTTGTATCAGATTTTTGCCGCGGATTTGCCTCGTTTCGAGAATCATCTCGCTCCGGAAATATTCAGACGATTCATAAACATGCCCGGTTCCATAAGGTTTGACGGTAACCGTTTTGAGGTGCATATCCGTAAACGGGCCCATACCCCGATACTTCGCGGAATAACCAGGCTCGAATCGCCAATTGAAATTCCGTGGCTCGGAAACAGGACATTGAAAATTGTGTGGAGAGCATGACCCTACTATGCGATGGTAGTTTTGATGCAATTATGACGATTTAACGACTCGTGAAAATCGGTGTTCAAGGAACACAATCAAAAGAATGTTGAAAGGGGAATACCAGAGATACAAACCCCGGGAAAATCAAGTTTGCCCCGTACTGGGCGATCATCT
>JAAEMV010000718.1 GCA_024225195.1 Planctomycetaceae bacterium | reverse complement strand
CTACGTGAATCATAATCTTACGCCTGTCGGTTTTTGCTACCTGGCAAGAAACGCTGGATAACAATGTGATGCACGCGAAGCCGGACTTGCGCGTGCCTTTTTCTGCTTGCAGATCTATCGTTCCGGCTCGGTGATCACGGTCGTTACCCAGCTAAAACGAAACTCAGCGACGCATGGCAAGTGACATCTCAATTGGCGAACAATATTTATGGGTCGCGAACCGCCGACTCAGTTCGCTGATCGCGTTTGTTTTAGAAGTCGCGTCGGACGATGCAGGCACTGACGAAGAAAAGGGATACGTTGCCAAACTGAAGAAATGGGACGAAACAGAACATTGGCCCGGCTGCGGATTTGATCTCCACGAACGCTTCCCTACTGTCGACGAAAAACAGTTCTGGTCCCGATGCTTCTTCAATGTTGCACGCCGCATCTTTCGTCACGAAATTGGAAATCAAGATATTCAATTCTGGCAATGTGGTGCCATTGGCGATGCGTACGTGACTGCGCGGATGCTGACCAGCGCAATCCAAAAAGAAACCGGGACATCGTGGTTCCCAGATACCGAAGACGCAGCAGACGCACAGGAATACTACGATCGACTCAACATTCAAACCTGAAATTGCTGGGTAACAAACGCATGCACCGGAGCCGCCGATCCGGGCGAATTTACAATGGATGCATCACTCCGGCGGCCCGGTGATGCTAGACGTTATCCGATCATGAAAAGAATCGCTAATTCGCTTTTTGCTATTTTTGTTGTTGTGCTCATCGTTAGTTGTTCGCAGTACACCGCCATTGACCGGAAAACGACGCAGGACAATGCGAAAGCATCCGAGGAGATCGCATCTCTTCGTGCGACGCTTGAGAAATGTGAAGAAGACCTGCAGGCACTTAGCCGTGGAACGAGCCTGCTTCTTTCGATGAACCGGGAATCCGACCGATTTAGAAAACTGACCGAGTTTCTTGCGACTATTAACGCAGACCAACTTCGCTGCGAGATCAGGGAACTGGAGCACTACCCTTCATTTCTCTACATATATCGCACATCTTATTATTTGCCCGATGGTTCGTATCGGCCAACATTAGAACGCAAGTCTGCGCTCGTTCTCGTTGACGCCAAGACTCGTAACGTGATTGACTTCACATTTGAAACTGGCTATCGCTCTGACGGTATCAGCAGCCAAGAACCCCACTACGAGGGATCATGGGACCGTGAAGATGGGACAAGTGTAAGGTACAGACTCCTACCTTCAGGCTTTGAAACATCGAAGTCACAACAGCAGGGCCAGTGAATGAACCATGCGGCTAACAATGGGTTGCACACGGAGCCG
>JAAEMV010000717.1 GCA_024225195.1 Planctomycetaceae bacterium | reverse complement strand
CCAGTGGTGTTTACGTTGGCAAGATTGTTGGCCGTGTTATCGATCAACAATTCCTGAGCTCGCATTCCAGTTGCACTGGTAAAAAACGCTTTCAGCATAACTCAATCCTTACTATTAACGCGCTTGTCTTCGTTGTTATGAATTAATGTTCTCTTTGACTGCGTCTGAGATTGCGCGAATCGCTCTCTGAGCTGATTCGACTCCTCGTGATCCAACAATCAGACTGATCAGCTCGGTCACGGGGTGAGCATTGGAGAGCTCTCGGTACCCCTGCAAAACGCTGGCATCTTCGGCGGGTGCCAGCGTCGCTTCGCCAAGCTTGAAATAGATTTGACTGTTAAAATCAAGTTCACCACCGCCAGTATTCAGCAATTGATTGTTATCAAACTGCACCACATTTAACTGACCAATGACGGTTCCACCTTCCGCAATCGTTCCGCCCGCAGAAATCGTTCCACTCGGGTCAATATTGAGATCGAAATCCGAGACATCCGGCGGAATTACAATCGGTTGGTTCCCTTGGCCCAAGACCGGCAAACCGTCACCGTTTACCAATTGACCTTGTGGATTTCGAAATAACACACCATTTCGCGAATACAACTCTGCTTCTGCACCCTGATAAACGAAGAAACCATCACCGGCAAGCGAAACATCCAGCTTTCGCTCTGTTGACTTTTTGGGGCCAGCTTCAAAATCAGTCGACACCGCACGAACACTCGATCCAGGGTAAGAGCCCACGACTCCATCGACTTCCGCTACATTTTCTTCAAACGTAAGAAACTGTCGCCGATAGCCTGGAGTGTTTAAATGCGCAAGATTTGAAGAGACAACCTCCTGCTGGCGGCTGTAATTCTGAAGAGCCGTCGCTCCGCTATAAATTCCATTGATCATGATCTGCTCGTTTCCTATTGGTCAGCGACGCAACCAATGCAATCGAGAGGCCAATTGAAATCATTTTGGGAATTTCAGCGCAGATAATTCCAAAATCGCTTAGATCAAAGGAAATTGCCCGCTAGCACTCTTCACTTAAACGATTTGGTAAACCTTAACGATGGAAAGGATTTCCTAGATGAGGAAAACTTTACCAATCCGAGAAGAATCCATGGGCGTAGCCAACCTAACTTAATACCGAGCCGATAAAATCGGTACATTCTGTCTAATTGCGGGAACCCGCAAAATCTATCGGCATGTACATTTCAGATACATGATTTTCCGCCATTCGTCGATCATCACTAGTGGTTAGGGTCACTTTAACGGTTACGTTGAATGCGAAAATAAGATTGCACCAACCAGTTTTGGTCATTCACTAACCACACCTTTTCTTTTGTTTGCGAGCATCCCTAGAAGCATGTCAGAGCAAGATTCACAAGACGATAACGCAGAAAGCCAAACGAGCAGTCGGCGCGGGCTAATTTTAATTTTAGGCGTCGCAGTCATTGCAGTCGCAGGCGGAGCAGCGGTTCCCTTCTTGAGCCCAATCGATTTCAGTAACTTTTCCAAAACAACGGTCGCCGCCGACGAGAGTGGCGCCAATGAAGAAGTCGACTACATCGACTTCCCCGAGATCACAGTCAATCTCAATGAAGCACGCCATGCAAGGTTTTTGAGAATCCATTTCTCGCTGCAGGTTCCAGCTTCTCAGAAGTACAAAATTGAACAGGATGTGACTAAGAAGGCTCCTAAGTTCAACAATTACATTCAGGTTTATTTGTCTGACAAAACTCTGGAAGAACTCTCTGGCAGTTTTGGCCGAAACCGCGTTAGTCGCGAACTTAGAGACTATTTTAACGAAGTTCTATTTGAGGACGGTATTGAACGCGTCCAAGATGTTTTATTTAACGATTTTCAAGTGCAATGAGCCAGGCTCCCCTCGAACGCTATGATTTCGCCGCATCCGAACGCGTCAAACGACCGTTGCGGCACCAACTGGATATTTGGAGCGAAAAGGCTAGCGAATTTTTCATCCAACAATGGCAAACCGTTTCGGAATCAGAAATTAAAGTCTCGGCAAAAACAGTCGATGCTCATTCTTTTGTAGATATTCAAGAATCTTGGGACAACCCTTGCTCCGGTGCTGAAATTGGATTTCGACAGAATACGGTTCGAGGCCAACTGATAATCGAGAACCAACAGTTAAGAGTTCTCTTGATGGACATTCTCAAGGGAGACGACACGGCTGATGGCCATCGGGATTTAACGCCGATCGAATCGTCACTGGCAACGCTGATTTTTGAATTAATTGCTGTCAGCTTCAGCGAAGGTTGGCAAGAGCAAGAACCGCTTGAGTTTGACCTAAAAGAATTCGATCCAATCCCGGAACGAAATCGGCTTTTCGCGGCTGATAAAAAAGTTTTGATTTGTGGACTCGAGATTGAGTTAAACGGTCGCAGCGCTGTTATGCACCTGCTAATTGCCTGCAACGAAACGGCAGCGCTTTTTGGAATCGATCCGATGGCTGTTCCCGAAAGAAAGACGGGACAACGAATCTCGCCTAATATGATTTCAAAAATAAACATCAAATTGGATGCTGAACTCGGATTCGCCAGACTGGACATGACCGACTTGGTTGGTCTCTCTGCTGGCGACATCATTATCCTCGAACAATCGGTACGTGAACCGGTTGCTGTTCGAGTCAACGGCGAGGTTTTATTCCACGCTTGGCCAGGTAAGCAGTTTAATCAGCAAGTCCTCAAAATTGATTCGATGGTGGAGTAAAACATGAGCCTTGATACTGAAAACCAGAAACCGACCGAAAGTGCCGACGACCCAGTCGACTCAAGCGCCGCAGGATCCGACCCCGCTGACACCGAACAGTCTGACAATGACGCCACAGACTCGGATTCGTCACCAGATATTAGTGTCCCCGAATATCAGGAATTCACCGACACTTCTGGCAGCAGTCGTGCCGAAGATTTAGCACGCCTGCAAAACATCCAGATCACCGTCTCCGCGGAACTGGGCCGGGCGACCATTCCGATTCAGGAATTAATGCAACTCGGAGAGGGCACCGTCTTGGAATTAAATCGAGAAATCGACAGCCCCGTCGAACTCATGGCACAAGGTGTCAAATTAGCATCCGGCGAAGTCGTCGTAGTGGATGGTTGTTTTGCGATTCGCATCACCGAAGTGGAAGCTCAAAACTGAGGCTGGCGCTGACGCCAAGAATCCTATGATCTCAAAAATCTCAATCATCGCACCGACGCTACTCTTGTTTTGCGCGACGTTCGCAAATGCACAGAACCAAACGTCCGCATTTACTCCTCCATTGCGGATGGATACTCATACGTTGAATTCGTCGTTACGCCCAATACCCGTCCCTGAAAAACCACTCATTGACCAACACGTCACCGGCGCCACGCATCTCGAACCATTAAAAACCAACATGGACCCTGTCCTTGGTGTGCTCGACCAATTGAGCGAACGCGCGGAAAGCCAAACACCAATCACTCCAGCCACTGGATTTAACGCGAGTCTAAATCCCGTTACAAACGACACTCTTGCGACACCACCGAGCCCGGCTGAACTTCCAGCCGATGCACCAGGCCCTGAGGTTCGCTCAGCTGATTTTATGACAGTCGTGAAAGATCTAGCCTACAACACCATGATCGTCCTTGCGTTTGGCGTAGGATTTATCTTTGTTGCCAAAGTTTGGTTCACTAAGAAACCACAACTGCAATCGCCCGAAAAGAATGTCAATTTCGATGTTCTTAGTTCGCTCAAAATCGCGCCGAAATGCAACTTGATGCTAATTCAAATCGGCCAGGATCGACTCGTCGTTGCCACCGACACCCTCGGCGTTAAATCGGTGGTTCGGCTTACCGATTCGTTTGGCAGCCAGCTCGACGCCCTTGATACCGAAGCGGATGAGCAGGACATCGATGTCCCTGCTCCAAAATTATATAGAAATGACAGTCCCGCTGACCCAACTTACTCGCTGGCTTCGATTGGAAAACCCAAGGCAAGCCGGGAAAAACTTCCGCCACGACGGGCGAAGTCAGAAAAAGAAATACAAAAGGACATGGAAGCCGCATTAAAAAAATTCGGCCTTACTGACCTGATGTAAACAGTCACTGCGTTGCAAGAGACTGGTCGGCAAGGAGGCTGACAATGGACATCCAAATTTTACTCGCTCAAGTTGAAGCCACCGATGCGTTCGGTGAGCTAGCGCCACCGATGCAAATTGCGATTTTGCTCGGCGCGTTGAGCTTTGCAACCGCCGCTTTGGTCAGTTTGACGGCGTTTACACGAATCATCATCGTACTTTCGTTTGTCAGACGAGCGCTTTCCACGACGGAAATCCCACCTAACCAGGTCATGCTCGGACTCTCATTCTTTCTGACACTGTTCGTCATGGCTCCCACTCTCGAGGCGATCAACACACGAGGCGTTCAGCCTTATTTGGCGGCACAACAGTCCGAAGGAACGGCACCGGTGTTTGGAGTGACAGAACTGGTCACGGTTTCCACCGAGGAAATCCGACGCTTCATGACAGTGCATACACGTGGCAATGACCTGCAACTATTCGTTGATCTTGCCAATCTGCCTGAGACAACCGTTGCCGAAGAAACACCTCTAAAAGTACTGATACCAGCGTTCATTATCAGCGAATTGAAAACCGCATTT
>JAAEMV010000716.1 GCA_024225195.1 Planctomycetaceae bacterium | reverse complement strand
CAGGCGCTGCATGGCTGTCGTCAGCTCGTGTCGTGAGATGTTGGGTTAAGTCTCGCAACGAGCGCAACCCCTATTTTTAGTTGCCAGCATTAAGTTGGGCACTCTAGAGAGACTGCCTGGGCTAACCAGGAGGAAGGTGGGGATGACGTCAAGTCCTCATGGCCCTTATACCTTGGGCTACACACGTAATCCAATGGTCGGTACAGAGGGACGCTAACCTGCGAAGGGGAGCCAATCTCAAAAAACCGATCTCAGTCCGGATTGGAGTCTGCAACTCGACTCCATGAAGTTGGAATCGCTAGTAATCGCGGATCAGCACGCCGCGGTGAATACGTTCCCGGGCCTTGTACACACCGCCCGTCACACCATGGGAGTTGGTTTTACCTGAAGTCGTGGCCCTAACTGCTTGCAGAGGGGAGCGCCTACGGTCGGACCGATGACTGGGGTGAAGTCGTAACAAGGTAGCCGTAGGGGAACCTGTGGCTGGATCACCTCCTTTAAAGGAAATTGGCCTTAGTGCCAAAGATCAATTGAACGTATGGTTTTTTCTTGTTTTTTTCTATCTCTTGGGACTGTAGCTCAGTTGGTTAGAGTACGTCCCTGATAAGGACGGGGTCGAAGGTTCAAATCCTTCCAGTCCCACCAGTTCAAATCGAGTAGGTAGAAATAATTTAGATATTATCTCATTGCTAAATTAGTAATGAGTAATTCAATATTTGTTCTAAGACAATCACATAACAGGATCAGATAGTAGACGAGAACCCATATAATCAGATTCGAAAGAATCGAGATTATCTTAATTAAAATCATTAATTTCCAAGTGAAATACAAAGAAAAGAATTAACTCCAATAATAGATAGAAGCTACTAAGAGTATAAGGTGGATATCTTGGCAGTAAGAGGCGATGAAGGGCGTTTGTTAGTCAGCGATATGCCTCGGGTAGCCGTCAAGCAGGCTTTAACCCGTGGATTCCCGAATGGGGCAACCCGGCCAGAAGAAATTTTGGTCACAGCGTGCTGAGTAAAGTAGGCACGTATGAGCGAACGCAGGGAACTGAAACATCTAAGTACCTGCAGGAAGAGTAATCAATTGAGATTCCGCTAGTAGCGGCGAGCGAACGCGGAAGAGCCCAAACCTGTAAGCTTGCTTACAGGGGTTGTAGGACTCATATAATGGAAGGATAGGATAGGTGAAGTGTCTGGGAAGTCACACCATAGAGAGTGAAAGTCTCGTAACCGAAATCTTTGAAAACCAGTTGAGTATCCTGAGTAGGACGGGGCACGTGAAATCCTGTCTGAAGCTGGGGGGACCCCCCTCCAAGGCAAAATACTACTTACTGACCGATAGTGAACAAGTACCGTGAGGGAAAGATGAAAAGAACCCCGATAAGGGGAGTGAAATAGAACTTGAAACCATATACTTACAAGCAGTGAGAGGGTTATTGTAAAGCCTGATCACGTACCTTTTGCATTATGATTCAGCGAGTTATGGTGTGTAGCCAGGTTAAGCCGTTGAAGGTGTAGCCGTAGGGAAACCGAGTCTTAATAGGGCGATTAGTTGCATGCTGTAGACCCGAACCGGGATGAGCTATCCATGAGCAGGTTGAAGCGGGGGTAAAACTTCGTGGAGGACCGAACCCATATAGGTTGAAAACTGTTGGGATGACTTGTGGATAGGGGTGAAAGGCCAATCAAATTCCGAGATAGCTGGTTCTCTCCGAAATGCATTTAGGTGCAGCGTTTTGTATTATTGCCGGGGGTATAGCACTGAATTGGCTAGGGGGCTTACCGGCTTACCAAACCATATCAAACTAAGAATACCGGTAAATAGAGCAAGGCAGTGAGACTGCGGATGCTAAGGTCCGTAGTCGAAAGGGAAAGAGCCCAGACCATCAGCTACGGTCCCCGCCTTATTACTAAGTGGAGAAGGGTGTGGGATTACTGTGACATCCAGGAGGTTGGCTTAGAAGCAGCCACCCTTTAAAGAAAGCGTAATAGCTCACTGGACTAGTGATCCTGCGCCGAAAATGTAACGGGGCTAAAGTAATATACCGAAGCTATGGAATGGATTTATTTCCATTGGTAGGAGAGCATTGTGTTTGCCGACGAAGGCGTACCGTGAGGAGCGTTGGAGGTATCACAAGAGCTGATGCTGAAATGAGTAGCGATAAGAAATGTGAGAATCATTTCCGCCGAAAATCTAAGGGTTCCTGGGCCAGGTGACTCCGCCCAGGGTTAGTCGGATCCTAAGGCGAGGCCGAAAGGCGTAGTCGATGGGTAACAGGTTAATATTCCTGTACTTTGTATGTATTGTTTGACTTGAAGGAATGACGGAAAAAGGTAGCGAATCCGCCTGATGGATGGCGGTTTAAGCGAGTAGGGAGTGTTGTAGGCAAATCCGCAACACATTAATCCTGAGACGCGAATACGAGGGCTTGTCCCGAAGTTTGTGATCCTCTGTTCCCAAGAAAAGTTTCGCAAGAAGATGCATATAAATCCGTACCGTAAACCGACACAGGTAGATGAGGAGAGAATCCTCAGGCGCTTGGGAGAACTCTAGTTAAGGAACTCTGCAAATTTGTGCCGTATCTTTGGTAAAAGGCACGCCCTTGCTGGTGAAACCACTTGCTGGTGTAGCTAACGGGGGTCGCAGTGAAAAGGGGGTAGCGACTGTTTATCAAAAACATAGGTCTATGCAAACTCGTAAGAGGAAGTATATGGACTGACGCCTGCCCGGTGCTCGAAGGTTAAAAGGAGAGGTTATCAACTTCGGTTGAGAAGCTTTGAATTGAAGCCCGAGTAAACGGCGGCCGTAACTATAACGGTCCTAAGGTAGCGAAATTCCTAGTCGGGTAAGTTCCGACCTGCACGAATGGCGTAACGACTTCCCCACTGTCTCAACTAGAGGCCCAGCGAAATTGGAGTGCGCGTGCAGATACGCGCTACCCGCAGAAGGACGAAAAGACCCCGTGAACCTTTACTGTAGCTTGGCATTGGTTTTTGAGGTAACATGTGTAGCATAGGTGGGAGACTTTGAAGCGGGCACGCTAGTGTCTGTGGAGTCACCCTTGAAAAACCACCCTTGTTATCTTAGGAATCTAACTGCGGTCCATTTTCTGGATCCAGGACATT
>JAAEMV010000715.1 GCA_024225195.1 Planctomycetaceae bacterium | reverse complement strand
TACCGGCCTGTTCTTTGTGACGATCGCGCTCTTTGGAACTCAAGACGACCAAAGCCAAATGCTGGCCAGCGCCGAAGGTTACGGGTCAACCGTTGCAACGTGTGCAGGAAGCTCGATTTATAATTTGATTCTGATTCCCGCGCTTTGTGCAATTGTTGTTTCTTTTTCGCGACGGGATCGACCTCAAATCACTGTTTCTAGAGAAGTCATTCACCGAGATGGCATGTGGGTGATTTTCACTCAAGCTGGCCTACTCATCTTCTTGTTTCAGGAAAAACTGGAATGGTGGATGGGGGTAGCAGCTCTACTAACTTACGCCGTCTACGTATTACACCTTTATCTAGCGACGCGACAATTCCGAACTCAACTCTCCGAAAATAGAACCGAAGTGACAGGGACTGATTCTAAAACTGCCTCTGCCTGCTTTGGCTATTTTGAAATTCGGCTCAATGGCTTTACTTCGACAATAGTCATTATCTCAGCAACCGCGGTGGCTGCATTAGCATGCTACCTGCTGGTCGATCTCACTAATCAATCGGCTCATAAACTGGGAGTCAGTCCCTTCTTCGTCGCGGTTATCTTAACCGCTGCGGTGTCATCAATTCCCGACACATTTATGTCCCTCGGATCGGCCCGGCGAGGCGATGATGCTGGAGCAATGTCGAATGTCTTTGGCTCTAACGTATTCGACGTCTGTATTGGCATGTCAATTCCGCTGATCGTAAGCTGCTATCTACACCAGTGGGAGCCAATCGAACTAGTGATGAGCAATGGCGAAACCATGAAGGGGGTGGTTGGCTTACGTATTTTTCTGTTTATTTTGACGGGCGTGGCAATGGCCTGCATGTGGCATTTGAAGCAAATCAACAGGCGAACGGGAATCCTCTTTTGTGCTCTTTACGCTTCTTTCGTGATTTACGCGATTCTTGGAGCGTTGGAGCTGATTCCAGCCTAGAGGCAAAAATCACTCAATTGTCCCCCGGAATATGGAAAATCTGGGTGTTTGCTAAACGCACAAACCAGAGCCCAATCCCCTGAAGTCGACTTTGGTTTCCTCGAATCTTCGACTAAAATGGAGCCAGCAGGGGTTCAACTCGATGCCTGCGTTACCAAGCTTGAAATCGATGGATTAGAAATAAATGTCAATAGGCAGAGACTTTATCGGGCCGTTTCAACTGCTCAGACTCATTCGTGCCGGTACGACAACTCAGGTTTGGGAAGCATTAAGAACGGGCGAGAGTGAACGAATCGCTCTCAAAGTTTTAATGGAAAATTTCCGGAAAAATCGCTACGAAATTGGCCAACTGAAACACGAAGCCTTGGTGGGTGCTGAACTCAACCATCCCAACGTAATTAAAATCTTTGGCTACCATAACGACCAGGGATACCCACTCGTATCCATGCAGCTTTTCCCATCGCGAAACCTGAAAATTGAGATGCGAGAACGTAAAGAATACATGATGCCCAATGTATCCTCGATCATCCGCAGTTGTGCAAAAGGACTGGAGCATATGCACGAAAAAGGCTGGGTGCATTGCGATGTAAAACCAGACAACTTCCTCGCTGACGAACAGGGGCATGTCAAATTAATTGACTTTTCAATCGGCGTAAAATTAAGAACGAAAAAAGGTGGAATAGGGGGGCTTCTTGCTGGAAGACCCAAAGCCATTCGTGGCACGAGAAGCTACATGGCTCCTGAACAAATTCGTCGACAGCATCCCGACCGACGATCCGATGTCTACGGCTTAGGCTGTGTCATCTTTGAACTACTGTCTGGAAAAACTCCTTACTCAGCCAACTCACCGGATGAGTTATTAACTAAACATTTAAAAGCTCCCATTCCGTCGCTGGAAGCCTACAGCGGAGCTTCCAAAGATTTTTCGAACTTAGTCAAACTAATGCTCGCTAAGAATCCCGACGACCGTATCCAAAACCTAACTGAATTCCTTCAGATTTTTGAAACAACGCAGATCTTTCGATCTGGACAACGACCCGAAGGATTTCGCAGGTAACTAATTATTTGCAAACTGTGAGTCACTATCATTCGTCAGACAGTGACACCTACCATCCCACTGACCCAATTTAATACACCATGGATTATCTGTCATTTGAGCAACCCATTGCCGATCTTGCTCTCGAAATCGAAAAACGTGAAACCGAATCCTGCGACTCCGTTGAGTCAGTAGAAAAAATTCGAAACATGAAACAGTCGTTGACCGATCTTACTCGCGAGATCTATGGGAAACTAACTCCATGGGAAACGGTGCAGGTTGCGCGGCACAAGGATCGACCTCATACCACAGATTATCTATCGCTCGTATTTGATGAATTCGTCGAATTGCACGGGGATAAATTGTTTGGCGACGATCGCGCAATACGTGTTGGCTTTGCTTCGTTGGATCGCACCAAAGTCATGGTACTCGGCCATCAGAAGGGGCGAACGTTTCAGGATCGAACAGAAAACTTCTTTGGATGTGCACATCCCGAGGGCTACCGCAAAGCCATGGCAAAAATGAAGATGGCTGAAAAATACAATCTTCCTGTCATTTGCTTGATCGACACGCCGGGCGCTTACCCTGGAATTGGTGCTGAAGAACGAGGCCAGGCTCAGGTCATCGCCGAAAACATGTATGAAATGTCTCGATTGAAAACACCAATCATTTGCATTGTTATCGGCGAAGGCGGTAGCGGCG
>JAAEMV010000714.1 GCA_024225195.1 Planctomycetaceae bacterium | reverse complement strand
TCGCATGAGCTGCGGATTTTGTTGTTTTGCCGTCACCTGATAGTAGTTATTTTCCACCCACTCCTGAGTTGGTTTCGTCCGCTGATAATATTGCCGTACTTGCGTGCGATCTTTTTTCAATTGCTCCCCGTCAAAATACAACTCATCACTTTCGCCACGTTTATCCACACTAGCGACTTCATTCTGCACGCGTCCGAGCGAATTGCGAACCTCTTTACCAGCGACACTTTCTTCCGGCGCAGCTCTCGACTTTTGTTTCGGTCGAGCAGCCAAACTTCGTCTTCCCCTTCCACCACCCAGTCCGCGCGATGCCGCTTCCGCTTTCGATGCACTCGGCGGTGCCATCGGTTCTGAAGTAAATTCAATACTTTTTTCTTCGTTGTCCATTGAATTACTGGCAACAGCGAAATCAAAAAAACGATCGAACTTTCGCCGACTGGTGGGGTTTTGCTCATAGTCGTCTTTGAGTCGTTGATCCAACCGATTTCGGTACTGATTCAT
>JAAEMV010000713.1 GCA_024225195.1 Planctomycetaceae bacterium | reverse complement strand
TTTGATGGTCGGTACCCTAGCGATCACTTTCCTGTCAACGCTGTCCTAAGGCTTAAATAGCTGCGGAGACAGGTCTGATGCATATTGCAAGATACTTGCCGCGTCACCGCTTTGCCATCGCCTGAACTGGCATGTTTGACCAGTCCAATTTTACGACCAACAGCCAGTCCCTATCGCGGCCAACTTGCGGTACGGGTGCCTTCCTAAATGGCGACAGTGTTCACACACCTCGCGGGCATCGCAAACGCAAATCGATCGATTCGTTTTTGACAATCTATTCGCTACAACCTGAACTAATTCAGCCCTCTTGAACCCCGTCTTTTCAAAGGTGAATTCAATCCCCACCCAGATTTCAAAACCACCGGAAATCCGGTTGTATCAAATATAAGAGTAGGTCGCACTTCTAATCATTTAATTCGTTGATACTGGTACTTAATTTCAGAGCACATCCAACAATTTTTATCTACGAGTTAAGTTGCAGAAACAGATTCGCGATACCAGTACACATAGGTGTGAGGTGTTGTCACAACGTTCAAAACAAATGAGGTTACTATGTTTAAGTTTGCTTTTCCTGCCATCATGTGTGTGGCTATGTGTTTCCCAATGATGGCTGCCGCTCAAGATTGCGGTGGTTGCGCTGAGAAAGATCCTTGCGCGAAAACTCGCAAGAAGATTGTTATGGTTCAAGTTCAGAAGGAAGTTTGCCGTCTGAAGTTTGAGTGTGTTACAGACGAGTGCGGTTGCACAAAGCGTAAGCTTACCCGCACTAAAGAGTGCGTTACACGATGCCGTCCAAGCATCGTTGACGTTGCTGTTGATCCTTGCAAGCGTAACTGCTTGTCAAAAATCAAGGGAATGATTCCTAGCCGCAAGTGCTGCAATCCAAACCCTTGCTGCGGTGACGCAGAAGCTGCTGAGATGACTCCAGAGCCAGCTCCAGCTAACTAGGTTAAAAATACGTCATCGGCTAGCCACCTAGGCCGAACTGACGATTACTACAAAACCGAAGACACGAGCCAATTTGGCTCGTGTCTTTTTTTATACATATTAGTTTTTCAAATTTGGTAAACTGAGCTAAGGTGCTCGTGGCAAACCAAGCCACAAGATTAAGCAAGACGCGTCTAGACAATTCCCTTGTTTGGCACGCCCAAATTGTCATCCATCAAATCCAGGATTACTCCCATCGATACTCGTGATCTCTTCGTCGGTACCGTCGCGACCATATTCGGCGTGATTTTTCTGACGGCAAGCATTCGAAACCGCGGCTGGGCCTTTCAATTGACGATTATCAAAGCCATCGCAACACGATTTGGCAAAAGACCGGAAAGATTCTGCGTCGGCCTGATTGGTGCCGGATTGCTGCTGGT
Organism: Planctomycetaceae bacterium; assembly: GCA_024225195.1. GTDB lineage: Bacteria > Planctomycetota > Planctomycetia > Pirellulales > Pirellulaceae > Mariniblastus. The sequence goes on along the minus strand of JAAEMV010000713.1, from coordinate 8,934 downwards.
CGGAATTTACCTCATCGCGACATCGAGAATACCCGCCCCAAACTAACAGGGTATTTCTTGAATCTAACAGCATCAGTCGCATGGCAAGCCAAGACTATCCCCCGGCTCCTACTTGGAAAGAAATTTGTAGAGGTCGGCCAGATCAATATCGGTTGCCTCATCAAGTAACCCTTCCGGCATCAACGACTTGCTCGATCGCGTCTGAAATTCGATTTGGTCACGATTGATACGGCGAGTTTTCCCATCTGTCTGCTGCAGCGTAATTCCATCGACCGATTCGTAAACCATTGCTCCCTGAATATACTGTCCATCCACGGTCTCAATCGCAACTGCGCGATAACGCTCCGGCACCTGCTGATTCGGATAAATAATTGCCCGGAACAGATCGTCTCGGCTGAATCTTTTCCCAAGCCCTTCCAGTCGTGGCCCAAGTCGGCTCCCAGCGTCATGACATCGGGCACACTGGAAGCTCTCATAAAGCAAAGCCCCACGCGCCGCATTCCCTTGAGTCCAATCAACCGCAGCAAGCCGTTCAGCAAATCCCCGAGTATCAGACTTCCGTTGCTGCTGATTGGTTTGAAATTCTAACGGGTGTTCGGCTTCAATCCATTTTGATACGCGTTCGAGCATCTCAACCTGCACGTCCCCGCTTTTCTTGAATTCATATCCGAACTTTTGCCCAGTTTCCTTTTCCAAGAACATTACCAATTGGTCACGAGCGGAAACCGTCGATTTATCCCAGCTCATTCGTTGCAGTGCATTCGAAGCGGCCAATATTGCCACGATGCCAACGGGCTGAGCAGTTCTTCTTAAACCAATTGCAGAATTTTTAATCGTTAGCACATCGGAGGAAGCCAACCCCGCCACGAACAATTCACGATCGACCAAATCGGGCGAACCTATCAAATTTGAAATGACCGCTGGACGCAAATCTTTCCGGTTAGAAAATTTCCGAATGACTTCCAAACTTTCGAACGAACCGTCCCGTCCCAATAGATCCAGATGCTCAAACCTAACTCGGTTCGGATTAGCTCGAATATAATCCAATATTTTGGGAACAAGAACTGCCTTTGTCTGGTCGCTGAATTCACTCGCAAAAAACAATTGTTCACCCTCTCCACTCAACTCATTGGCAAGTTGAATTTCGAAAGACTCTCCCCAGGCTTGCTTCAATCTTTGAAACAAAGACCTCAACCTCGGCTCAAAATTCCGATCGGTTGATAGTTGTTCGGAGCGAACTTGTCCAGCGATTGCTGCCAGTGCCCCTGCGGCAACCGAACGTATTACGTTCGTTGATGAGTCACCTGCACTCGAGATAGAAGCTAAACAGTTAAGCCAATGAATGCGTTCTTCCAAAATAAGTTTCGGCTTTTCTAATTCCAAACTTATTTGAGCGAACAAACTTGGGGAACCAACCCCCGCTAACGCTGCAAGTCGCCCCAACTCTCTGCGATACTCTGTTTTGTTGACTGATTCTAGTTCACGAGAGGCCTCGAGTAATCTTGCAATCTTGTCGGCAATTGCAACTCCCAGCGTTCGACTCACTTCGATTGGAAAACCCGGGGTGTACCCCGCAAACATTAACTTCGACTTCGCTCCACCACACCCATCAAACACTAACTGCCCCAACCGAACCAAGAAGAGTGACTCTCGCTCCTGTGGCACCGAATTTAAAATATCTACAAAAACTTGCTGTCGATTTTGATCATCGTTCTTTTGCCTTGAAACTCGGCAAGCAAGCTTCACCGGAGTAGGCCAAGCTTCAACAAAAGGAACAGTTTCCTCGCTCCAATTTAAAAAGACCCTCATCCACAAAGCTGCATTTGAGGCATTCATTTCTAATACCCGCTCATTCAGATAATCACTTAGGCGTTGAATCTTCTGACCATTATATTTTTTCCGCAAATCAGATTCACTCCAACCGATCAAAGATCGCAAAAGCATTTCGGGATGCTCATCGCTCACCTCTGAATTCAGCCACTGGCTCAACCAAACCTCGCGCGGAGTCACAGCGATCGGTCGCTTCTCTGCGTCCTTCGTAGAATTTGGGGCAACACGCTCGAGTGGCGTCACTCGATAGACCCCACCCTCCGTTCCTCTTCCACCAACACTAATCAAGAGATCACCAGCTGAATCGAAATCGAGATCAGTTACAGCGAATCCCGTTTGCCCTTTTGCCACCGCAAAATTTTGGAATTTTAAGCGACTCGATCCAGTTTGGGACATTCTTGAAACCAAGACACGGCCAAACGTCCAGTCTGCGACAAAAATGGCGTCAGCGTTAATCCCCGATGCCGTCCCACTAGTCGATCTGCCAGTCTTGGCAACCTTGACTCCTGTTGGACTTCCACGACCAAGTGAACCGACCACCGAAGGCATGTCAAAAAAATAGTCTGGGCGTTTCCAACCAGCAGAAACCCAGCCAGCATCGTCGCCGGCATACATTCGAAAGACTCGTGTTGGCCGATACCACGGCAGCGAGATATCGCGTTCGCCGTCACTATCATAGACGAACACACTTCCGTCATTAGCAAAATCGAAATCATAAGCATTTCGAAAACCGTGAGCGAAGACTTCTTTCTTAGTCCAGTCAGGGCTAATCCTCATCAAGAACCCAGCGCGAGGATTTTTTACCGGCGTGCTAGATAGCGAATTATACTCAGGCAAAATAGGCGTGCCATTACCAGCAATTAGATACCACCAGCCATCAGCGCCTTTTCGAATCGCGTGCGCGTCATGCTCACCACCAGTTTTAATCGCCAACATTTTCTCTGGTGGAGCATCAGCAATGCCATCTCGATCAACATCTGAAAACTTCCATACTCCACCGTCTCCAGTGCACAGAATTTCCGTCCCGTCAAAAGCCATACCCTGTGCTCCCGATCTTAAACGACCCGAGAACAAAGTGGCCTTTTCAAAAACGCCATCACCATCGGCGTCCACTAGCACTTTAATGTAACCAGGGCCGGATACGAATACGCGACCGTCAGGATCAACTGCCATACAGAAAATGTTACTTGCGATTTTGTCAGTTGCGACCTTGGAAATCTTGAACCCATTGTCGACTGCGATTCCGTTGGAATCCTGCGCGGAGAGCCGGTTCTCGGGTAGACTTTCATCTAGCGACAAGGCAAAGCACAAAGCTACCGCAAAACCCAGTAACCACCTCATGACAACTCCCCCCTCCCGGGTTTGCTGAGCCTCAGAATGCTCAATTTAAAGAACTTCGCCAGACTCAATTGTTGCATTCGAGGATTTCTCGGGCAAGCCTGAACTGCCTGCAAACCGAGTCAAAAGAACTCCTGTAGTGGCTACCGCCAACCCAACTAACGCCCACACGACCGGGATTGATTCATCCTCACCGGGAAACCATGAGAAACTACTTAAAGCCGGTTGGTAATAGGCTAGAAAAACCACGATGCCGTTATTCAACGAATGCAGAATCACTCCGGGCCAAATGGAATCAGATTTAAACGCTAAATAACCTAGCATCACCCCAATAAGTGTCGAAGGGAGCAAGCGGTCGAGTGCAATTACACTGTTCGAGAGAACATGGAACGAACCGAAGACCAGAGCCGATATCAAAATCGATTTCCATACCGAGTTCCACTTCAAAAGCGAACGCAACAACATGCCCCTAAAAAACCACTCTTCACAGACTGCTGGGATTACCGAGAACGAAAACAGAATCACAAACGGCGAGACCATCCTAATCCGGGCGACCTGTTCAGAAGTCGTTTCGATTAACTTGGCATGCCACTGCTCCTGCTTCTCACTGCCGAACAAAATTCCATACGCAGCATGCCACCCCTCGGTCATGGTCATGACCAAAGGCCAGAGACTAAGACCGAGCAGAACTGCCGCCAGCAGAAAAACAATCCTCGGCCGTTTGAGGCCAAAACCGCCTCTGAAACTGGTTTTTTGGTGCCGCGCCACCAAGGCAGGCAAAACCATAAAGGCCAAACAGGTGAAAACACCCATCATCCCATAGCGGAAACTCAAGTCGGCCGTCGTCTCCGCAGGTAACCTTCCCAAGAAGCCGATCGAAAGAAAATTTAGCGGGAACAGCATTACAAGACAGAATAAAGTCGCCGCCAAAGGCACGACAACGTTTGCACGCGTGGGACGTTGAAACATCTCAACTAAACTACCGTCGCCAGAATAAAGAATTGAATCCGATCCAAAAATCCGAGCAGCTAGACAAATCGCTAAATAGGTATAGACGAGCGTTGAGATCACCGCAACAAACGATGGCACCAAAACAACTTCGTTGTTGATAACATCACGGGCTAACAAAAGAATGTTGACCATCGGCACGACGGCATTCACTCCATCAAGCGAAATTCCGGGAGCCATCGCCATCAATCCGGGGCCGAGGGAAAGGATAATGATAGGGATCAAATAAACCTGAGCTTCTTTGAAACTTTTGGCAAAACTCGTAACCGCCAAGAGCAACGCTGAGAAGAACGCACCGAACAGAATCAGTAACAGAAAGATCTGTACCATCACGCGGAAATCAAAGATGCCGCCGCCAAATTGCTGATCCAGTTGGAAAACCCAAATCGTCACAAACATCCCGATAAGATTCAACAACGCTGTAAAAATAGCGACCGTCAAAACGGCAATGAATTTGGCGACCAAAATCCCGACGCGGGGTAGAGGTGCCGCCATCAAAGTCTCAAGGGTTCCTCGCTCGCGTTCGCCAGCCGTCAAATCGATCGCTGGATAAACCGCACCCGTGATCGTCATTAGCACCAAGATTAATGGCACCAATGAGGCCAGTGGGAAAGCGGACGGCGCTTCTTGCTCAACAGTTTCCCCAATTAATTTGCGGCCAATATTGACTACCGGTTCAATCGAAATTCCAGCCATCTGCAGCCGGAATTCCCGATCAGCGAGATTGGCTTTTTCGAGTTCTTTTGCCAAATGATCAGCAGCAGCCAGCGAAAATGGGTCCTGCCGCGAAACAATTGTGAAGTCGCCCAGCCTTTTTCTAGTCGGATCGTTTAAATCAAAAATAATTCCCAGATCCGCTTCGCCGACCTCGACGTATTCAGCCAGAGATGGATTTGCACTTGGCGGAATAAACTGCCATCTCATGAGGTACCAAGGTGGAAACCCCACGTCTTCCGGTTGCAAGTCATCGACTTTCAAACCGCTGCCGATCGACTGCGATTCATCCTCTTCATCCAAATCATCCGGTCGCAGGAGTGCTCCCCCGCTGCCCGATGATTTGTCGTCAATGAACTTAACTCTTTCACCAATCTTGGCAAAGACAAAATCCGCTTCTGCTTTGGAGACGTTGCCGGAATAAACTACTCGAAGTTCCGGCACCTCCCCCCCCGAGAACAGGGCAGCATTGGAAAGCAGGAATGTCTTAAAGATTAGACTCAGCGTTGGATAAACGAGGAGCGGCATCAGCACCAAAGTTACGATGGTTCGACGATCACGCAGAGTCTCTTTGAGTTCTTTTTGAGCCAATCTCGTGAGCCTGAACCCAGTTCGCGCCGGTTTCTTTGAATTGCCGTTAGGTTTGGTATTGTCATTCTGAGACATTATCGGATCAAACTTGCTGAATAGGGGCAACGTTATCGTTTTCAATCAAATCAATAAACATCTCGACGAGATCAGACTTTCCCGTTTGTTTCTGTAAATCCTCAAGCGATCCAGTGAGTACTTTCTTACCCTTGTGCATCAGCCCAAACCGGTTACAGACCCGTTGGGCTTGCTCCAATCGGTGTGTGCACAGAATAATTGACTTGTCACGCTCGCGAAGGATGTCGATGTAATTGAAAATTACTTGGCTCCCAATCACATCCAATCCGAGGGTAGGCTCGTCGAGAATCATCACAGGCGGATCGTGAATGAGGGCCCTAGCGAGGCTAAGTCGCTGTTTTTGGCCTGTGCTGAGAGTAGCACAGCCTTGATCGATGAAACCAGATAGGTCGAGAATTGCAGACAACTCCTTGATTCGGGTTTCTACCTCGCCTTCACTAAGGCCGTAAATTTCTCCGAAAAACCCCAACATCTCTCGGCCGGTTAACCACTGGTAGACGCCCGCAGCTGCGGAAACGAACCCGACTTGTCGTTTTACTTCGTCTGGTTGATGGTCGCTTCGATGCCCCGCAATTTCGGCGTAACCTTTATCCGGTTTCAGCAGACCCAAGATCATTCGCATCATGGTTGTCTTGCCGGCACCGTTCGGGCCGAGAAGCCCGTAAACTTCACCGGGGGCAACATCGAACGAAACATCAACAGCAGCACGTATCTCTCGTCGACCAGCATAAAACGTTTTGGAGAGGTGCTGGATTGATATCATGAAAGTTGTATTTTTAAAAAAATATTCTCAGCCAGTCTTACGTTACGCACGAATTACAAAAAAGTTTGTCGCCGTTCAAAACTTTCTAGGACGATCTCTAAAATCCACAACAAACCCTGAACAGGCTGGCTGTTATCCAGATCACTATGGTTTATAATTCCCGGTACTGCCGTTCGCAAAACCGATTTAAACCCGTCTGATTAACAACAGTGAACGAAACATCGCTCAATCCCGAGGAATGGCTTGGCAATTTTGGGCTGGAAGGCTTTCGTCCCGGCCAGCGGCATGTAATCGATGCAATTCTAGCCGGAAAAGATACTCTTTGCATCATGCCAACAGGCGGTGGCAAAAGTCTATGCTTCCAACTGCCCACGATCGCCCGAGAGGGAGTTACGATCGTAATCTCCCCCCTGATTGCACTAATGAAAGATCAGGTTGACTCGCTTATTGAATCTGAGATACCGGCAACTTTCATCAACAGTTCGCTGCCTCCTGCTGAGCAGCAAGCCCGCATCTCGGGGATGATTAATGGCCATTACAAGTTGGTCTACATTGCTCCGGAACGACTTCGCAGTAACGCATTCATGAGAGCGGTTCAAAGTATTCAAATCCAACTTTTAGCGGTGGATGAGGCTCACTGCATCAGCCAGTGGGGTCACGACTTTCGACCCGACTATGCTCGATTAGGGCGATTCCGGGAACGCCTCGGTAACCCCCAGACGGTGGCATTGACTGCTACCGCTACCAAACTCGTTTCAGACGACATTTCAAAAATCCTTAATCTCAACAAGCCGGCAACTTTTGTTACCGGATTCGCAAGGACGAACCTTTCTCTAGCTGTCTCCGCTCCCAACGGGAATGCGGAAAAAGACAATCAACTGGTGAGCTTTTTAAAGAGTCGAAAAGGATGTGGAATTATCTATGCGTCCACTCGCAAAAACTGCGAACACCTAGTCGAACTCTTGGCGGATAAAATTGGTCGAAAGATTACATTTTACCACGCAGGCCTGCCTGCCGACACGCGACGCTCGGTCCAGGAAAAGTTCATGACCGGGGAAATTGAGGTCATCGTAGCCACCAATGCCTTCGGAATGGGTATCGACAAATCAGACCTTAGGTTTGTCGTTCACTACAACCTTCCAGGCAGCATCGAAGCTTACTATCAAGAAGCGGGCAGGGCAGGGCGTGACGGGCTGCCTTCAGAATGCCTCATGCTTTACTCTTTCCAAGACAAATTTATTCAGGAGTTCTTCATTGATAACTCCTATCCGTCCAAGGAAACCGTCAAAGAGGTTTATGAATACCTCTGCTCAATACCTGGCGATCCAATTGAAACAACACTCCAGGAAATCAAGGACGATCTCGACTTAAGCATTGGCACTGCAGGCATCGCTACCTGTGAGAACCTCCTTGAGAAAGCGGGAGCTATCGAGCGTCTCGACAGTAAGCAAAACTCCGCGGCGATAAAAATTGATTCTGATTTACCAACATTGATCGACCTTCTTCCGCGAGACGCAAGAACTCAACGTCATGTGATGCGCGAATTGGAACGTATTGTCAGCGGATTTCGCGGGGAACGCGTGATGTTCCAACCTCAGCGACTCGCCGATCGACTCGAAATGAAATGGGAAGCCGTCAATCGTGCGATCCGGCAATTACGAAAAATCCCCATGATTGACTACATTCCACCCTTTCGTGGGCGAGCCATTCACGTTGTCGATCGAAAACGAAAATTCTCGGATCTCAAAATTGACTTTGCCGAACTGCATCGCCGTCAAAAATCCGAGCACGAAAAACTTAACAGTGTCATTCGCCTCGCTACGACACGTCGGTGTCGCCAACTTGAAATTTTAGAATATTTCGGGGATGCAGACCGTAAACTTTGCGGCACCTGCGACAATTGTCAAAAACGACCTCAGTTGAAAATTGGAACCGCTAAACACTCCGACGAGGATGCGTGTCTTTACTCCGCCCAAGTTGCACTCAGTGGTACGGCACGGACGCACGGACGGATTGGAAAAACCTTGATCGCGCAGATGCTGACTGGTTCCGCTTCTAAAAAGATAAAACAGCTTAGCCTCGACCGACTTAGCACATTTGCATTACTCAAAGGGCTAAGACAAGCGGATGTCGTTTTGTTGATGGAGTTTTTAATCCACCAAGGCTTTATAACTCAAACCGAAACGACTAAGTTCCGACCGGTTCTTGCGATTTCACCGACCGGACGCAAACTGATGGCCGGGGAGTTTCCGCTTGAATTAACCACGCTAATGCCGGGCGATCTGGTCGAAGCACTCTCACTCAAATTCCAAGGAAAAATTCCGCGGCGAAATGCACCCGCTGCAACCACTACCAAGGAATTGGAACCCATTGCAATTCCTCAGGAAACGACAACCAGCGATTCCCCCCCTGAACCAGCGACGACGCCGGATTTATTTGAATCAGTAGAAACCCAACCGGAAGCCTCCGCGAAAAAGCAGACGCATGCCTTGGAACCAACCAGTTCATCTCAATCGAAAGTGCCAAGCGAAAAAGGTGAGCAGATTCAACCGGATTTAAGTAAACTCCGGCTTGATCGGCCCGAGCCGCATTCGGTTCAGCCAAATTTCTTTTGG
>JAAEMV010000712.1 GCA_024225195.1 Planctomycetaceae bacterium | reverse complement strand
TCGCACAAGTCCCGCTTCTTTGTTTTTTCCGAGGGTGTAACTCAGTTGGTAGAGTAACGAACTTTTAATTCGTTTGTCCGGGGTTCGATCCCCCGTACCCTCACTCAGGGGTGCTTGCATGATTCCTATGGTAATGTGGAAACCCGCAAGGGGGCTGAATAAGCCATAACACAATAAGGTGCAAGAGCCAATTAAACCGTTCAATAGCGGGCGTTTGGTAGCGTGGTTAATCGTGGGTTCGACTCCCACACTCCTGACTTTTTTCTTTATCGACGTAAACCCTTTGTCAGTAACGACTTAGGGTCGCCGGGGCGGACGCGCCCGACGTAAGTCCTTTCGTACCAACGACTTACGACAATTCAAATAAACTTTTGAAATGAACTATAGAAAACATTTGACAATGACGATAACTATAGTAGAATGATGATGTAAAGAGGACACAACAATGGAGAAATTTAGATGAGTTGGATTACCGATAGACTGCCGACTGCCGACGACGCCAACAAGCAGGGCTATGTCCTAGTCTGCTCGCTGGGGGACATGGTTTCAGCTTGGCACTGGCGTAATGTCATACATTCGCCATGGAAGCCACTGTATGACCCGCCACCGACGCGAGAGGAACTCGTGGAAGAGTTGCTCGATGCGATTGACGACGAGAGCGATTATGACATGTGGCAGGTTGCATGGAGATTAAAAGTGATTAAAGCAAGGGAGAAATTGAAATGAGCGAACGAAAGTTCTTCGACGATACGAACTTCGACAGTCCCGCGATGTTTTTGGACAATGCGACGAATGAGTTATGGCACGGACCTGTCATGCGAGAATCAACTTTCCACTGGGGAAAGTGCGAAGGTTATAGTTCCAATGGAACTCCGATTTTTGTGTATAGGTGTAGTGAACTACCGGACGGCGATTACATACGCATCGAGACAAGCAAACCCAAGACTAGAGATGAACTTGTTCGCGACCTTCTCGATGAGGTGGATGCGTTTAACGAAATGGATGGTTCTTGTTGCTGGACCGATGTCATGAATGCCCGCAGTCGCCTCACTCGCCTTGATTTCGATTTGTAATTGATCTCATTCTCAGAGAGAATAAGTCTTAAAGTTACCCCCTTGACATTGACGATATTAACTATATAATAAGACTATGAAACACAACAAAGACATCCAGCAGTTGGAACCAACTGACGTAGAATTACTTATCATGATTCGTAAAGAGTGGGAGGCAAAGCGAGACGCATTGGCAAACTGCTTTCACTCTTGGCACTACTTCAACGGAGGAGTGACCGCACTCGACCAAGTAATACGAGATTTAGGATTAGGAGATAAAAATGAGTAAAAGAATCCAACTAGAACCGATTTGCGTATATTGGTGGAAAGATGATGAAAGGGGAGATATGTTATATTTCCATGCCGATCATCAGAACTATGATTTCGAGCAATTTTGTTATTTTGTTATTCTTCCCCACTTGAAAGACTTACAGAAACGGGGTTACGGTGTTCGCTGGGGATATGTAAACGACGGCAAACAAACGATTAACGAATACGAAAACTCACTCACTTACTTAATGGGATTAGACGATGCCGCTAAATAACGTAAACACTGAAGCACTGCGAATCGTAACCAATGCCGCCAAAAGGTCAGTCTTCTTCCTTGAAAAGGAGATTGAAGAGGATCAATACGATTGCGATATCGGAATCCCCGATGATCTCGCCGAGGTTGATAAGGCAAGGCAAGATTTAGAACTACTACAAACTTCTATATTTATGATGGAACAACACCTTGAAAGGTTTGACAATGCCAGCATGGACAAATGATGACGGCGAAAACTATGCCGACGAACTGGATTACAAATGGTGGAATCCTGCTCTTGAAATGTGGCAGTATATTAGCCTTGACAAAGCACAGGGTAAAGTCATTACAATGACTGAGGTTTCCCCTTATGACGGCAACGTTACTATTTATGTAAAGGATATGGAAGATGTCAGTAAAACCATTCTGTAAAACAAGCAACGAAGTCCTTGCCCATATAGACGGAGAAGCGCCCTGTTTCGTTTATCGTAACCTCCACAAAAACTGCCTAAGCATAAAACAAAGAGGAATTGTAAAATGCCATGCTGAAAATGTAGTATTAACGGATTGTGAATTTAAAGTAAGCGATAAAGGGAGAGATCGTGTCAGGGAAGAAAAAAAGAAAAATGTCCATGCGGGCGTTAAGGGTTATGTGGTTGATGCTCGTTGGTCGCTGGAATTGCTCGATTTTGAGTGGGCGAATTGTTACTACAATCCCTATACAACAGATTATTGGAAAATCAAAGACGAAGAACAATATATTGACAAAGCGGGTTGGGTAGACTTGAATTGCGACAAACTTGGGGCGAGCGTTTTAGCGTTCGATATTCTTTATAAATGTACTATGTAGATGTATGATATTTTAAAAATTGTATTTGACATAACCCCTTGATACCAAACGACTTAGGTCGGCCGGGGCGGGCGGCATCGCCCT
>JAAEMV010000711.1 GCA_024225195.1 Planctomycetaceae bacterium | reverse complement strand
TGATCGACACGCCGGGCGCTTACCCTGGAATTGGTGCTGAAGAACGAGGCCAGGCTCAGGTCATCGCCGAAAACATGTATGAAATGTCTCGATTGAAAACACCAATCATTTGCATTGTTATCGGCGAAGGCGGTAGCGGCGGTGCTTTGGGAATTGGCGTTGGCGATCGAGTCGCAGTCATGGAACACGCTTACTATTCCGTGATCAGTCCAGAAGGATGCGCCGGCATTCTCTGGAAGGGCGCTGAGCATGCAGAAAAAGCTGCAACTGCATTGAAGTTCACTTCCAAAAATCTACTCCAAATGGGAATTGTCGATGATGTGATTACCGAGCCCTTAGGCGGTGCTCACCGTGACCACCACAAGACGGCATCTCAAATGAAGTCCTATTTAAAGAAAACACTAAAAGACCTCGTTGGAAAACCGCACGAGTCTTTATTAGAAGAGCGCTACCAGCGGTTTCGAAAAATCGGCGTCTTCGACGAAGCTGGCGAATTGCCTGCCTAACCGTTCGCTAACAGGCTTGCAGAATTCGGTGAGCCAACGAAGTTCGCTTTAAGCACGATTCGATCGCCGCTGCCTTGTACAACAGAACTCTCTGGGAGCGTCCATGGAAACCGTTAAGCAAGTCATGTCGGCACTCAAGAAAAAGGGGTCGGCTCAAACTCGAAAAACGTTTGCCCGACATGGCGCCCCGGACAACATGTTCGGAGTAAAGATCGCCGACTTGAAGGTGATTGCCAAACAAATCAAAGGCAATCAGGCTTTGGCGATGGAACTTTACAAGACTGGCAACACCGATGCCATGTATTTGGCAGGGATCGTCGCCGACGGCAAATCCATGTCAAAAAAAGAACTGAACGATTGGTGCCGCGATGCCAATTGGCACATGATTGCTGAGTACTCGTTACCTGGTGTCGCTCACGAAAACCCTCACGCAAAAGCCCTCGCCTCAAAGTGGATTAAATCAAAGAAGGACCACGTTGCCGCCGCCGGCTGGAATACGTATTCAGGTCTCGTAGCCACACAACCCGACTCCGAATTAGACCTCGAAGAAATCAAACTGCTGCTTCGACAAATTACTGAATCCATTCACGACTGCGGTGAGCGTGTGAAATACACCATGAATGGATTTGTCATTTCCGTCGGCGGCTATGTTAAACCGCTCTCGGCGAAAGCAAAGTCGACGGCTAAAAAAATTGGCAAAGTATCTGTCGAGATGGGCGAAACAGCGTGCAAAGTCCCACTCGCGATCGACTACATCGCTAAAATGGAAAGCACCGGACGCGCTTTTAAAAAGCGTAAAACGATTAAGTGCTAAATAGCGTAGTAACTGCAGAGATCTCCAGTTAGTACTTAGGATACTTTCTTACATACGAAAACGGATTAATGGAACGGGTTGAATTGGGGCAGGGCGGTAGATCGAAAAAAAATCTCTACCCGTTAATCGCTGAACCTCAAGCCCACCGACAGTTGACTCGGGTATTTGAAATTGCCCCATTTATAATTGATTACATCCAAGAGTTGTCATGCCAAGCTTGCTCAAAATTTTCGAGACGGTTCTTTATGCCGACGATCTCGACGCAGCCAAAGTGTTTTACGCCCACGTGATGGGCCTGCGTTTGCTTAGCCAGAATGATTTGATGCTAGTTTTCGAACTCGATGAAAGCTATTTGTTAATTTTCAATCCGGACAAAAGTTCGGTGGTGGGAAGGCAAGTCCCATCCCACGGCACGCGTAGTCACGGTCACATTGCCTTTGTCATTACCGATAATGAGCGAGAGACATGGAGAACACGCTTGGCCGACGCGGGCATCGAAATTGAATCCGAAGTTTGTTGGGACGTTGGAGCACGTGGAACTTCAATTTACTTCCGTGACCCGGCGGGCAACTCGATTGAATTAGCACCGCCAAATTTATGGACTTATCTAAAAAATCCATAACCTCAAAAACTGGCAATTCGTCTGCCAGAGTGGTCAGAGCATAGATTGAAGAATAAACCCTAAAACCACAAATACCAGAATGACCCCCGCGCAACCCGATTGACTGTTGGATTTCTCAAGAATCTGAAAATCGCTAATTAGTTTCTCGATGAAGACTTTTGATTCCATTAGCGACTTACCGGTGTGATCCCTGTAAAGCCGCATCGCATCTAGCTTACAGCCAGATTCCAAGAGATCGAGCACTTGTTCAACTAACTCCTGCTCGGCGTCTTCTACAGAACCTGGTTCGACGCTTGGAAGGTTCTCTACAAATTGTTTTGCTTCCAGCAAAGAACTGCCGGTGAAATCCATGTAGAGCTTACACGCGTCGAGCTTCTGATCATTACCTAAACACTTTCGGATCTGGTTGATCTGGGCGTCTGTTAACTGCGGGTCCATGGCTAAGCCTCCCAAGTCACAATGCAAAACATCAACAAAACAGTGTATATCTCACCCAATCCCCAACGTCCGATAATGTTTCTTATGTTCGGTTAGGTCTCTCGTTTTCCCCGTATATATGGCTTTTTTGAATTCAGTGCGAATTCCCTACTTAAAATCTCAATTCACATTCCAACCTCTGGCTTAGCCAAGAACCCAGATCACCATCCGCGATTTTGATGACCGAGAAATAGCACACTGGCACAGAACAAATCTGGCCAGCCAGTCATTAATTGTCTAACGCTTGTAGACGTTCTCAAACAAATTTTCAGCCGCCTCGTTGGTAGCTTCCAAAGCCTGCTTTCCGATATTTTCCAGCGTTTGCTTGGATGCTTCCGAGATGTCTACATTTGACCAGTCGATTCCCTGAGTGGCTGGAGCCTGCGGCGGATTTACCTTCTTTTGAAAAGTCCCAAAGAATCCGCCGCCGCTGGAAATATCCGGCGTCATATTTTGAGGCTTATCCGGATTGCCACCCGAAGGGGTTTTCCAGCGCCCAGCAAAACCATTGGACTGGAATTTTTTAATCTCATCGCTAATTGGCTGTCCCACCGGATAAGTCGTTCCTAATGAACTGCCAAAAAATCCACCGGTATCAACAGAAGGTTCTTTATGTCCAACTGCGTCTTTGTAATTTTCAATATGAGGATTAACAAAACGAGCTAATTCGTCCGGCACAAAGTCCGAAACCTGCCAAATCCCTTTTTCGATATAAGGGCCGAATTTCGAATGGTCAATCGTCTCATGAACGTCCTCACCAAGAAACGAAACCGCGAACATAGTTACTACCATGCACAGCAATCCTCCTTTGAGAGCACCCAGAATTGCACCTGCCTGGCGATCAAACCCTTTTAACTCATTCCTCTTAAGTGATTTAGAAACAGATGAATAAATCGCCCAAATCACAAGCGATGTACCAAGAAAAAGAATCAGCATCGCACCAATTTTATTCCACGGCTCCTCCACCTGCAAAAATGCTGCCAACTGGTCTCTAAAATTTACCGCAACGATGTAGCTCACCACCAACGCAGCAAGCGATGCAATTTGCCAAGCTAATCCTTTCCAGTAGCCGAAAAAAATGGCTCCCAGAAAAATCACCAACATCGCGATATCGTAAATCCCCACAATCTCTCCTTGTTCAAATTCGACGCTGCTGTTGTCACATCCGTAACAATCTCACGCCGTACCTCCAGCTACCCAACTCAATCCTGCGTAACTTCTGAGCCACGGTGGCGTTCAGATTCACCAGTCTGGTTTTAGATTTCCTTTGAGCTTTCCATCCGTGGAAAGGCCGTCGAAATTAGAGATAAATTTTCGGTTTACCTCAATACAGATAGGCTCAACAATTCCTAACGCCCCCCTCAATTAACTGAATTAGTTTCTATACCTGTAAGCGCTGCTAGCGATTGCGAGATTGACGAATCCACGTTGGTTCACACTTAACAGTTCTCTATTGTCATCTCCAGACACACACACGTTGTGTCCTGCAATAGATCACCCTCCATTGGTTTCTTTTAATCAACCGTTTTTAGCTAGAATTCATGGCTGATTTCAAAACTCATATTACGACCAGCACCGTGTTAGGATTTTTTTATGGTGGTGTTGGATACTTTGGCTTTGAGGTTCCTCTTGCGCATTGCATGATCGCAGGAAGCCTATGCAGCGTCGCCGGGATGTTGCCTGATCTCGACAGTAATTCAGGAAAGCCACAGCGTGAGATGCTTTCATTTGTCTCTGTCATCATCCCCATGATGATGCTGCCTCGCTTTGAAGCGATTGGCATGACAACGGAACATATGATTTTTGTTGCTGGCGTGATGTACGTTTTGATTCGGTTCGGTATCGGAGGTCTCTTCCGCCGATTTACGAAACACCGCGGGATGTGGCATAGTATTCCCGCAGCGTTAATCGCAGGCTTGGTTACTTTTATGATCTGCCTTTCAAACGACCTTGAAATCCGCATTTACAAATCGTGGGCCGTTGTGCTCGGCTTCATTTGCCATCTCGTACTCGATGAAATCTATGCGGTTAACTGGGAGGGCAAGCTTCCCAAGAAAAAGAAGAGCTTTGGCACCGCGATGAAATTCTGGGGAAATTCCACCTGGTTTAACGTTACTACCTATCTCAAGCTGGCAATTTTGATCGGAATCGTCGCAAGCGACAACTATGTGATGGACTGCATTTGTGAACCACCCATTGAATCGCCAGCAACCACTGCTCAGTGGGTTCGCAATCTCTTTTTACACGATCACAGTCAAACCCTTCAGCGATAGAAGCTAATCTAGAAAATTAGATGGGCTCTTGCTGCAGATTCATTCAACCTGCTTAAAACTGTTTTCGGCTGTCAAGAAGAATGGTCACAGGACCATCATTGACGAGCTCTACGGCCATCTCAGCCTGAAAAATACCCGTCTGCACAGGCACATTGATTCCGCGACAGGCTTCGATGAATTCCTGATACAAACGCCGCGCCAACTCCGGCTTTGCGGCACGTACAAAACTAGGACGCTTACCTTTTTTCACATCACCAAGAAGCGTGAACTGACTAATGACCAGCAGAGATCCCCGAGTATCCAATAGCGAAAGATTCATCTTTCCGTCGACATCTTCAAAAACCCTTAATCCGGTAATTTTTCCAACTAGATAATCCAGATCAGCTTTTTCGTCGCCGACCTCGACTCCCAGAAAAACAAGCAGTCCACGTTTAATCTGCCCAACCGTTTCACCGTCGACCGCAACGGAGGCTCGAGTTACGCGTTGTACAACCGCACGCATGGACGAACCCTTTATCTCTCGAAGGTTTCATTGCTTTTTTCTGCAGACTGCGACTCACTCGAGAAACCGATTTTTTTCATTCGAGCGATATAGTCCGCTGTCACATCTACCTTCTCAACATCAATGTACTTAGCCCTAAAAGAGTCGTCGGAAAGATCGGTGAGCACTTGGAATCTCGAAAAATCAATAGTGATCAATTCCTTATTCGCCAATTGACTCTCTCGATTGGGAAACCTGGAAAAACTCATCCGCTTAGGAACATACGACAATGTCGAATCCACACCCAAAACAAGTTCAACAGTGTGTGGGAAATGCGATGGCAATGCCCCCCAGTCAGGCTCCTCGGTCAAACTTGTTTTACCGGTCAACTTGGCTACTGTCCTTGCGTTCAAGACTCCCCGAAGCAAAACGTCGCCATTTGACTGCCGCTTTTTCTCCTCGAAATCGAAGGCCGCGGACAAATGACGCATGGTGCAAGCAATACCGCCAGAAGCAACCCAACCCGTGGGTATCAAGGCACTCGTCGTGTCTGCCATACTTTCTCTTAACACGTCCAAATTCACAAATTCAAGCGTATCCTGTCGGTCAACCAATCCGTTGTGAGAGAACTCCTGTAATTTGAATACAATATTACCATCACACAATTGGTGAATCGAAACCGGATTGGAATCGTTGGCAAACTTTAGGGCTAAACTCGATTTATGAGTCCCCTGCCCCATTTGATAGTAAGTTCCAACTGCTTCTACTTTTTGATCAAAAATCATGCCGCTCATTGAAACATTCACTTCAAAGGGCATCGAGTTAGCAAGTGAATTGGAAACATCCAGTAGAAAACGTTGGGGACTTTGGTTTGGGTTGGCCCAGCTTTTCTTAGCAGCACTTTTTTTCCGCACCACAGACGAGGTTTCCTCCTGCCACACCGTTGAGGGGATCTCTTCCTCATAGGTTATCAAGGCCACCCGTGAATCGCCTGAGTTTCCTTCGTTTGTTTCTTCGTTCACTAGGCCGCGATCACGATAACCCCGAATCGGCAACGCAATATTTGGGTCGGTCAGCCGCGGCATTTGCCGTAACTCTGCTTGCTTCCGTTGAACTGACTCATTTACTGGCACATTTGAATCCAAAACAACGCCGCTAGAGTCTGCGGGTTCGGCTAGCTGGGTTAGCCACAAAAGGCTTCCGGCTGCTAGCAAAGCGACGGCAAGGGGTAATTCTTGCTTCATGAATCGGATATGCGGATTTTTCCAAAGAATTGTGTTGTGACGGGCCGAACTAACAACTACGTAGCCAACCCGCGCAGGATTGCGTGCCCTTGGGGCGAGCATCTTAGGAGGGGCGGACCAAATGGTCTACGGCAGTTTGCTGCTGAAGCAGCGAAAACGAAACACTTTTACAACCCAGACTTTTGATTGCACGTGCCATGAGGCCCGGGCGGAGTCGACAAGCCGAGCAGTTTCGGCAAAAAACCTTTAAGGGGGAATCTGATGTACGCACGTTATGTAACGGGCATCACAATGCTGGCGTTAGCCACTTTGACTACTTCGGCGCTCGCATACCAAGTGCCAGGTGCCCGCACTGGAATTCCGGTAGGGCATAATTTGCCACCGGCTCAAATGCTCATGGAGCCAGGCCCCGGAGTCGGCGGTCCTGGACCAGGCGTTCTCAACCGATCGATGCGAAGCGGTCCAATGCAGAACGCAAGCTACGGATCTTTTGGGGCGGCAACGACTCAAAATGTACAGGTCCTTTTTGATCAGCCCAAAATGATGAAAATTTCTTGGGACGTTTCTGCCGTTGGCATGTATGACTCAACACCGTTGGTCGTACCCGGCCGACAGAACTTTGCCCAAGGCGGAATCTTCCGTCTGAAGGTAACTGAAATCGAAGGTCGCCCGGGAATGGAACTCTATCCAACTCTCGAGATTGGCCGAGCGAACACGCGAACTGCCGCCTACCTTTCACACGCTGCAGTCCCTGTTCAACTGACTCAAGAAGATTTCGACCAAGTCGCAGCAGCTAACTTTGTCACCAAAGTTATCTACGTTCCCGATCCCGAATTTCAAGAGTTAGCGTTAGCTGGAGTTGACACCATTGTCAGCACTCGCCTCGATCCCGGTGTCGATCCGATTACCGAAGCTGATCGTCGCGGATCAATTCTTGCAATCGTAAGAATGGGTAACAAAGACCTTGAAGTACCTGGTTCAGATCCTGCTGTTGCAGCCGGTGGCCCAGTCATGATGGGTGGCGGAGTTTCAGACTACATCTCCGGAGTCACAGGCCCGAATTACGGAATGCCAATGACCGGAACTAACATTGGTCTGCCCGGTCCTCCTCATATTCCACTAGGTGGACCTGCAGGACTGCAACGCTACGAAATGCACAACCACACTGCGATGCAAATTCCAACGCCGACACAGCAAGTGGATGTTCACATGCGTCAGCGACCTGGACTTAGCTATCCTTCACCCGTCAACAAAGTGTTGATTGATGAAAGAACGATTCGACCATCGAGAATGAACTCTCAACCACCAGCCGATATGGTTCGTGGAGTTCTTCCTCCAGACTGCCCTCCAGGGCAGCTCGGAAATCGATTCCGTCGCTAGTGCTCTTTAGAAATCTCACGAGCCGCGATGGCGAAAGTCATCGCGGCTCGTTTTTTGCACTTCACTTCGGAGTGGCAAAAATAACGAAGGACGATCCGTCCGTTCCAAATTCGCAAAAGGAATTCGCAATAGGTTCAAACCTGATGTCGAAAGTTAACGAGTAAAATGATGAAGCATTCCTTAGCAAACAACCTTATCCTGCTGGCTGTCATCTCAACTCTTGTGATGAGCGCGGCATCAGCGTCAGCGCAACAGCGAACTCGCCATCACTTAATCGATGGCAACATGGTACCGGGAGCCGCGGCGGATCATTATCGCCTTGGCAATCCCGCTCTGCGCGGACACGTCCAACCAGTTCGATTGATTACTCCCAAGGGAACGAATATCGAGGTCGGTACTGGAAATAGCTTTATCCAGACGAATGCATCGAAAGCTTCTGTGGCGATGCAAATCGGTCCTGTTTACCGATTCAAACTGACAAATGTTCCACGTTACGAAGGACAGGCACTCTATCCTTCTATTGAACTTCTTAACCGACTCAACCCGCCGCAAGGACTCGAGAATGAGTTCCCAGTCGAGGTCGTATTGACGCAGGAAGATGTTGTCGACGCCATGCGAGGTAGCCTCGTCACGAAGGTAATCTACCTCGAAAATCCTGAGACCGCGCTGCCTCAACGGCACATGGCCGATCAGCAACCGTCTATCGATATTGGCGGTGCTCGGGATCCGCTCCGAGAAGCCGAACGACTCGGACGCCCAATGGCAATTCTGAGAATTGGATCTCGCATTCCTTTGGCGACCGACGAAGTAAACTTATTTAACTTTAACGCACCCCAAGCGGCTCAACTGCCCGATCCGACCCCGGATCCTGCGAAATAAGACCAGGCCTGTAGAACACGATGGGAACGGGATTCTTGATAATCAGCCCAGCAACAATCGACACTCAATTCGGAACAAGTAATGACACGTAAACAGAAACATCTCTCCGGTTTCCTTGCCGGCATTACAGTCATTGGAAGTTTAGTTTTCGGCGGTGCTAACTCACAAGCCCAAGACGGGTTCGATCGTCTGCTCAAAAGAGCTTCGCTTCCCGAAAAACTGAGCACTCCTGTCGCGCCACGAGCCGACAACCAGCTCCCCTTGAAAATGATTACGTCCGATGCAATTGTGCCGGGGATATCAGTCGCGACTCAGATCACGACCGAAATTAATCCAGCTCTTAATAACTCCGCGACACTGGTTGCTGCTGAAAACGACCTGCCCCGCCCTGCCCTGAACCGCTTTTACCCCAAACCGATTGGGTATGGAATGGTCTATCGGGGCAACAAGTCGACCCAAGAGACTTCAAAATTTTCCACACCTGGGTTCAGTGGCTGGAACCCAAAAGCGAATCGGGATGAGTACGTATTTGATGGTAGCGATCGTGGCGTGAAAGTCACGATTGGCGATGATTTAATTATCCAGGGTCTCGAAACTGAAGACACCGTGGGACACTTCGAAACAGTTGATGGCCAGCGGCTCGTAACACCCAGTAATCGCGTTGCCATCTACGCTCCCCGATTTGGTGCTGTCCGCCGTCTCGATGGCGTCTTCAACGCTCGCCTCCGTCAACCAATTGGTTCAATCGAAGAGAAAACTCCAATTGCGATGGCCAATGGCAATAACGAAACGGCAACGTCCAATCAGCATGTAGCACTCGATCAATTCGAAAACTCCAAACGAGCCAGTGAGTTTATTGACCGCACCCGTGGAGTACTGGCAGACAACATCGTTCATCTGCTGGGCACTCGGAACTCATTCAAAGCCTACGAAAATCTGTCGTTGATTCGATTAGGGAAACACTCCAACAGTGAGTCGGCGCGACTCGATCTTGGAATCCAATCCGCGAAGGTTTGGGAAGATAATCTCGGACTCCAAATCGCAGTCAGCAACACTGCTCCGGTCACAGTTGACAAAGTAAAATCAGCTCAGCAGTTTGTCCACGTTGAAACCAAAGAGGGTTCAGACATTCTTCGAGTCACCAAGGTGGCTTCTAAAATAGCCGCTCGCACCGGCGATATTGTTGAATTCACCATTCGATTTGACAATCTCAGCGCCCGTGACCTTGCAGACGTGACCATCATTGACAACCTGACCCGCCGATTGGAGTACATCGCCGATTCGGCATCCTCGACCGTTGGTGCTGAATTTTCTCAAGAGAAAAATGACGGCGGCTCTTTATTGCTTCGTTGGAAATTGTCCGAATCACTTGCCCCTCAAAAAGGCGGCCTCGTTCGTTTCAAGTGCCGAGTCAGGTAGATCGCGAATTTCGCACCAAAATCTCTGCCACAAAACAAGGCCAGCTCAACTCACTTACCCGCGTTCTCGATTTTTCCTCTGGCTTTTAGATAGCCGAGCGAAACAAGGAAGGCGTCCATCTCGGCAACCGTTTTATTAAAGTACTCCGAGCGACCTTTCCCAAAATTAAAAAATCCGTGTTGCTGGTTTTCATACCCGATCAACCGACACTCTCTGTTGTTCGCGTGCATCTTTTCGGTATAGAGCTCGACCGATTGATACGGCACGGTGGTATCCGCTTTTCCGTGAACAATGAACGTCGGCGGCGCTGACGTCAAATCACCGTGATAAGGTGAGATTTTTGAGGGTTCCACCCCTGCCCTTTTAGTAAGACTCGCCAATCGCTCTTCATTCATCTCCGCCTTGCCTGGTATTCCCGCGAGCACAACGGCTGGGTTGAAGAGTATCAATGCATTCGGTCGGCAACTAACTGAGGCCTGACCTTCATCAGAATCAAATCCGGCCACTGTCGCCGTCGCCGCTGCCAAATGGCCGCCAGCCGATCCACCACCTGCTGCAATTCTCTCAGGATCGATTCCCAGACGCTCTGAATTCAGACGCACCCAACGAATGGCTGATTTTGCATCTGCGATGCAATCAACAACTTTTACCGGGTGCCGTGAAGAGACACGATAATCGACCACAATTCCAATCATCCCACGACTGCTAAGATATTTACAATGCTCTACGAACTGTTTTGGGCTCCCACCTCGCCAACCGCCGCCAAAGAAGAAGATCGCTGCAGGTAATTTCTGAGATTCGTTGATCGAGCTTGGTTTAAAAATCCACGCCTTTAACTCAACCTTACCAACCGTTTTATAAACTTCGACTGTCGCCCCAACAAATTCGGTTTTAGACGGCTGCTGAGCAGACGGCTCCTTAGCATTTGGTTTCACAATTTCCTGAGCCATCGCCTGGCTAAAACTAAGGCTGATTACGACTGCGACCGCAATGTAAATTTGAAAAGTAATTTTCATTTCCTATTCCCTCAAAATCCTTCCGCGTGAGCACTAAAAAAGAAACGCCCTCGTTACCATTTTTGAATTCAATACTTGCGAAAAGAAAGCCTAGCCAGTCGCTACGGTACAAGCAGAACTTTCCCAATATTCTTTCGATCCTGAATGTAGTGGTGTGCCTCAGCCGCTTCTGAGAATGGAAAAGTGGCATCGACGCGAGGCTTAATGAGACCTTCGCGATACAGCTCAAGCAAGTCTTCCATCCAACACTCAACCCGATCCAACTCACCCCACAATCGTCCTAAATTTACCCCAAAAACACCTTTGTTATGATTGATCAATTCGATCGGAGTAAACTTAAACCAAGGCAAATTAGCGACCATTTTAAAGAAAGCAATTCTATTTCTCGACTTGCCAACGGCAGCCGAAGAGATGCCAAACATCCCAAGGCGTCCAGTGGCCGCAAGCGAACGATAGCTCTTCTTAAATGACTTCCCACCTACTGCATCAAGGACCAATTCAACTCCTGCCCCTCCGGTTATTTCCATCACCTTTTTTTCAAAATCTTCTTTGCGATAGTCAATACAATGATCGACGCCAATTTGCGTTAGGTAACCATGCTTACCCGTAGACGCGGTACCAATCACCTTAGCGCCGCGATGTTTCGCCAATTGGATTGCTGCGATTCCAACACCACCACCGGCCGAATGAACCAAAACCGTTTCCCCTGCCCTGACCCCGCCCATGACGCAAACCAGTTGGTAGGCCGTGAGATAATTTACAGGCAATGCAGCACCCTCAATTGCCGTCATTCCGACCGGACGTTGAAAAACCTGTTGCTGGTCAACACAGACGGATTCGCTGTAACCACCAAAACGAGTTAAACCCAACACGTCTTTTCCAAGCCATTCTGGATCTACCTTCTCGCCAACTTTGTCTATGCAACCACCGACTTCATACCCTACAACCACAGGCATCGGAGGTAGATCCTGATAGATCCCCAGCCTACCGGAGATATCAGCAAAATTGACTCCAGCCGCTTCGACTTTGATCCGCATCTCAGTCGGCTTAGGTTCGGGCAATTCAGTTTCGCGAATCTCTAGAACTTCCGGAAGACCGGGGCGGGGAATCCAGATTTGACGCATGAGCTTCACTCTTTCGAAAACTGGATGTTCGGCAGCCAGACAAAATCGAACCTGATCTGAACCAACTCTAACTCAATGGATGACCTGCCGCATGCGATTCAATTAATTTAGCAATTTGCTTGACCGAGGCGTTGAGCGAGACAGCGGCCATTTGAAAATTAGTATGAGATGATATCTCCGGTTGGATCTCCAAAAACAGCTCATTAGCATTGCGAAGTTTCTTTAGTTTCTTCTTCGCTTGCTTTAAGTATTTCCCGTGATCACCAGCCCGAAGCGGCCCACCTAACGCCAGCATATAGTCGTAAAGCGTTCGCTGAACATCTCTCAGTTCGTCATCCTCTTCCGCTTCTTCGCAATGCTTCAGAAAAGCCCTTATCATCCAGACATGGCTCAACCACAAGTCAATTTCCCGAACGTAGTTAGCGTCAAAATCGCCTGAATCGCTTGGTGAATTCAACAGTCTAATCCCCTGCTATTCCAATCCCACAAAGATAAAACCGGTGCGCACTCCTTAAGAGCTGAGCACAAATTCCTCCCGCCTTCCTAACTAATTGCCGCTTCGTTGGCAGGCTTCGGCTTTGCACCACGAGGTGCAAACACCAGAACAATAATTGCGCCCACGATGACCATCGCAAGGCTCCCAATAAACAAAGGCGAGACTTGTCCGAGTAGATTTTTCGAGACGGTCTCAGTAAGCGTGTTCACCACCGGAGCAAAGCCAAAAACCAGCGGCATGATGAAAATTGGTTTGCCGCCGAAGTTGAACGCATAGATGATCCCGAGCGCTCCAACTGCTCCCGCCGCTCCTGCCAGTAATGACCAGAAAACACCGCCAACATGTTGCCAACCTCCAGCTTCTTCAAACACTCCGGTTCCCAGCAAAATCCAGGGAACGATAACGGCGATGGCAAAATAAGCGAGTCCCACACAGAGGAACGGACGCAAGCGGCCGCCTCCCATTTTCGCCTGCCCTTTGTGCAGGACAGGACCATAGGCCCCCCAACTCAACGCCGTTATTCCAATGCACAACGCAATAATAAATAAATTAGGTTTGCTTTCTTCACTGCCCAACGCTGCAGTTATTTTTGCAACCTCATCTTTGAACTCTTCATCTGTCTCCTTAGAAGGATCTTCTTTAGCTGTATCCTCGTCTGGTTTGTCAGTTGTCTCGTCTGGTTTGTCAGTTGTCTCGTCTGGTTTGTCAGTTGTCTCGTCTGGTTTGTCAGTTGTCTTGTCTGGTTTGTCAGTTGTCTTGTCTTGCGTTACGGGTTTCTGACTGGTATCGGGTTTCTGACTGCTCTCCTGACCGCCGTCCGATTCCTGTCGATACGATGCCAATGTGATCGATGATTCGGATGTCTCTAATTGCGAAGTCGGATTCTCCTTCTTTACTTCTTCGGTCGGCTTAAACGTCAACACTCCGGCTGCTCCAACGGCAACGATCAAGATCCCAGCGTAAAAAACACGAGACGCCTGCTTAAAAGTGCCGGACATAAACATGGTTACAAACGTGTTGACGATCGGAGCCAAACCAAAGACGAGGGGCATCACGTAAACTGGTTTCCCCTGAAACTTAAATGCCAACACAATTCCAAGAGCACCAATCGCTCCAACGGCACCGGCGGTAAATGACCAAAAGATTCCTCCCATTGACCATTGGCCTTTCTCGCCCGTAGTTTTCAGTACCACCATTGGATAAACAACGGCGATCAGGAAGTAAGCGATCCCAACGCACATGAACGGACGCAGACTCGCCTTCCCCTCGCCCCCTGCCATTTGCCCCTGCCCAATATGTAAAACGGGACCGTAGATTCCCCAACAAAAAATGGTGACCACAACAAAAACAAGAAAGCTAAGACTTTTCATAACGTTACTTCGTTTGGAATCGATTTAATACGGGCTCAGTTTACCCCACGTTGTCCGAATGGAAAACTCCGGAACCAAGACCGTCTAATAACCCGAAATCACCAGAATTCGAAAAATTCAAGCAGGATGGCCTCGAAAACCCACGCGTCGCTATCCGAACATGGGTTTTCTATGTCCCCCGCTGGTTCCCATACCACTCAATGTGCATCCGAGGGCAAAAGACAAACCCTCTCTTTTCGCAAAGGGGTTCCAACCAGCGACGACGTTTTTCAAGTGCATCCTGGTCCACACCTTGCGGCATCAAAAGGACGCGATCACCAGCGGGCTGCCCCAATACGTCAAGATAGTCGAGGATTTCATCGATATCTTCAGGGACGTCCAAAACGAATTTGAGTTGGAAGTCGTAGTCACGAATGAGTTGCGTTACGACCTGCGGTTGGTAACGAGTCGCAACGTGACGCTGTCGCCACTCCCCTGCCCTCGCCAGCGTGGGATCGGAGTTCCCAAACTTGGGGCTAATCGACATTAACTGACAATCAACCTCTTGAAATACAGTGCCGGCAGTTTCAATCGTAATATGGAACCCACATGAACGTATTTTTTCACACAGCCCCGCAAGATCTTTCGCGATCATGGGTTCGCCACCCGTGATAACGACGTGCTTCGCTCCACCGGCTGATTCGTGGATTCGGTGAACGATTTCCTCGATTTGCATGGAATCCCCCTGCGGTTTCCATGAAGCAAAGGGGGTATCGCAAAAACCACATCGCAAATTACAACCCGACGTTCGGACAAAAACGCTCTGCGTTCCCGTCAGTAATCCTTCTCCCTGCCGGGAACAATAAATTTCAGAAATCAGCATAACCCAGTGTTCTACCTACTGTGCTGGCGGTTGTGATTGAGTATCTTGGCGGTATCTTACCGACTCGCTTGCCTGGCCAATTCACGAAGCGATGCGTACTGAAAACAGAATCAGTTACTTCAACATTTTAACTACCGAAGATTGTACCGATGACAGCTAATTTCCGCGACACACTTGAAACGTTCGAAAACTCATACCCCGATCGTGATTACATGATCGAAATCACATGCCCAGAGTTTACTTCGGTTTGCCCCAAAACTGGACAGCCCGACTTCGGTTTACTCACTTTTGAGTATATTCCAGACGAAGTGTGTGTTGAATTGAAGAGCCTAAAAATGTATCTGCAACAATTCCGAAATGAAGGAATTTTTTATGAAAAGGTAACCAATCGCATCCTCGATGATTTTGTTGCAGTTTCAAAACCAAGACGGGCAATCTTGACTGCCGAATTTACCCCCCGCGGTGGAATCTCATCCGTTATTAAAGTCGAGTACACGCTCGAGCAGTCTTAATTCTCTGCAATCGATTACGATTCATAAGACATCCGTCTTTGCTTTTCATGCGTTTGTTCTCACCTGTTTTTGCTCAGCTTAGCGAGGATCAAAATGAGCCAGCCTTCAATCTTGCTTTCCGGGTTTGCTGACGAAGCAGCCAATCAAAAAACGCTGGACCAACAATTTTCTGCGTTTGCCGCTTTGGGAATGCGTTATTTTTCGATTCGCTTCGTGGACGCCGGTTCGGGCATTAAAAATGTCATGACGCTGAGTGATGCCGAACTGGAAATCGTAAAATCAAAAATGGACGAATACGGTTTGCTCGTTTCTTCAATTGGATCACCGATTGGGAAAGTGAAACTCTGTGACGTCGAGGATGGCACGAAAACTCCCTATCGCCCGTTTGCCAGTTACATCAAAGACGAGGTTCCCCGCGCGTGTGAACTTGCCAACTTCTTCAATTGCAAATTAATCCGAGGATTTTCATTTTACCATCCAAAAGGCTCCAACTTAGAAGACCACGTTAATCAAGCGACCGAACAAGTTGGCCAGATTGCTGAAATCTGTGACCAACATGGACTCACCTACGGTTTGGAGGTTGAGGCAAATCTAGTCGGGCAGAACGCAGAAGTGCTTGCAGCGATGCACCGGAACATTAACCATGAAGCACTCGTTTTGATTTTTGATGGTGGAAACCTAGTCACCATGGGCTACTCATCCGAGGAAGTTTTTGAACAGTACAAGCTCATGAAACCGGGACTCGGCTGGCTACACATCAAAGACTTCTTAAAGCCTTCGACGACAAAGGGCGAACACGTCGACGAAGATGCGTTGAAACATTTTGTCCCGGCCGACATTGGTGATTCCGGTCATCGAGAGATCTTTCAAGACTTGGCAACCTTTCTGCCGGAGTTGGAATCTCGAATGTCCGCGCGTGGCGTGCCAGGCGTTTTCCTTGACCTCGAACCACACGTAAAAGGAGGCGGGCAATTCGGTGGCTTCAGCGGGCCGGATGGATTTGGGGTCGCACTGCGAGCACTGTGTCGAGTGTGTGATAGCGCCGGAATAAACTACCAGTTGAGAAATTTTGCTGACATTCAAGACAGCCGTGGGTTTTAAAAGAGAAAACTTACTTTCGTTCTGTCTCTACCATGTTCTCTGGGCCGGCTTCTTGCTTCTTTGGAACCGATTCTTTGGACTCGTTCATTGAAACAGTCATCTTTTCAAGTTCCAGCATCTCATTATATCGCATCGTTTCATAGAGTTTGTAGGTCAGAAACCCGGTGATGCTCACGCAGAAAAATCCTGTGATGAAGCCAAGGTTGAGCTGCCCGCCTGAAACAAACAGGAAATAATATACGGCGAGGAAAAAACTAAACACTGCAACCAGAATGCGAATTTTCCCCAGTTCTTTTCGGCGACTCTCTTCACTTACCTGAATATTGCGTCGTGTATTCGTGTTAGCGATTTCGCGCATCGCCGACAATTCAATTTTCTGTGCTTTCTTGGCCGGTTTAAACTCTCCCTCAGTAAACAGCGTCTTGCTCTCTTCGGGAACGACTTCTCCCGCAGACTCCGCTTCTGCCGGCAACTTCTTGGAATCGGTTGGCCTGAAATCGGAAAACAACTGCTGCCCGGGAACCCGCATCCGGTTAATTAAATCGGCAACATATCCCTGCACATCTACAGATGGCTGCTCAGAATCATCGACCGAACCGGCATCGGCAGCATCGATCGGCGCCTGCCCTTCGGCCTCATTCAATACAGACGGAACCTGGTTCGAATTTGAAAACTCAGGGCTTTGCTGCCAATACTCCTCGGACCGGTATTTCTCTAGCAAATCACCAACCACGGCCTGTGTTTCAGATTCACTCACCACTGAACTACCGGTATCGGAGTCACTCTCAGAAAGAGCTTGCTGCTCATCCATGGCAAGGTCATTTAATAGTTGCTGAGCGAGTGAATTGGAATTATCGAATTCATTCGGAGCGGGAGTGGATTCAACTGCGGACGAGTCAGGACCTTCGACGTCGCTGTGGGTCAATGGGTCGAAGGTTGGTTCTGCCTGCTCGTCCGCAATTAAAGAAATAATTTTTTCGTCGTTATAAGGATCAGCCACTTGCTGACTGGAGGTTGCTGCCTGATCGTCAGCCTCCCAGTCGAGCGATGAGAATATTTTCTCTTCATCGAAATCGGTTAAAGGGTCGACTTTGGTATCGGGCACCGAATTCGAAATGGAACCTGCCAAAGGAAGGTGCCCTTCTTTTGCAACAAAGATCAGCTCATTCAGATGGTCGGTTAGCAAATTAATCTTTTCATCCAACAGCGCAAACTTCTCCGAGTTAGCACTGTTTTGATTCTGGATCTTCGAAACCTGTATTCGTATTTGATTTAAACAGTGATCTTCAAATCTATCCCCTTCGACCAGCTCTTTTCCAAAGTCGATATCGACGTCAGTCGCGAGGCCATTCGAAACGGCACTGTCATCTTGAAGTTTCCCCAACTGAGTCACTTCCATAGCAATCGCGTTCGCAAAATCAATTCGATCGCCTGCTTTAAGCCAGTGGACCGAGTCCACTTCTCCATTGAAAGCAACTTGTGAATCGAAAGCACGAACCGCTGCACCGTGTGGACCGCGGAAGATCGCACACTGAGGAACGCTTCCCAAACCCGGCCCCGTTGAGATTAAACACTTAGGCGTTGTCACTGTGACCAATTCTCCATCACGCTCACCTCCTGCAAGACGAAGCACAAGATCGCTCGGCGAGTGTTGTGTGGAGTTGGCCATAGGTCGTCTTTGCAAAAGTTTGAATGGACTTGAACGGGGTACCCGTTACGCGTGGTTCAGTTTTAAAATCGTTTTCGGTACAAACATGTAGCTTTCGGTCAGCAAAGGGTCAAACAAGCCTCGCCCAAATCAAACAAAAAAATCTTGTCCGAATGACCAACACGAACAACCTTCCCAATCCGAACCGCCGCATTCGCCGGTGTCGTCGCAACTCGCTCTCTAATCACGACAAGTTCAGCGATTTCATAAGAGCAACACTCAATAGGCATTAGCTTTCCTGGCTGGGTCTAAACGACCAAGTGTCGCAAAGATTCAACGGTCTCCCTGCAACAGTTATTCGGGAAAAACCGTAGGGAAGCCTCGATCATGTTGCACTTTTGCATCATCGAAAATGCAATAATCTGCTGATTTTCGAATGTGGGCACAAAACGCGTCCTATAGTTCGATGCACCTCAGCAAAGTTGGGGTTTCGGAAAAACAAAGCCGAGCCACAACCGCTCAGAAAAAACCTATTACTTGGACTCTTCAATGACACGCAAATCGACACTCGAAGCAATGCGGCAAGTTCTTATTAAGCGTCGCGACGCCATTGTTCAGGCAATGTCTGGAGACGATAGTCTGTTGAAAAATTTCAGCCAGAGTTCAGGCGGAGACGTGGTTGATTTCGCGAGCGACAGTGCGATGGGAGAACTAAGTTCTCAGCTTGCCGAGGTAGAAAATCGTGAATTGCAACACCTTGAAGTTGCTTTGAAGAAAATGAAATCCGGCACTTTTGGAAAATGCGACGCATGCCAATCCAACATTCCTCTGACACGCCTTCAGGCTCTTCCATACGCGGCCTACTGCATCACTTGCAAGCGTGCGGCAGAGAAAGCTGGTGTCAAACCAGGAGTCGAAGTCGATTGGTCGGTCATTCTCAACCAAGACATTTCGAGCGATTCAGTGGACTTCAACTTTTCGTAACCGCTACAGCTGGACAAAAATACGGCATTCCAAAAGCCAAACCTGAAATTCAATACTAAATTCCTCAAGAATTCGATACGCTCGGTTCGCTCACCCCGCCAAAATGGTTAATCATGAAACATACATTTCACGACAATTATCTACCTGACTTGGCTCACATTGGGCGTTTTCAATTCAAAACAGCAATGCTTTTCTTGCTGTTCGCCGCACTCAATCTGGCAACAAGCCAGGGCGTTCAGGGGCAGATCGCATCCACCGCGTCAACAACGGCTCGGGTCACCAACAAACCTATTGCCGCAAATCCACGAGATCTTATGTATCAAGATCTTGAAGCCAGCGCACAAGGTTTAACCAAACAAAACGATCTACTCAAAAAACTCGTCAAAACAGTGGGCCCTAGCGTTGCCCATATCGAAGCCAAGAAAAGGCAAAAGTCAACCGTCACTAACGGTAGTTCAGCGAATGCCCGACGCCCGGTCGTTGTCGAAGAAGCCGGTTCCGGCATCGTCATCAAACACAATGGCAAATACTACGTGATCACAAACTATCATGTGATCGAGAGCGCTGGAATCAGCGATATTCGAATTGAAGTCAACGGTAGAATCTATTCACCCAGTCGACTTGTCCACGATCGTCAAACCGACATCTCTGTCATGGCACTAAGCAGTAACGACTTAATTCCTTGCCGCGTTGGCAAAAGTAAGACTGTTGAAATCGGTGATTTTGTTGTCGCGATCGGCAGCCCCTTTGGCTTAAGTCACTCGGTCAGCTACGGAATCATCAGTGCTCTCAATCGGCACGATCTCGATCTGGGGCCGCAGGGCGTAAACTATCAAGACTTCATGCAAACCGATGCCGCAATCAATCCGGGTAACAGCGGAGGTCCACTGATTAACCTTCGAGGCGAAATCATCGGAATCAACACTGCGATCGCGAGCAATAGTGGTGGCAATGACGGCATCGGATTTTCCATTCCCATGGACATGGTGATGCGAATCGTGACCGACCTCATTGAACTGGGTAAAGTTCAACGTGGATTTCTTGGCGTCTCACTGGACTCTAACTACACCTATGAAAAAGCTACCAGCATGGGCCTTAATGTTGCCTACGGTGCGATGGTCACTCGAGTAACAGCTCGCTCACCCGCTGCCGATGCAGGTTTAAGAGTTGGTGATGTCATCCTTGAGTTCAATGGCAAGAAAGTCAAAAACGACTCACTTCTCGTCACCAATGTTAGCCTGATGCCGATCAATTCCATCGTCCCCATCAAGATATTTCGACGTGGAGAAATCAGTTTGATCGATATCAACATCAACAATCGGGAATCGTTTTCTTTCAATCAATGAAAAGTCCACGAAGAGCAAAGGACAGCGATTAGCTCGTCTGATTCCCTGCGACGGCAAGCTGATCCAGTATAAACTGCCGTGCTCGCTCTGACGGCAGACTATCTGCGACGGTCAAAGCAGACCGCCACTCCGGCTGATTCCTATCATCGATCACCAACATGCCGCGTGTCAATTCGCCCTCAGTTTCGACATCACATGCCAGTGGCCGGTAATTAAATAACTCCGGCTCCAGTAAGGCCAGTGCGCCGACAGCATCATTGAGTGTGATTGCTTCTTCCCCAAGCTGCTGACGATGCGATCGAAATGTGTAGGGTAGAATTTGCCGTAAAAAATAGCCGACCCGCGAAGTCGAGGCGGGCAACTCCTCCATGCAGCTATAACCAAATTGAACTTCCCGGGTAACGTCGAGCGGAATGAGCGTCTTGGTTGAACGAGATTTAATTACTTCACGTGTGCTGGAAGGATCGAAGTAAAAATTGAATTCAGCACAAGGCGTAATGTTTCCACGACCCGTCAAGCTACCTCCGGTCATGATGATCTGATCGATCAAAGGCAGTAAAGTTGGATCCCGGCGAATAGCTCTGGCCAAATTAGTAATCGGGCCTAGGCATAAAATGGTTACCTCTTCAGGGTTTGCACGTATCAACTCAGCCATTAATTTATCAGCAGCAACCGCCCGCTGACGGTGGGATGATTCGAAACCAGCGTTACCCAATCCGTCATCACCATATAAAAATCGTGTATCTACCGGTGGGGCATCCTCCGTGCTACGCGCCATTCCAAGGCGAGGATATCGCGCCGGATCCAATTCCGTCACGATGGCCTGAAGATTACTATTGGCCTGCTCTGCACTCACGCAACCCTCAGTCGCGGTCACAGCAAGCACATCCAAACGAGAATCGAATAACGTCATACACAGCGCTACTGCGTCGTCTATTCCCATATCGCAGTCAATGATGACTTTTCGAGGCATCCGTCCCCCTGAATCGGCAAGATTTGCCTGAGTGGTGAAGATTTTTCATTTACCCTTGGGATTCTAGATGGACTAGGCACAGCAAACAAGGGAAAAATGCAATCTGCGTCCGCCTTCATCGCTAACGTCTGCTAAACTTCAATAGGCTAACCCTTTGTCTCACCGCGACCTTTCAGCTCAAGCTTTTGCTCAAGCTTCCGCCTAACCTACCGCCTAATCGTTCAAACAAGGAAATCCAAGTGATCATAGAGTCGACCCAAATCGTGAAAAGTGGCCAGTCTCTTAATCGTGAACAGATGACTGAAGTCGTTGATGCAATCATGAAAGGCGACTGCTCGGACGACCAAATCGAAGGACTCTTGGTCGCCCTTCACGAAAAGGGAGAAACGGTAGAAGAGCTTGCCGGTGCAGCAAGCGCTCTGAGAATGCACATGAAACCGATTGAAACTCGACGGGAAAATGTTGTTGACACTTGTGGCACCGGCGGCGGGAAATCCGGGACATTTAACATCAGCACTGCCGCCGCAATCGTCGCGGCCGCGGCAGGAGGTTCCGTTGCCAAACACGGGAATCGCAAATCCACCAGCAAGACCGGTTCCGCTGATGTCCTGACTGAACTCGGTGTCAACATCCAATGCTCCAACGACACGGTCAAAAAATGCCTTGACCAACTTGGTCTATGCTTTTGTTTCGCTCCCCTGTTTCACCCGTCTGTAAAACACGTGATGAATGTTCGAAAAAAACTTTCTCACCCTACTATTTTCAACCTCATTGGTCCCCTCTGTAACCCGGCCAATGCACCCTTTCAGGTCCTCGGCGCCGGTCGCGGCGAAACACGCCAACTTTTAGCCGAAGCCCTTGCGATGCTTGGGACCAAACGCTCCATCGTCGTTCATTCGCGAGATGGATTGGGAGAAATTTCTGTCTCCGACGTCACTGATGTCTCCGAAGTCCAAGGGAAGTACATCACCGAGGGAACACTGGCACCCAAAGATTTTGGTATCACCCCGGGCAATCAAACACTTCTTTCAGCCAGCGATCCCGCAGAAAGTGCCGATAAAATCCTACGTGTCCTAGCCGGGCACAGTGGCCCAACCCGCGACATTGTCATCGCGAATGCTTCTGCTGCCCTCTGGGTTTCAGGACTGTGCGATGGACTCGAATCGGGGGCAGAACGAGCCGGTCGGGCGATCGATAACGGCCAAGCGACCGAAATGCTTAAAGAACTCAAGGAATTGACCAATAAAGACTAGGGCTATTTTCCCGAACTTACCAAAATTAGGCGAGTTAGACCTATCGAGGGGCCGATTGGATTGGTAACCTTGTAGCTCGTTTAATTTATGTAATTGAGGTGAAAATCATGGCAAAGCCAAGTCACAAAGTAAAAAAGGCCAACCACGGCAAACGTCCTGCAAACAACCGCGGACGCAAGGCAAAGAACAAAAAGATCAAAACTCCATAGATCTAGCCTTATTCCCGCACGCTTGCGTGGAGGGAAATCTGGAATCATTAAAAACGGCATTGCTGCCGTTTTTTTTGTAGCTATTGGTAAACTATTTAATCGTTACCACTCAGTAAACTACCGATTTTAGATCAACGTTGCATTCCGCGATCTCTGTCAAATCGCATACTTTCACCGCCTTTCCCCGCTATCAACATCATGGGCCGACGCACATTACCCAAACTCGACCCGTCCGTTGACTTCAGTCGACACATCACAGAGGTGGACGATCTCGAAACTCCATTCTGCCCGCAAAGTCTATTTGCTGAGACTTCGGATTTGGAAATCGAAGTTGGCAGTGGGAAGGGATTATTCGTACTCAATGAATCTGAACGAGTTCCGAACCGCAATTATCTCGGCAACGAAATAGCTAAAAAGTATTGCCGCTTCGCCGCCTATCGACTGGCTCAAAAAGGACGAACTAACGCACATATGCTACGCGGTGACGGCATGAAACTCTTCCGGGAATTGCTACCGAGTGAGTGCGCCGTTGCCGTACACGTCTACTTCCCCGATCCCTGGTGGAAAGAGCGACACCGCCGACGCCGAGTGATGCAAGAGGGTTTTATCAGCGACCTACAACGCGTACTCGTTCCCGGAGGCGTCTTTCACTTCTGGACCGATGTCGAAGAATATTTCGAAGAGACAATCGGACTCATGAAAGAACATTCCGATCTCTCCGACCCGATTGATGTTCAGGAAACAGCAGCCGAACACGACATGGACTACCGGACGCACTTTGAACGACGCATGCGAAAATACGAACACGATGTGTTTCGAGCTCAGTTCCACAAATCATAACGCTGAGCGGACTGGTTAAGACAGTCCCATATCAACGGCACGATCGCCCGATTCGCTAATTACCGAGGGGTCAGTTTCGTTGCGGTAGGAGTCGTGATCCAACTGGTACAGTTTCTGCCCGACAGGCGTTGGATAATCACAATTGATGCACGCCTGACAAAGACCGTCACTGGGAATGCCAATCGCTCGCGCGACCGACTCGATAGGCAGGTATCTGAGTGAGTCACATTCTAAGGAAGCTGCCATCTCATCCTGGATCGCATCAGTCAGCAATTCACCGGGCGGATAAAATTTTGGTGCAAACAACTGCTTAATCGTCGACATGTCGATTCCGTAGTAACACGGCGCTACAATTGGCGGACAGGCGACGCGGACATGAATTTCCCGAGCACCGCCCTCCTCACGAATACGCCTTAGCAAGGCCTTCATGGTTGTCGAACGAACAATGGAATCCTCAACTAAAATCACCCGTTTTCCCTCTAAAACTTCACGGAGGGGAGTGTATTTGATTTTCGCCCGCTGAGCACGTGTCTTCTGTGACGACTCAATAAACGTTCGTCCACTGTAACGATTGCGAATCAAGCCTTCACGCGAGGGAACCTGAAGGTGGAACGCCATCGAGTCCGCCGCCGCCTTACTCGTATCCGGCACTGGCACAACAATTGTGTCCTCATCAATTTCGATTAAACCACACGCTCGCTCTTGAGCCGCCAGTTCTTTTCCAAGCTCCGTACGTGTCGTATAGACGCCTCGGTCATCGAGGGTACTCGCCACATTGGCAAAATAAATCCACTCGAAAAAACAATGAGCGCGACCGGGGTTGTCCGCAAACTGCTCGATCGAAATCTCGCCATCGACGATCGTAATCGCATGCCCCGGCTTAAGCGATTTAATCTCACTTCTTTTGAAGCCAAGGTTTAGCAAAGCGACGCTCTCGCTGGCCGCAGCAAACATCGCTCCCTGGATGGCATAGCACATCGGCTTGATACCAAGGGGATCACGGGCGATTAGCATCTCGCCTTTCGCATTCAGCATGGCGAGCGAATAGGCTCCATCAAGCCGCTTGGAAACGTTACGAATCATCTCGACCAAACAATCAGATTCCTGCACTTCCAGCTGACGGCTTATCTCATGCATCAGAACTTCGGTGTCTGTTTGCCGAACTAAATGATTATCGGAGTCGCTAAGGATATCGGCCGCGAGTTCGGGGTAATTTGACAGTTGGCCATTAAAAGCGAACGTGAACCACTTTCGCATATTAAAATGGTGAATCTCAAATGGCTGTGCGTAGCTTCGATCGTCTTTTCCACAGGTCGCATAACGGACATGCCCAATTGCCGCTGGCCCCGCGTACTTCTCCATTAAGCTCGTCGCTTTAGCAGCATGAGAAAGCCGAAAGACCTCCTGCACGCTCCCCAGTTCCCGATAGGTATCGATCAGCTGGCCGTTCTTAGGATTGGAATGGAAACGCGACATACCAGCCGAAAGCTGCCCTCTGTTTTGCATATCGAGCAACATTCTGGGAATGAGCGAGGATGCCTGATCTGCGCCGCCCGGGCAAAGATCACTAACTGGTTGGTTGGGGAGGTGGTAAATTGCGGCAACGCCGCACTCGTGATGGAGTTCGCTCATCGAGGTTTCCAAGTGCCAGAATCGAGATTAGAACGAATTCTAGTGACGCATAATCAATCTCACAACCGCCGATTTGCAATCTAAGTCTTACTGGCTCTGACACATTTCTAAATTGACGCTAGAATAAGGCCGATTGCTGATTTAATACATCATTTTTTAATTACCGGAGGATCTTATGCCCGCTTTCGACACTTGGATTGCAAACCGCACGCACGGGTTTGATTCCAGCGGAATTCGGCGCATGTTCGATCTGGCCGCCAAACTCAAGGATCCAATCAACCTTTCGATTGGCCAGCCCGATTTTGACGTCCCTCCGGCAGTTAAATCCGAACTGGTTCGCGCCGTGGAACAGGGTAAAAATGGCTACGCGGCAACACAGGGAATGCCCGTTTTAAGAGAAAAACTCCAAGCTGAAGTCGATTCCCAATTCGGTCACGACGATCGGGAACTCTTCGTTTGTTCGGGAACCAGTGGTGGACTATTCCTAGCCGTATTGGCAACCATCAATCCGGGTGACGAAGTCATTTATTTTGATCCGTTCTTTGTGATGTACCCAGCGATGATCGAAATGGCTGGGGGCAAGAGTGTCAAAATCAGCACGTACCCTGATTTCAGAATTGACATCGAGAAAGTCAAAGC
This sequence comes from Planctomycetaceae bacterium, assembly GCA_024225195.1. GTDB lineage: Bacteria > Planctomycetota > Planctomycetia > Pirellulales > Pirellulaceae > Mariniblastus. The sequence continues at coordinate 31,600 of JAAEMV010000711.1, read as the reverse complement.
GGCGATCACACCAAAAACCAAGATGATTATTTTAAACAGCCCTTCTAATCCAACGGGAATCTGCCCCACAGCGGAAGAAATAAAAGCCGTGGCTGAACTGGCTCACGAACGCGGCATCTGTCTGGTATCGGATGAGATTTATAGCAAATTCACCTACGACGAGCCGCACATTTCTGCAGCAACCTACAACCCCGATACGATCGTTATCGATGGATTTTCCAAAACCTATGCGATGACGGGGTGGAGAGTTGGCTACGTCCATGGTCCTGCGCAGCTCATGCAAACGATGCTGAAGATCCAACAGTACACTTTCGTTTGCGCACCACAACCCGCTCAGTGGGCCGGAGCAGCCGCTATGGACGTCGACATGTCGCCCTATGTCGCTTCCTACAAAGCCAAGCGTGACCGCATGCTCGAAGGACTCAAGGACGACTACGAGATCGCCAAACCCGGAGGAGCGTTCTATCTATTCCCCAAATTACCTTGGGGAAATGGACAGACCTTTATCGAAGAAGCAATCGCCAACAACATGATGGTGATCCCGGGCAATATCTTCAGCGATGAAGATACGCACTTTCGGATTTCTTATGCCGTCGACGATGCTGTTATCGAACGAGGAATCGAGACGCTTTGCAAAATCGCGCGGAACCCACCGCAGTAATTAAGGCGAGTGAGGGAGCGTTCCGCAACTACCGGAATGCAGCGGTCGGCTTAGAATCCGTAGGCTGGCTGAACAGGGCCTCGTCCGGGCTGTTTGCTCGAAAAGGGCGAGCCTTGCGCAATCACAGACTCGGACTTTGGCTGCTCAAAACCGGGAGGACGCCCTCCGAGAATAGGCGGGGCTAAATCGTCGCTCGGGAACGGATCGTGCTGGATCGCATTAGAACGCTGCTGACCAATCGTGCCTTGTGGTCCCCAGTTCGGCTGAACTCGACACCCTGTGGAAATGAGAATTAGCAGCCCGAGAATTCCAAAAATTCTTGGCGAAACACAACGCATATTTGTCAATCGATCTGCCATGGGAACCGCCATAAAATCATCGAACTCAAATTCTGTGATCTTTCAGCGAGAACATTAGAGTCAGCACGAGAATTCAGCAATAGCTTCCTTTTGATAGCACCTCCCCTGCCCTACTATCGACGGCTCGGTATCGATATTTCCAACAGCTCGACGCCGTCAACGCCAGGCCGAACCGCTGTCGTACCGAGACAGGCCGGCAATAATGCCGTGTCAGCGAGCAAGAGCGGCTCTGCGCAGGGATCTCCGCTTAGCTGAACGCTTCCGCCGGTTACCGCAAGAATTCGACAGCGACCGTCTCCCCCCACCGTCATGGGTTCGTTGATAAACGCTCGATTCATTTCAAACTTCTCACAGGCAACCAGTCGTTCCCAGGGAGTCCCCGCGATTGAGACGGGTACCTGGGGAACAACGGAACCACGTGCAAAATTAGTAGCCTCGATGGACCTTTCTATGTGCAACGGCCGCGGCTGACCGTCGACGCCGACTCGTCCCCAATCATAAACACGAAAGGTCGTGTTACTTGCCTGCTGAATTTCTGCGATCAACAACCCGGCACCAATGGCATGAATCGTCCCCGCAGGAATGAACACGCAATCCCCTTTCGAGGGAGTGATGTGGTGCAACGTCGATTCGACGTTACCACCTTCAATCGCCAATCTAAATTCATTTTCCGAAACGCCTGTTTTCAAGCCCGCAAAGATCCTAGCTCCGGGCTCAGCATGCATTACATACCAAGCCTCAGTTTTCCCTAAATCGGGCGGAACGAGCAACGCACCCATTTGGTCATCCGGATGCACCTGTACCGAGAGGTTTCGGTTGGCGTCGAGAAACTTCAACAGCAACGGAAATCGAGCTCGCAATGAATCGGGAACCTCATCAGCGGTTATGCTGGTGAACAATTCGGGGCCCAAAATTTCATTGCCAAACTTCGCAATCAATCGACTTAACGTCCAACCGGAGAATTCGCCCTCGCGAACGATGCTTTGAGCATCGCCATGGTCGACCACCTCCCAACTCTCTGCTGCCGCCGATTCACCTATTGCTTTGTTAAAAACCTCACCCAAACGGTGCCCGCCCCACAGATAGCGTTGAAAAATTGGTTCAAAGCGAAGCGGATACAATTTTTAAATCCTCGTTTATCGGTGAGCAAAAAGAGCATCACAGGAACGCCCTCAACACTGAGTTACTACTACTCAAATTACCGCTGTTTGCATCAAGCCAAACCTGCATGACCCATACGAATCACGTGACCGTACGTGCTACACGCCTCCACCCCTAAGCGAGTGTCAAACAGAGGGCAAGCAACATTGTTGACGATGCCTGTCCATGTTAACATCGGAGAACCGTGGATGGGGAATTTGAATTCAGGAAAATACCCATTTCACCCGTGTCTTTATGAATTTCCAATTTTCAGTGCACTTCGACTCCGGGCCCTTCGAACATGAATTTTCGCCAATCTAACGAAGATTTATTTGAGTCGAGTCGCATGTCCTTTGGCGAACATCTCGAGGAACTTCGCAGCGTCCTAGTCCGGGCTCTGATTGGCGTTGCCATTGCCGGCGTTTTCGGATTTTATTTTGCCGACCAAGTGGTCGAAATTTTGAAAAAACCGCTCGTTGAGGCGATCCTCAAATTCGACCTCGAAGACGCCTCCGATGAACTGGTTGAGCGCTATGGGTTTGTGCCACCTGAGTACCTCCCTTGGATGCAACAAGATCAGCGAATTCCGAAGCAAGTTCAAATTAGCCCAGCCGAACTCGCTCTCGCATTAAAAACTGTCATTCCAGACTTTGCGGAAAAGGTCAATCTAGAACCGTTTGGTTTCCGAGCAAGTCACTTCGACTCTGATCAGCTCGTGAACCTATGCAAACAGCTCACCGAACCCACGGATGAAAGCTCACCGACGGCAAAGAAAATTGCTGCGATTAGCGCGTCCCTCACAGCAGCGGATCGTGAAACGCTTGCCAACATCGCCTCGCAAACATCGACTAGCCCCGAAGACTTAAATCAAGTGGTTACAGTTTTTAATCACCTAGTCAAAGCAGAGACAATCCACCAATCAGCCGCTTTTGATGACCTGCTCGAACTGGATGAATCAAAAGGACTCTGGGCGATGCTTGAACCGCCCGAAACAAAACCGCTCGCCAGCGTCCGAAAGCAATTAAAAGAAAAAAACGATCCAGTTCTAACTCAACGCCTGAATCGAGCGCTGATCACTTATGTTTTCAGCGAGCAAATGCCCCCATTCAAAGCGGACTTGGTTCCAATTGAAATCTGGGAAAATGGAGAATTTGAGCCGCTCGCACTCGGGGTCGCTGAACCCTTTACTGTTTGGCTGAAGGCGGGTCTGTTTACGTCGCTGATCCTATCAGGGCCGTGGATCTTCTTTCAAATTTGGTCGTTTGTCGCCTCTGGACTTTATCCCCACGAACAAAAATACATCCATGTCTTTCTACCCATCAGTATTTTACTGTTTGTTACAGGCGTTCTCCTGGCATTCTATTTTGTCTTTCAGCCGGTGTTAGGATTCCTGTTTTCATTCAATCGATCAATGGGGATCGCACCGGAAATGCGAATCAACGATTGGCTTAGTTTCGTTATGTTTCTACCCCTCGGATTCGGATTGGCATTCCAACTCCCTTTGGTGATGTTGTTTATGAATCGAATCGGACTCTTCACGGTAGAAAACTACCTGAGCAAATGGCGGGTAGCAGTTCTTGTGATTTTCGTATTGGCAATGTTCCTGACGCCTGCCGACCCGATTAGCATGCTGTTACTAGCAGTTCCGCTGACATTCCTCTACTTCATGGGAGTTGCGATGTGCAAGTGGATGCCCCACAACGAGAATCCATTCGGTGACGAGACTACCGCTGGAGTCTAATAACCTGCCTCAGGACTGCCGCCTTGGGTCTCCTGGCATTCTTCACGCTTTGTTCTACCACTTAAAATGTCATATCGGGCCGAGTTTTTCTGCATTCGCCGTCACCTTGGCTTAACCATTCGATTACAATGCGAACTTGATCGTGACCTTACTAGTTACCGAGAAATGCAAAATGAGTATGAACCGCTTTCGCCTAAATCGTTCCAGCAAACTGATGTTACTCAGCGCAGCGGTGGCATACCTGCCGCTCCTCAACTTCATTGCCCCGTGTAGCGGACAAGAGAAAAACTCCGCCGAAAACCAAGCGATCAAGCAAGTCGAAGACAGCGGAGGCCGGGTATTAAAAATATCGGCTGCCGACGATTCACGCGAAGTCAGTTTCTACCTGTCAAGCCAGCCGATTGGCGACCCTCAACTAGCCGGTCTCAATTCGATCTCAAACATTATCTGGCTTAATTTAGCCGGCACTGACATTACCGATGCCAGCCTCAAACAAATCGCCAGCCTACCTCTTCTTAAGAAGCTGCATTTGGAACGGACCAAAATCGGTGACGAGGGCCTCAAGCACCTGAAAGGAGCCCCGCAGCTGACCTACCTCAACCTTTACGGAACGCAAGTCACCGACGCGGGCTTGGAGCACATTAAGTCACTACCAAAATTAGAGAAACTCTATGTCTGGAAGTCAAAAGTCACCGAAGCGGGAATCGCAAAACTTCAAAAAACCAAACCAGAGCTCATGATCGTAGGCGAGTTAAAACTCAAACCGATCGTGGCCAAGCCTGCCGAAAAACCTGAGGTCAAGAAACCCGACGCTAAGAAACCTGCTGACAAGAAACCTGCTGACAAGAAACCTGCTGACAAGAAACCTGCTGACAAGAAAACTAAGGCGAAGAAACCTGCTGAGAAGAACAAGAAATAATTGCTTGACGAATTTCCTCGATAACGACGACAACCGGTTGGTGCCATCTTAATCGCTTGTCTTCAAGCCCCCCTGAGACTAAGTGGTTTGCCCCAAGTTTGTGCAGCCAGTCAAAAAAAAACAGCCGCAGATTAGATCTGGCGGCTGTTTCTATTTTCAAATTCGTCGAACTGGTTTAGCGATCAGAATCACGCGAAGCCTTCGACGGCAGCGGAATGTTTCCGCTTTGAATGATCGTTGTCTTAGGCTTCGCCCGAACGCCCATTCGGTTTAACAATTTCGGCAAGTCGATTGGCTCTACCGTGTTTTTCTTTGCTTCTGCTTCTAGGGTTCTCATGGCCGCGACGATGGCCGACGAGTTCCGCATTAGCCCTTCACCTGCATCTTCGGCGAGTGTCGGCGGCTTTCCAATCACGATGTAACGCACGCTGGCGTCAATTTTTCCAGTGATCGTACCTTCCGAATCGTGCGTCGCAACGACTTCACCACCGTTCCGCTCGATCATCTTGATCAACTTGTCACGATCATCGTAGATGTCGCCGTCTAGGTTAAAGGCACCGGCAACAGCAAATTTCACCTTATTACCCGGATCCCAGGTCGCGGTCAGAACGTGATCGCCAGAGAGAATTGGGTTGGTAGGATCTTCCTCAGTGATTCGTGCTTCAGCTCGGTAGGGGTAAATTCGCGTGACTTCGATTTTCGCCTTGTGTTTCCCCTTGTCGAAGTTAATCACATCTTGATCGTAAATCGAGAATGTTTCGTTTTGCGGCAATCCGTCTTCGCTACCAATGTTAATAAAGACAGACTGAAGCCGTGATGCCACTTTAACAATTTGTCCGTCCGGTCGGTCGAAAACCTCTCGCTCGTAACCGTTGATCTTGATCTTCATCTTTTCATTTTCGCTAGTTACACCAGCGAGTTCATTTTGGATCGAGCTGATTTCGGAATCTTTTTTCGCCCGATAATCTTTGTAATCATTGTTTACGTTTTCGCTCTCTTTGATCGCTTCGGCAAGCTCACCCTTAAGTTGTGTCTCTTTTTCGAGCGAACGCTTCTTTTCGTCCTTCAACTGAGTGTTTAAGTCATCCATCGTCTTGCGAGTCAGAGCAAGCAGATCCTGGGCTTGTTTAACTTTCTGTGCGGCTTCCTTTTCGTCATTCTTAGAACGCTCAACCGCCGTCTTGTTATCTTTATTCTTTCGATCCACTAAGCTAGTCAACGTCTGAATTCGTGAACGCCAAGTACGAGCTTCTCCGGCAGCACCACCGGCAACCGCAGCAGCACCAGACATGTCTTTTTTGTAAACTTCATTGATCTCCTCTACTTTTTGGAGAATGCTGTTTACAGTGTCCTTCGCCGTAGCCGACAGACTTGGCTTCGCACTTGTTTGCTTGATGGTTTGAATTTCAGCGTCAACCTCTGCAACGCTTGGCCCAAAGTCACCTACAAGTGCTTCTAAGACATTAGCCTTGGCACGGTACGACTCAAGAACCGCTTCGCTTGCAGCCAACTTGTCCTGTGCTGTCTTCAGTGATTCCGCCGACTGCCTTCTTCCGGCATCCGCCAAAAAGGTCGAAAGCCCAAGACAGAGCAATAAAATCACCAAGATTATGACGGCAACCAAGTATCCCTGGTTTTCTCTAGCAGCCATCCTCGTTCTCCTAAGCACCTCGGACGAAAAAATCGCCGGGCAAAATTGTTTTGTAAATGCAGTTTCGGCAAATCATTGACAAATTAAACTGCGGCAAGTGAATCAAAACTATTTTCAATGATTCGTAACTGTGGTCTCTCTTCGTCTATCGGTAAATGAAGCCACCAACCCTAGTTAGACTCAAACAAACGCTACAACAGTCACACCCGAAGAAGCTATGACGATTAGCGAAAGTTTGACGAAAAGAGAAACTAGTCTTCCCAAACTACCATCCAATCTTAGATGGGAGCAAAATTAGTGTCAAATTCTAGGCATTTACCGATTAAGAATCGCTAGGACTCCGTCGGTTTATGTGGATGATGTCACTTAATTCGACTTAGAGACAATTGTCAGCAAGCATTCACCTCCCCCTCAGCAGGGCGAGGTTTTGGGGGAAAATTGAATTTTTTTTGAAAAAACTCGCCCCCTCATCGCTCTCCCGCTAGTTTTCCAACATTCCTCGGGCCACCAGATTATTGAGCCGCCTACCCACATCAACCAAACCATCCAGCACTGCCTCGTCGTAGGAACGTCCATCCGTGGTGTCAATTCCGTGCCCAGAGTCGAGTTCGCGTAGCGGTTCAAGTGCCGGGTCTTCGTGGTGAAATAACTCAACGAAGGCCATTTCTAGACAACCCGTTTGGGCACAGGCCGCTAACAGCGCGCCGATCCAACCGTCATCGGTTGAGAGACAACCCCGTGTTGTCTTGGCCGAAGCATGAAAAATCCCCAAAGCACCCGCAGCAGCAATCTCAGCAATGAGTGTTTCATTTTCTGGAATCGATAAAACGGAATCACCACAATGAGCCGCGTCCACCATCACCTTGAAAAATGGTTCTCCAATCTCTTCATTCGTCCGCCGTACAAAGGTCCAGATCCGGCCAATGTCCGTGAACGTCTGAAATTCACCGCCTCGCAGAAATTCGATGTGCCATGCGACCACACCACTTCCCTCAATCCCAAACTCTCTCGCCGCTCGAGTATGAACCTTAACATTTTGAGCCACAGCAGCTTCAAATTCATCTCCCACTTTTTCGGTCGCGCCGGCTTGCATCCAAGCTTCAACCGACGTCGAGGAAACATGCGCAATCCCATGTTTTTTAGCGGCGTTCAAACCTCCAACCAACATCGCCACTACGGCATCCTCGTCAGCAGGATCCATCGGGTCGGCACCGCCTACCATCAAAATGAATTGAACTTCGAGGTCTAACGCTCGAAACTCACGAACCATCTCCGCAACGTCTTCCTCATCCAAACCTGGAAAATAAGGAATCTGAACACAGCTAATTTTTACCCTGGAAGCCTCTGTCAACTTTCTCATATCGTCGACAACGATAAGCACGCCCTCCGCGTTTCTCGGGACTTTACCATTTTCGTCGGGTACCAGCCCACCTACAAACTTAAGGTGAGTTGGCACAACTCCAAGGCGGACATTTGATTTTAAGGGAATCAGGTTCATCTTAATTACCGTGCGTTTTTTGGAATTAGAATTAGCGATGCAATCCCTAGCCTTCTGCCAACAACTCTGTTCACAATATGAATGCTTGAGGCAAAACTACTACCCGTTTGTGGGGCAAAAGGTCGGGAGATCCACTATTGTTACCCAAATCGCAGACCTTGCCCACCACGTTTTCGCGAGAAGCCTCTTTTGTATCTAAACGTCGAGTTTTGTAAGCACTGAAAATCAACTCACAAACGCCCACCCAACTAGCAGCAAAACATCGAAAATAAAATTGCGAGACCGAGCTCCGCAGTCACCTAGGGATAACAATCTCCGTGAAGCATTTAAATTATTCCGAACAATCCTAGAATCAACGGCCGATAAAAGGTAGTTTGGTAGGGTCTTGAGACGACGGCGCCGGCACTGGCGTTAAACACTGAGGCATGTAAATGGCCAATTCAGTGTATGTGCCACAGAGGACGTGTAGCGGATGGCTAATTTGAACATCATCGACTGTGACTTCGTTTAATCGCGATTCAATCAGGGCGTTGATGGTTTGGCTAATTGGATTGCTCTAAACGGGCGACGTTACAGGCGTACTCTATCGATAGTCCAAATCGCGAACAGGCGTGCCGGTGTCAAGTTTTGACACTTGGCACCGCGGTTAACATTATCGGAGCACCAGCGCGACGCTCTCATTTCCGTATTTTAGAATTCGCAACAATGTAATTCGGGGAATCACACCATGCTCGTCATCGGATTAGCAGGTGGGATTGCCAGTGGAAAAAGCCTGGTTGCTGATTGTTTCATGCACTTCGGTGCGACACTGATCGATGCAGATCGCATTGGTCATGAGATTTTGAAACAAGCAACGATCAAAAATTCCATCGTATTGGAATTTGGTAATTCCGTTATTGATAAAGAAAATGAGATTAATCGAACCCAACTCGCCAAGATCGTTTTTAACCCTAACGATCCTAACGCTTTGAAAACTCTGGAGAAAATAACCCATCCTGTAATCTCTGAGCGTATCCACTCAGCCTTAAAACAACATCAATCCAGCACCCCGGCAGTTTTGCTTGACGCCCCAGTCATGTTCAAAGCGGGATGGGATCAAATGTGTGACAAAGTTGTCTTTGTGGATGCAAACTTAGCAACCCGAAAATCCCGCGCGAAACTTCGCGGTTGGAGTTCAGACGAACTCGCCAAACGCGAGTCTTTCCAAACTCCTGTTGAAGAAAAACGTAACCTCGCCACCAACATCATCGATAACGGCGGCTCAAAAAATGCGACCTACCTTCAAGCCCGCGATTTATGGCGGTCCTGGAACCTACCACTAGCCGAAAAACACCACTCTCCCGACTCTCTTTTTACTAACACACCCTAGGCAACAGTTTCAGAAATCATACTCCTCTCCTCTGAGCTGAAGTCCCGAAAGCAAATCAAAATGGCTGAAACTGGAAAGTCCAATCCGCGCGACCCTCAAGGACGTGGTTCTCGGAGTCGTCCTCACGGTTCCCAATCCAACAAACAATACCCGCTGGATCCAGAAGTCGCGGCTAAATTGAGGGAAATCGAATCTTCCGGGGAGCCGATGTCGATTGCTGAAGCTATCTCGCGCGAGCGAAAACCGGCAACCGAAACTCCTGACGAGTCGGCATTTGAAGGCGAAGTCATCAACGTTACCGACTTGCAGAAAATGTCGGTTGAAGAGCTGACAGAGCAAGCGCTCACTGAAGGGATCAGCGACGCGAAGGAACTTGGCAAACGCGATTTAATCACCCGAATGCTGAAAGAACGCGTCAGAGCACGAGGCATCATGTGCGGCCAGGGGACGCTGCAAATCCTCCCAGATGGCTTTGGATTTCTACGAAGTCCCGAGTACCACTATCTTAATTGCCCCGATGACATTTACGTTTCCCCGAGCCAAATTAGAAAATTCAATCTCAGAAACGGCTCAGTCGTCAAAGGGCAAATCCGCCCACCCAAAGAAAATGAGCGATACTTTGCTCTCCTGCGAGTGGAGTCTGTTAACGGACTCAACCCGGCGGACAGTGCCCGGCGTTCCAACTTTGATGACCTCACTCCTCTCCATCCCGATACGCGGATGGTGATGGAAAACAACCCCAAAGAAATGTCAACTCGTGTTGTCGATATGCTGGCTCCCATTGGATTTGGGCAACGGGGGCTAATCGTCAGTCCACCGCGTGCAGGAAAGACAATTCTGATGCAGCGAATGGCACAAGCGACCCTCCACAATTACCCAAGTGCCTATGTAATCATGCTGCTGATCGACGAGCGTCCCGAAGAGGTCACTGACATGGAACGGGAAGTTCAGGGAGATCGCTGTGAAGTGATCAGCTCTACCTTCGACGAACCTGCTTCTCGCCATATTCAGGTCACTGAAATGGTATTGGAAAAAGCAAAACGTCTCGTTGAGAGCGGCGTGGATGTCGTTATTTTCCTCGACTCAATTACCCGCCTGGGGCGAGCTTGGAACTCTGAGTGCCCGCAATCCGGCAAGACGCTTTCTGGCGGACTCGATGCTAACGCGATGCAAAAACCAAAAGCGTTTTTTGGTTCAGCGAGAAAAATCGAAGAGGGCGGATCACTGACCATCCTTGCCACAGCGCTGATCGATACCGGCAGCAAAATGGACGAAGTCATTTTTGAAGAATTTAAAGGGACAGGGAATCTGGAAATCGTCCTCGATCGATCATTGGTCGATAAACGCATTTGGCCTGCAATCGATATCAACGCCAGTGGAACTCGGCGGGAAGAGAAATTATTTGACGAAGACGAATACGACCGCATCTGCAAAGTGCGCCGGGTGCTAAGTGAAATGAACCCGCCCGATGCAATGGATTTGCTCACCAGTCGGCTCAAGAAAACTCAAACCAATGCTGAATTTCTAATGAGCATCAAATCGAGTGGAGCTTTTTAGTACCACTCCAGTTTTTGCAAACACAATCACTCGATCACCTCGACTGAACAAGCGTTTGCAAAAACTCAGTAGTGAAGCCCTACCAGAAGCCCAACCAGCCATCACCGAGTTGCACTTTTTCCGCGACAAGCATAACACCAACCATCAACTTCGAGGTCAGCCTTGATTCAAGAACTCCAGGGAACTACCGGCTCAATATCAGAAGACCGTTTCGCTATCGTCGTTTCCAAATATCACCTCAGCATCACTGGGAAGCTACTCGAGGGTGCCAAGCAAACGCTGACCCGCAATTTAGTGCCGGCCAAACAAATCAAAGTCTTCTGGGTTCCTGGCGCTTGGGAAATTCCAGGCGGTGCTCAACTTGCACTCGAATCAGGACAGTTTGATGCCGTACTCACCTTTGGTTGCGTCATTCGCGGAGAAACCACCCATGACCAGCACATCAACACCACGGTGAGCAACGGCCTGGGCCAACTAAGCCTGCAGCACCAAAAACCGGTCGCTTTTGGGCTTTTGACCTGCAACACCATGGATCAAGCGATCCAACGATCCGGAGGAAATGTTGGAAATAAAGGCGTAGAGACCGCAGAAGCAGCAATTCACATGCTGTTACTCAAAAAAGAAATTAGCCATCTCGCTTGACCGCCACCATCGGGTGACACCAAAGGCTGCTTAGCGTTTAGCTGACACTTTAGCTCCGTCCAAGATTCTTCCAACACAGCACCGCCGTCACCCCCGGGGGAACGCACCCGTTCACTCCTGCTCCGTCTTGCTCTAAGATGCAACCAAATTACGCGATGCATTTTAAAAAAACCCGTGTCTGAAATTCCCAATCCAAGCTATGTCCCGACGCAGCAGAGCCAGAGAAATCGTACTCCAAGTCCTCTATCAAGATGACCTCAACACCGATCAACCGGAAGATATCCGATTGCGGTTTATGAATGCTCGCTTGAACCAAGACAGATCCCTGGTCCAATTCGCCGAGGATTTACTGGCTGGAGTGCGTCGACATCGGGATGCAGTTGATCAGCAATTAGAAGAAATTGCGAGAAACTGGAAACTCTCCCGAATGGCCGCGACGGATCGCAACGTCTTGCGTTTGGGGGCCTACGAAATCTTATTTACGGAGACTCCCAACCGAGTAGTCGTCAACGAGGCAATCGAACTGGCAAAACGCTACGGGACCAATAACTCATCCCAATTCGTTAATGGAGTTCTCGACCGCCTGATGAACAACCAACCTCCTGCACAATCTGATTAACGACCACAGACTTCCTAAACTAATCGTGCGTCGATTCCTTCGACGTTTTTTATGCCCCAAAAACAAAGCTGAAACTCATGGCACGCTGGAATCCATTTGGAAAAAAAGACGAAAACACCGCAAACACCGAGGAAGCCCAAGAGTCAACGGGAATGTTTGGCTTCGTTAAATCGGCGTTAAAAAAAACCGTCACCGCACTCAACACCGACATTCGCGACCTGGTCAAAGAGGGGCGATTGGTTGACGACGAATTCCTCGACGAACTGTTTGCCCACCTCGTAAAGACCGATATGGGTGGCGGCCCGGCAGGAAAAATCAGAGACGGTATTCAAAATAAATTTCGGGGGCGAAAGCTCTTCATGGCTGACCTCGTCGAATCTGCCAAAGAGACGATCACCGAAATTATGCAGCAGGAATCGAGCGATATTCAACTTGCCGAATCCGGACCGACCGTGATCATGGTAGTCGGAGTCAATGGTGCTGGAAAAACGACTTCGATTGCTAAACTTGCGCATCGCTTCAGCGAGTCCGGCAAGTCTGTTGTTCTTGGAGCGGGCGACACCTTTCGCGCCGCTGCTGTCGAACAGTTGACGATCTGGGCCGGAAGAATGGGTGCCGAAATCGTAACCGGTCGCCAAGGTAGCGATCCTGCCAGCGTCGCCTACAAAGCGGTCGAGGCCGGAAAAAATGATGCTGCGGATGTTGTCATCGTCGACACTGCAGGTCGTTTGCAAACACAAAACAACCTCATGGAAGAACTGGGGCGAATCCGCCGCGTGATGGCCAAAGTAATCCCCGACGCACCCCACGAAGTGCTGCTCGTTCTCGATGCGACCGCAGGACAAAACGCCATCAGCCAGGCGCGTGGATTTTCCGAAGCTGCCGGCTGCACTGGAATCATCCTCGCCAAGCTCGACGGAACCGCTAAAGGTGGTGTTGCCATTCCCATCCGCGAAGAATTTGGACTCCCAGTTAAGTTCATCGGACTCGGAGAAACGCACGATGCCTTTGCATCATTCGACGTCGGTGAGTACGTCGATGCACTTTTCGACGAGACAGACATCTAAACTTTCAAAGGCTTTTAAAACAAAGACCAATTTCTTTGCTGCCAACTTCAACGTTCAAACAAAAAAGCCCTGTTCGCTCATCTCGAACAGGGCTTTTTCGAAAACGTCGGAAAGAAGACAACAGAGCAATCTCTTACCTCCACTGAGAAAAAAATTTCTCTAATCTCCATCGGGCTTTATTGTAAACCCATTTCGTTCCCCATTCCAACTAGGTCTTCGAGGAACAAGAAATATTTTTGCATTTGATTCCGGTACCCCACCACTGCAACGGAAGATGTTTAAAAAAATCAACATTTGCGTGGGCATCCCTTTTAATTGAATTCAAAAAAAAAGCGTTCGCCATCAAATGGCGAACGCTTTCAATTGATCCAAATTGGAAAACGCTTACTCTGCGTTTGACCAATCTTTGATGTGCTTGTTCCCACCTTCTACCAATTCGTTGAGCGTTGCAGCAACGTCCAAATCTTTTGGTGCTGAGAATGTGCATGAGCGAGTTGAAGTATCGCAGTTAATGTCTTTAACACCAGTAACACCAGCTAGAGCGCCTTTCACGGACGCAGCACAGCCACCTCAGGTCATGCCTGGAAGCTTAAGGGAAACGGTTTGAGTTGCAGAGGCGTCATCGTTAGCAGCACCATCAGTTGCCGCTGGCTTATCTTCTGTGTCGGCGGGCTTAGCTGCAGGGGTGTCACCAGTGCTAGGTGCTTTTACTTCTGCAGCTCCGTTACCCTCGGCTCCAGTCGCTTTCGCAGGCTCTGTTTTGGTAGCACCCTTATCGCAGCCGACGGCAACGACGAGCATCGCCATCGCCATAAAAGTCAAAATTGTACGCATGTTTCAAATCTCCAAAATGTTTCAACGAATTGTTTCAGGGCGCTAATTTACCCTGGTCTCGTAAAGTCTAAGCTTTTCAAGCAGGCTAACACTTTAACCTTTTGAAGCCGGACACAACATTTCATCATCCTGCTTTCCTCGCAAAATCATTAGAATATTTAAAAAATCGTTTAATTATTCACAGTTGCACAATCAACGGGAAAAATAGGAAATTAACGTAATCTAGGGCTCTGCACGCCAAATCCCGCTCCCAACCCACCCGCCAGCCGGTGACGGCCATGGCAATCTAGACCGAAACGACAAGCATTTGGCTAATTACTCGGAAAAAACAGGTTTTCTCTTATTGCAAAAAAACAGGTAATCGGTAAACTTTCCAGACTGAAAAATGAGCGAGAAGAGCTCCGGATGGCCCGGGGAACTGTGCTTCGTACCAAACGAACCACAGTATTTGTTGGAAAATTGTAGTTTGTAGGTAATTGAAGGAGTTGGATCAAACGCGAGCCGATAGAAGTCTATTCACAGTCTTCCCTTCCGCCGCGACATTGGATCAAACGGTTATGGCCATTACGAAAGAGAATAAAGCTGAGTTGGTAAAGGAATTCCAAACAAAGGATGGAGACACGGGTTCTCCCGATGTTCAAATCGCTATCCTTACCAAACGGATTAATCACCTGACTGAGCACATGCGTTCAAACAAAAAAGACTATTCCACGAGACGTGGATTGTTGGGCATGGTATCTCGTCGCCGTCGATTGTTGGATTACGTTCGAAAAAATGATGCAGATCGTTATCTCGACATCATCGAACGACTCAACATTCGAAAGTAATTTTCATCGAAGTGGCACCATCTGATGTGTGCCACTTTTCTTTTTGATCTCTCTTCACCGGCTAACCGGTGAGCCGCACCGCGGAAGGTGCTCTAGTCGATGCGGACGTTTCTTAGTGAACGTCGTGATGAACGGATTTCATAACTCGCACTTGTCAGACTGTCGCTTGGAAACAGCGATCAGTTTCGCCGTATTCAAAATCCAGCAACTGTTTTGCTGTTTGACAAATATGGCTAATCGTTGGGCTCAAGCACATCAGTGTTGATGGTGAGCCCAAAGCAATTCGTGGTTAATACCCATTGAGAAATTGCAATCTGAATTAATGATGTTGTAGAAGAATTTAATGTAGGAAAAAATTGTGAAAGTAAAAGTAGAAAAGAAAATTGGCGCGAGTGTAATGTCGTTTGAAACCGGCTATCTTGCAAAACAAGCCGCCGCCGCCGTACTTATCCAGTACAACGACACCGTTGTGCTTTCGACCGCTGCCACTGGTACTCCGCGACCGGGAATCGACTTTTTCCCGTTGATGTGTGACTATCGCGAAAGAACCTGTGCAGCAGGTAAATTCCCCGGTGGATTTATTAAACGGGAAGGCCGACCTACCACCAAGGAGACGCTCACCGCTCGTTTAATTGACCGTCCAATCCGCCCGATGTTCGCTCCTGGTTTCAAGAACGAAGTCCAGTGTCAAAACTTTGTCCTTTCAAGTGACAAACAGACTGATGGTGACGTTCTCGCGATGAACGGTACTTCAACCGCCTGTTTCATCTCTCCGATGCCATTTCAAGATCCAGTCGCGTCCACGCGCGTCGCTCGTGTCGAAGGTGAATTCGTCGCCTTTCCGTCACAAGAGCAACTCGAAGAAAGCGACATGGACGTTATCATCTCAGCAACCGATTCCGCTGTGACAATGATCGAAGGCTTCGCTCGCGAAGTTCCTGAAGACGAAATGCTCGCTGCCATTGAATTCGGACATGAGATCTGTAAGCAGGTAATTGACTTGCAACGGGAACTGTTCGAAAAAGTCGCACCTGAAAAGGATGAGTTCGAAGCGCCTGAGAGCGATGGCTTGCTCGACAAAATGCTGCCTAAATACTACGACGATTACAAAGCAGCAATCCTGATCGCAGGAAAGCACGATCGTGGTGCAGCCAAGAACAAACTCAAGGACACCATCATTGGCGATATGATTCCCGATCCGAATGCTGACAACGCATACGATCTTGGAGCCGTAAAAAATGCCATTCACGATCTCGAAGAAAAAGTTATTCGCGATTCAATTCTCGATGGCGTTCGCTCCGACGGACGAGACGGAAAAACTCTTCGTCCAATCGAGTGCCACGCCAACGTTATTCCGCGTGTCCACGGCTCTGCAATTTTCCAGCGAGGCGAAACGCAAGCCCTTGTCACAATTACACTCGGCACCGGAAGAGACGAGCAACGAGTCGACGGGCTATTCGAAGAATACTCCAAAAAGTTCATGCTCGATTACAACTTCCCAAGCTTCAGCGTTGGTGAGTGCCGCCCGATTCGTGGGCCTGGCCGTCGTGAAATTGGTCACGGTGCCCTCGCAGAGCGAAGCATCAACCCCGTCCTACCCGATGCGGACGAATTCCCATACACGATCCGTGTTGTCTCCGACATCCTCGAATCCAATGGCTCGTCTTCGATGGCAACCGTTTGTGGAACCACACTGGGACTGATGGCCGCTGGAGTCACGATCAAAAACCCAGTCGCCGGTATCTCGGTCGGTATGGTCAAAGAAGGTGATCGCTACACACTTTTGACCGATATCCTCGGAAGCGAAGATCACTTCGGTGATATGGATTTCAAAGTTGCTGGAACGCAAAATGGAATCACTGGTATCCAACTGGATCTAAAAATCCGAGGGATTAGCAGCGATCTCCTGAAAGAAGCAATGGCGCAGTCACGCGAAGCGAGAATCGAAATTCTTCGCACCATGCTCAAAACTCTTTCACGTCCACAGGAAGAGCTTTCCGAGTACGCACCTCGCTTGCTAGTTACCCAAATCGATCCGGAAAAAATCGGAATGCTGATCGGTCCAGGTGGAAAGAACATCCGCGCGATCCAGGAAACGACTCAAACGGTCATCGAAGTTTCGGAAGACGGTCGCGTTACTGTTGCCGGAACTGACGGAGCGTTAGCCGAAGCAGCTCTTAAGAAAGTAGAAGCCTGCACCGCTACTGTTCAAGTCGGAAAGATCTACGACGGCACCGTCAGTAGCGTCAAAGACTTTGGAGCGTTCGTCGAGATTCTCCCCGGACGCGATGGACTCTGTCACATCAGCGAACTTTCAAACGGATTTATCGACAAGGTCGATGACATCTGCCACGTCGGCGACGAAATGAAAGTACTCGTAATTGACGTCGACGGAAATGACCGCGTCAAACTTAGTCGCCGCCAAGCACTCGAAGAACTTGGGCTCGAAGACGAATTTGCATCCGCCACAGCAGATGCACCTGCTGGTTCTGGTGACCGCGAAGATCGACCAGCCCGCAGCGAAGGCAGCGGCGGTGGTGATCGAGGCGGACGCAGCGGAGGCGGTGGTCGTGGACGCAGCGGAGGCGGCGGTGGCCGTGGACGCAGCGGAGGCGGCGGTGGTCGCGGACGCAGCGGTGGAGGCGGCGGCGGTGGTCGCGACCGACGCTAAAGCTTCGCGGGATAAAAACGCAGCGAAAACAGACGTTTACCTCAACAAAACACTGTTACGATCGCTGTATTGATCGAAGACGATCCATTAGAATTGCTCGAAGGCCAGTTTTGGCTTTCGAGCTTTTTTATTCCCACAATTGAATCAAACGGATTCAATTTCAAGCCGTCTGCGCAGTGAAGCGACGCTGCCTTTAAGACTCTGCTTGGAAAGGAATCATCGAGCACACAATCAATCCCGCAGGCTGCCAAGAACTCCCCCTAGCAAGGGCATGGTAATAACATGGAACCGATCGACGAATTGAGAAAACGATACAACGAGCTGGCCAAGCTCGCTGGCTCATTGGCTCATGAAATCAAAAACCCTCTCTCGATCATCGTCATGAACATGGAACTGCTTCACGAAGACCTCGAAGCCATGACTCATCCGGAATCACAACGGGCGGTCAAGCGAACCGAAACGGTGATCCAGCAATGCCATCGACTAGAAACGCTACTTAACGATTTTCTCCGATTCACTAAACTGAGCAGTCTCGAATTAAAACCTGGTTGCTTAAACAACCAGATTGATCAGGTGCTGGACTTTTTTGAAACCCAAGCTGCCAAACAAGGCGTGGAGATCATCCGGTATCTCGACGCCGAACTACCAAGCATCAACCTCGACCCTCAAACGCTTCAGGCGGCACTGGTAAATCTGGTCAAAAATGCAATGGAAGCGATGCCGAGCGGCGGCCAACTGGTCGCTCGCACTCGCACAACTCGCAAAGGAGTCGCTCTGGATCTGATCGACACGGGTTGCGGAATGGCAGCGTCAGCCTTGATTAATATGTTTCAAGAATTTTACACCTCCAAAGATGGAGGCACTGGACTTGGGCTGCCTACCGCAAAAAAAATCATCGAAGCCCACGATGCGAGAATTAATGTGCAATCAGAAGTTGATCAGGGCACGCAGTTCACCATCGAATTCCCAACATTCAAAACTATTGGTTAAACCAAACCACCAACATCTTTTTCTAAACAACTAGTTTCCTCCACTCTCTCCTGTTCAAAAATTTTTCAATGAAGTTAATTCGCAGTCTCACGGAATTCCCTGAATCGCTTCGCGGCGGTGCGTTGACCATTGGGAATTTCGATGGCGTCCATCGTGGGCACCAAGTAATCATTGATCAATTAAAGCAGTTTGCCTCACGCGACGGAGGAGCTGCGATCGTCTTCACGTTCGACCCACACCCGGTTCGAATTCTCCGTCCCGACCAAACACCACCGCCGTTGACCTGGACCAATCGAAAAGCAGATCTCCTGGCCGATTTAGGTGTTGATGCGGTCATCGCCTACCCCACCAATCGTGCACTTTTAGAATTAAGCTATCGTGATTTTTTCAAACAGATTGTTGTAGAAAAAATGGCAGCCAAGGCCATGGTTGAAGGGCCAAACTTTTACTTCGGTCGGGGACGCGAGGGAACCGTCGATCGACTCAGTGAATTGTGCCGTGAGTCGTCAGTCGAACTCCAAATTGTAGAACCTAAACTTGAGAGTTCCGAATCGTTCATCTCGAGCAGTCGAATCCGTGAGTTGATTCGTCTTGGAGATGTAGACCAAGCGAGACAATTACTAACCCGCCCCTATCGTATTCGCGGCATGGTAACCCATGGAGCAGCTCGGGGCACTAAAATTGGATTCCCAACAGCCAACCTCGATGCAATCGACACGCTGATTCCCGCGAAAGGCGTTTACGCGGGCAGAACCTATGTCGACGGAAGATCTCATTGGTCTGCAATTCACATTGGTCCCAACCCAACCTTCGGCGAACACATACCTAAAGTCGAATCGCATCTACTTAATTTCGAAGGTTCCATTTATGGAGAGGCGATCGAGGTTGATTTTATTAGTCGCCTACGGGATATTCGGCAATTCGAAACCCCGCGACAACTCACCGACCAATTAGACTTAGACGTGCAATCCACGCGAGCGATCGCAAGACAATATTCCGATCTTTAATTTGACCGGCACACCCGGCTTACGACTCAAGTCGATCTACCGCGTTAAAAACCCACTGAAAGCAAACGAAAATGAACGTCGACTGGCCCCGATTCCGTGAAGTTATTAACGCGGCAAACAACATAGTATTAACCAGCCACATTCGTCCTGACTGCGATGCACTTGGAAGTTGCCTTGGCATGGCGGGAATTCTCGAGGCTCTGGGAAAACAGGTTCGAATTGTTTGCGGCCAACCAGTACCTGAAAATTTAAAATTCATTGATCCCGAAAATCGAATTCTCTGCATTGACCAGGACATCGAGGCGAAAGATTTTGAAGATGCAGATCTTCATATCATTCTCGATACGAGCGCCTGGATTCAACTTGGCCCGATGGCCGATGTCATCAGGAATTCTACGTACAAAAAAATCATCTTCGACCACCACGTCGGGGAAGACGACATTGACGCCGAACTATTTAAAAACACAACAGCTGAGGCCGTAGGCCGCATGTGCGTCGACGCAGCCGAATGCCTAGGCGTTCCGTTAACTCCCGCAATTTCAATTCCACTTTTCGCCGCCATTGCCACCGACACCGGCTGGTTTCGTTTTAATTCAGTCAAAGAAATCACTTACGAAACTGCTGCAAAACTACTTGCCGGCGGCGCAATCCCTGCCGATATCTACCGAGATCTCTATGAAAGAGAAACAGCGGGCAGGGTTCGCCTGCGAGGAACTGTGCTCGCAAGAATTCAAACCGAGCTAGATGGCAAGCTGGCCCACACTTTTATCCTCCCAGACGATTACGGCAAAACCGGAGCTAAGCCAACAGACACCGAAGATTTAATCAATCTCGCCCTTGAAATTGATGGAACTGTGTTCGCAGTCATCATCGTGGGACAAGAATCGGGCGGCTATAAAATGAGTTTCCGAAGTCGTTGCGAGTCAGCCGCAAATGTTGTCGCCAAAGAGTTTGGAGGAGGCGGACACAAGGCAGCTGCAGGGGCATTCATCGACAGCAACGATTTCGAAAAAGTGCAATCGCAGGTTTTGGATCACGTCCGTTCAGTGTTAGAGGCTGAATTTAGCCCTAATGTTGCCTGATTATTCGGCGATATCCCTGCTTTGAGTCTACAGTTTAAAGGTAATTGAGAAAATTGTTTTTTCACTAAACCTTTCCGCTCTACGACGCACTCATAAACAATAATCCAGCGGTCCCTCTTATCAGGCGTTGTCAATTGAGTGCAGACCCAAGCATTCGGCTTTGGAAATCCGCCCGCGATGGTGATCGCGAATCTCTGGAGTTACTGTTGCGCCAACATCAAGATCAAGTCTTTCGCTTTTGCCGGGCACGGTTGCCTAGTGAGAACCGCGCTGTGGACGCAACTCAGGAAACGGCCATGAGAATGATTAATCACCTTGCCAATTTTCGAGGCAGCGGAAAATTCTCCACCTGGCTTCTCGGAATTGCCAATAATGTCTGCCGTGAATTTCAACGCCAGGATTATAAATGGAAACAATCTGCCGAGGATGCTGTGGACCGGCTTCCCGCTACCGAGTCGGCATACCCAACCGACCCGTCAATAGCTTTTGAAACAGAAAATCTCCATCACCTAATCGAATCGCTTCCCGACCGACAACGAACTGCAATTATTCTCCGATACTTTGAATCCTTGCCCCTGAAAGACGTTGCCAAGATCATGGAGATTTCAGTAGGCACCGTAAAAGCCACCTTGAGTCAGGCAACCAAAAAGCTGAAACAAAAATTTCCCGAAGGAGGTTTTCACGCATGAAACCGACTCCAAGCGAAATTGAAAAACTCCGGAAACGTTACTTACAAAACAAGTATCCAGGAGATCTCTCAGAAATTTTAAGGCCTAGAGATAACGTTGCGTCTCCAAGGCAAATCCAACCCATTCACGAAGACATCCCTAGAAATCCTTCTCTGATTCACTGGAGCCTCGCAGCTACCCTTTTATTAGGCTTGACGTTCGGCTTGGTCTGGGCACTCGCCCCGCAAAAACCTAATTCTCCTCAAACGACTTCACTCTCAAAAAAATCTAACTCAAAGTTGCAAACGCTGCAGCGTTCTTCATTGTGGCTAAGTGGTTACACAACAAGAATCTTTCAAAAAGATAACGCTGTAAAAAATGCGTTTTTAAAATCCACGTCCACCGTTCAAACACAAATTCGCCTGACGAAATCCTCACGGTCACCTTCAGGGATAGGCAGTCGTCAACTCACGAAAAACTCAGACCCAACTCGACCTCCACCAAGCTTTTGGAAAACGACCGCTCGACAAGGTTCCGTCTTCAATTCATCGCCTAAGAAAAAAAGCAACGGCGCAAAGAATAACGCACGACCTAAACGTTCAATTTTTGTTCCTCAGCGAAATAAGCTGACTCCCACGTATCCATCCAGGAGATCCTAAATGCGTATTAACAATCCACTTCTAACCATCCTTACCTGCCTCACGCTATGCGCGATGCTGATTCTTACCAATCAACTTTGGGACACGCAAGTCGCTACTGCCGACGGAATCTCTCCAACGTCTCTTCAGGAAGGTAGATTTAACCCAATTCAGGAAGAAGAAGAAAGAGAATACGAAGAAGAAGAAAGAGAATACGAAGAGGAAGAAGGGGAATACACTGAAGATGAGCATGACGAAGGCGAACACGATGAAGAAGAACACTTTGACGATCGTGAGAACGAGCATCGTGAAATCGAGGCAACGCTTGGAAGACTTGAGGTCATTCGGCAATTGGCTGAAATCGCGGAAAACGATACTGCCACCGCTGCCTATGCATTGATGCAGATGGAAGAAGTATTCGAAGAAGAAGACCAAGCAATCGAGGTTTTAAATCAATTACTAAGCACCAATCCGGCAAAACCAATCAAGAACTTAATTAGAATGAAGCTTGTTGAGGCACATCTCTGGTCGGATCAAACCGAAGAAGCTACCGAAGTTTTAATTGAACTGATTAAAGACTAATTGAAAACGCACTTGGCAGGATATGAAAACAGCTCAAACACAGCAAACAAGTTTACGTGGATGGCAATTCTCTTTCCCGAGCATTCTATTTACCAGCATCTTGTTTGCTTGGTTGTTGTTTACCGGGATCAGTCGAGCTTCTGCGCAATCCACAAAAGATTATGGACTTGATCTAATTAAAACGGAGTGCCTCGATTGTCATTCCGGCTCCGAATCTGAAGGGGAATTAGATTTAGCCTCGGTGCTTAACCACCGCCCGCTAGTCGAAAACCTAACGACTTGGAGAAACATTGCGCAGCGAATCCGACTCGGTGATATGCCGCCACCTGACGAGGGGATTTTAAAGGCTGCCAAAAAACAAAAATTTGAAAACTGGTTTCAAACTTCCATTGAGCAGTTCGATTACAATTTAGTAACCCAACCCGGCTATACGCCGCCCCGCCGATTGACCCACTCTGAATACCGTCACACCATTCGCGACTTAATTGGCGTCGATCTCGCAGACACCGCAAAGTTCCCGCAAGATTTGAGCGGCAGTAGCGGCTTCAAAAACAGCGCCAACACACTGTTTTTACAGGGCAGCCTTTTCGAAAAGTATTCCCAGTCGGCAGAGTCAATCATGGCGGCGGTGTTCGCAGAGAATGCCTCACCGCTAATGGAGCTCGCAAAGTCCAAAATCCTTGCGTCAGGTAAGACGCACGAAAACATAGAGGATCAAGGGAGTGCCATTCTCCAGGATTTCTGTAGACGTGCGTTTCGGCGGCCAGCAACGACCGCCGAAATTAAAGGACTTCAAAAACTTTTTCTGAATGAATTCTCTGATTCTCAACAATTCGAAACGGCGATTCAAAAGACGCTGACGGCTGTTCTCGTGATGCCTCAGTTTTTATTAAAAATCGAATCGGCCACGAAAGGCTCGACTCCGGAACTGATCAACGACTTTGACCTGGCGTCACGGCTATCTTACTTTCTTTGGGCCAGCATGCCGGATGAAGAACTATTTCAACTGGCTGAACAAGGCAGACTCTCAAAACCTGAAGTTTTGCAGGCGCAAATTGATCGGATGCTAAAAAATCGAAGATCGAAAACACTTGGTTACGTCTTTGGTGGGCAGTGGCTGGGATTCGAGGACGTCGGAATTCGTCGTCGTCAGGATCCGATTGACAATCCATGGTGTACCGAGTCGCTAATGACAGCGATGCGGGCTGAATCAGCACTCTTTTTGCATTCGTTGATTCGTAACGACCGACCGCTCTCAGAGTTGATCAATGCCCGCTACACTTTTCTAAACGAAGAACTCGCGAATCACTACCGAATTCGCGGCATCACTGGCGAGGCAATGAGAAAAGTAAATCTGAAGACACAACTGCGTGGTGGAATTTTGACGCAGGCCAGTGTCTTGTCTATCACGGCATTTCCAGACCGCACCAGTCCCGTCGTCCGCGGGCACTGGGTGCTCGATACAATTCTGGGAACCCCTCCTCCCGAACCGCCTCCCAATGTGAGCGAAATTTCGGAACAGGTTCTCGAACGCGACGACCTATCTTTCCGAGAGAAAGTCCAGCAGCATAGCAATAATGTTAATTGCAAGTCCTGCCACCAAGAGATGGATCCTATTGGATTCAGCTTAGAAAATTATGACAATTTTGGCAGGTACCGCACTCGACAATTTGGAATGAAAATTGACGCGCGTGGTCAATTGCCCGATGGCACTCAATTCGAAGGTTCGGAGCAACTAAAAAATGTGCTTGTTTCCCAACGATTGCCAAATCTCACTCGTCAGGTCTCGGAAAAGATGCTGACCTACGCTCTTGGGCGACAATTGGAATACTACGATGAACAGACGATTCGAACCATCGTTAAGAAGACAACTGAGAATGACTATCGTTTTCAAACACTAATCAAAAGTGTCATCAATAGCCAACCTTTCCTTTACCGGCAACTACCGAAAGAAGCATCGGATGAATATTAGAACCCGTCGCATCTCCCGCCGTACCGTCCTGCGTGGTACTGGTGCAGCAATGGCGTTGCCGTTATTGGATATCATGAGAGCACCCGTTTCGGCAAAACCAGGCAACCCACATCCTGAAACAACGAAAAACAACAATCGCATCGCCTACCTTTATTTCCCCAATGGAGTCGCTAAAGGGTCTTGGGAACCTGAAAAAGTTGCAGAAGACGGATCGATTAAAAAGCTGAACCGCTGGATGCAGCCTTTAGAAAAAGTCAAAGACCATTTGATCGTCACCTCAAATCTTTGGACACCACGCGGCAATGGACACGGTGCGGGTACGGCGACTTGGCTTACCGACGGAGGATATGATGGTAGGAAAATTGAAGTCAACGGGATGTCAGTTGATCAAATCGTTGCCAATAAAGTTGGAGACCAGACTTTACTACCTTCGCTTGAATTATCAATCAAAGGCGAAGGCTACTTCACCGGCAATCTTCCCCGCAATTCAATTTCATGGCTAAACAGAAAAACACCTCTCTCCCGAGAGACAGAACCGAGATCCGTTTTTGATCGAATGTTTCGAACCAGTGATGGAATTGGCATCGACCAGAGCGTCGTCGACATGGTGATCGAAAATGCAAAATCGCTTCAGCGTTCTGGCAGTCGAGCCGATCGTAGAAAAATTGATGAATACCTACAATCCATCCGGGGCATTGAAAAGCGACTAGCCTTTGCAGATAAACGCGTCAATCAAGCACTTGACCGTGGTGAGTTAACTGACACCTTAACGCGACCAGAACCCGGAATTCCAACCAACCATTTTGAATATGTCCGCCTGATGATCGACATGATGGTACTCGCGTTTTGGGCCGACGCGACGCGTGTCTGCACTTTCATGATGGATCATGGCCAGAGCAATCGTTATTTCGATTTTATTCCAGAATGCAAAGGCACTTGGCATGCGCTCTCGCATTACCGAGATATTTCAGGGCGCACCGAAGACGATGACGGGAAAATATCATGGGATACAATGGAATCAAAACGGAACATGTACAATCGAGTCACCCAGTGGCATCACGAACAGTTCGCCTACCTCGTCAGTCGGCTTGACAACCTCCGCGAACCCACTGGAGAGACGCTACTTCAAAACACTACGCTATGCTACGGATCAAGCTTATCCGATGGCCATGCGCACGGGGAACGGGACCTACCCTTGATCATTGCAGGAGGTGGCGGTGGCGCATTCAAGGGTGGCCAGCACTTAAAATGTCGACGTCCCACATCGATGTCTAAACTCCACCTAACGCTAATGGAAACCATGGGGGTTAAGTTAAGCGAGTTTGGCGGGGAACAATCACCCTTGGAAATCGGCTAGATCGCCGCCTCTGACAGGCGGAAGGGCATGCTTGGATAATATGCCCCGACTACGCAATAAACAACGTTGTCGCCTCGACAACAATCACGGTTCATCTGATACACTGAACGTTTCGTCGTCATTCCGATCAGAATTACAAATGAACCACGCGATCCGCTGCACCGATTTAGTTAAGACCTACCCCGGAAAACCTCCTGTTGAGGCGGTTCGCGGAATTAACTTTTCAGTCGAAGTAGGAGAATGCTATGGCGTTCTCGGCCCTAACGGTGCCGGCAAGACGACGACGATTGAAATCCTCGAAGGATTACTTGCTGCGACTTCGGGGACAGCTGAAGTCCTGTCAATGAATTGGAAAAACAACGCGACTGCCATCCGCGAGCGGATTGGTGTTTCTCTGCAGGAAACCCAGCTTAGTGAGCGTCTGAGTGTTGGAGAAACACTTTCCCTCTTTCGTAGTTTTTATCATTCCGGCATCTCACCTGACGAGGCTCTAGCGAGAGTTTCTCTTCAAGAAAAAGAAGGTGCTTGGATTAAAACACTTTCGGGCGGACAGAAACAGCGTCTAGCCGTTGCCACCGCCCTCGTAGGTGACCCGGAACTGATTTTCCTCGATGAACCGACCACGGGGCTGGATCCTTCAAGCAGACGGGAACTTTGGGAGATCATTGAGAATTTCAAAGCGAATGGGAAAACAGTTTTAATCACAACCCATTACATGGAAGAAGCCGAACGATTGTGCGATCGAGTTGCAATTTTCGATGCTGGAAAAATCATCGCGGAGGGCACTCCTAAAGAGTTGATTCGTTCTATCGGTGCCGAACACGTGATCGAATTTTCAATCGAACAAAAGAATTTGACGCTCGACCTCTCATTACTCCAATCACTGCCGACTGTAGAACGAGTGGACCACGACCAGGCAAATTATCACATTACGGCATCCGAACCTCACATTGTCCTACCTGCCCTGATCAACTGCCTCGCAAAGCAACAAATTGCACTCGCCAGTTTATCGACGCGGCACGCAAGCCTCGAAGATGTTTTCGTAAACCTGACCGGACGGCATCTTATTCAACGCGACGATTGAAACCCAAAATGGAATAACGTTAGAAATTCCCATTAAGCAAACTCCGAGTTGGTGAATTGTCAGCTTTGAAAAACCCAAAAAGCACCTTTTACATATCGACTGATAACAGCAAATGAAGTTCTCCCATCCAATCCTTGCAATTACTACCGCCCGGTTACGCGAGTTTGTGCGTCGACCCGAAGCGGTGTTTTGGGTTTATTTTTTCCCAGTCCTCATGGTCGTCGTCCTCGGCGTTGCTTTTCGGAATAAGCCAGTTGAAGTTTTCCAGGTTGACATTGTTGCTGGACCAAAATCAGAATTGATATTTGAGTGGCTTGAGAGTGATGAACAACTGCAACCTACCATCGTCTCGCGGGAGGAAGCACTGGATCGCCTGCGATTGAGCAAAACAACACTGATGATCACGGCGATTGACGGGCAAGCTGACAACATTGAATATCAATACGACCCTGTTCGACCGGGAAGCGTGGCCTCTCGGAACATTGTGGATCGGAAACTGCAAACCGAGAATGGGCGGGAAGACGTAATTGAGTCAAACGACGTTACGTTCAGTGAACCTGGAAATAGCTACGTCGATTTCCTCGTACCCGGGCTACTGGCAATGGGATTGATGGGCGGGGGGCTTTGGGGAGTCGGTTATGCAATCGTTGATATGCGGATTCGCAAACTCCTCAAACGTTTGATGGCGACCCCCATGCGAAGAACCCATTTTCTGATTGCCATGATGACAAGTCGTTTGGTGTTCATGATCCCTCAGATCATCCTTTTAATCGTTTTCTCGTATTTCTTATTCGGTGTCGAAGTTCATGGAAACTGGTTTTCCATTTTACTAATCATCATTTTGGGTGCCATCGAATTTGCAGCAATTGGATTACTGGTGGCCTCTCGCGCGAACACGATGGAGACAGCATCAGGCCTCATGAATCTTGTCATGCTACCGATGTGGACACTCAGTGGGATCTTCTTTTCTTACGAGCGTTTCCCTGAAATCGTGCAACCGGCCATCAAATTACTTCCGCTGACGCCGGTGATCGATGCCCTGCGAGCCCTCATGATGGATGGCAAGCCAATTAGCTCACTCACTGCGGAGATAGCTGTAATCGGGATATGGAGCATTATCCCGTTCGTGATTGCACTGGCTATCTTTCGATGGAATGACTAATTCCAGAATAGTGAACTAGCGTGGTAAATCTTGAACTGCGGCCGATGTTTCTTCCGGCTTTCGCAAGGCAAGTGACCGGCGTTGAAATGAACCATCAGCAATACTCCAAATCATTGCCCAATGAGTTCCCAAACCGGCCAGGACGAACAAGTGGAACGTTTCATGGGAGCCCCAGATACCTGGTATCGGTTGCGGCCAATCAAACGTATTCATTAGTGCTCCGACCGTGTAACAAACGCCTCCAATCACCACTGGCCCGACGCCGCGCCAACGATAATCTTTCCACAGTAAAAAAGCAGAAAGCGCGCCAATCCAACCCATCAGTAGAAAGATTCCATCGCCGACATATCCCGGGATGCTTTGAAAAAACAGACACCTCAGTGCAGCGCCGACGACTGAAATTGTCCACAGCAAACTGATGATTGCCCAACGTTTCCAACCGGTGAACAAAATACCATGCAAGACAGTAAACGTACTGGCAATCAGGACAAAAATTGCGGCGATATCTAATCGAAGCATCAGGTCTCTGGCAGGCGTCCCGACAGCCATCATATGAAAGATCGAACTGATCGTAAGCAACAGTACGCAGGCAAAAGCGAACTGCAGTGTAAACAAGAACGTTGACCACGACCGCCGCGCGCTCATGACCATCGGAACCGAGAGAAATAAAACAACGACGAGACCAACAAGATGAGTCAAACTACTCATCGGATCAGAACCTTGGATGTAAAACGCTTCCATGACTTCGAATGACTTGGGGGCCTCAGAACGCGGGGATTTATACAATATGCCGCCGTAACGTCATTCTAGCAGGATCGCTAAAATTTTCGCCTACGAGACTCTCTTGCAAAAAGAGATTTTCAGAAATTGCCATCACTCCATCTCGGCGGACACACCTAAAACCCCTTAATTAATGGGATTTTGGGCGAAGATTTCACAAGAGCCCTCACCAGCCATGCCCCCAATCGAATTGTCATTTGATGAACCCACGGTCGGTTACAATTTCCAACTCGCCACGATTAATCAACTAAGTAGTTCTTCCTAAAGTCGCAATTTAAATTCAGGCACGCAAAATTAGTTTTGTCTGATATAATCTGGAATTGAGAAACGTCCGATCAAGACTGTTGGAAGCACCCAAGCTGGAACAAATGGACAAGAAAATAATTAAGTTGGAGCTCGTTATGGTTCGTAGTTTATTTTGCTTAGCATGCACACTTTTGATCGCAGGCTGTAGTGATCAAGCTGAATTGACTAACGTAATAAATGCTCCGATAGCAACCGTCGCAGAAACTACAACACCTGCGGTAGTCACCCCCGAAACGCCATCTTCGGAAGCGCCTCCGCTGGACAATGATGAGTTAGAAGCAGAAGCACAGAAGAAATACGATGATCTTCAGGCTGAATTCCAAAAATCAGTCAAGGATCTGCGAGACGAAATTGCCACCTTCGAATCTAAAGATGATCAAGTTAGAATTCTGGCAACCAAAGATCCATCGGCAGAATATGGAAAACGTTTCCTCGAACTCGCAAAATCTTATCCGGATACAAAGGCTTCGTTCAGTGCGACTCTGTTCGTTGTCGGTCAAACAAAAGGCGATTTAAAACGTGACGCAATGGAGTATTTGCTAAATCGTTATGCAGATCGAGTCAAACTCTCTAAAATTGCAGAATCGTTAAAGCAAGAAGTCCCGAGTCAGGATATTGAACGCTGGTTCGATCTGATGATTGAAAAAGCGAAACCGGGACCAGTGCAAGCGAGCGTTATGTTGAATTACTCGCAATACCTTGGGCAGCTTCCCTTGTTCCGAAAAACGATTGCGATCAATCCTCAAGTTGCTGAGAAACTGCCTTCTGCCCAGCTCAATTACATTAATGCTGAGCGTACCGATGCACAAAATCAAAAAACTGCATCCATTTTAAACTCAGTCATTCAGCAGTACGGCGAAATCAAATACAAAGGCCGGGAAACATTTGGGGAGAAAGCTGCAAGCGAATTGTTTGAGTTGACTCAACTGCAGGTTGGTATGACTGTACCCGAAATTGAAGGGGCTGACCTGGACGGAATTCCGTTCAAACTTAGTGATTATCGCGGCAAAGTCATCATGCTCGATTTCTGGGGCCATTGGTGCCCACCTTGTCGCGCGATGTATGGACACGAGCAGGAACTAACTCAGGAACTTTCTGACCAGCCATTTGTGCTAATTGGGGTCAATAGCGACGCTAAAAAACAAACTGCAATCGATGCTGTCCGCAGCGAGAATCTAAGCTGGCGTCACTTTTGGAATGGCCCCCGGGGAACACGCGGGCCGATCTCGAAGCAGTGGAATGTCGAAGGCTGGCCAACCGTTTACCTAATCGATCAACACGGTGTGATCCGCTACAAAGAGGTACTCGGAGACGATATCGACCGAGGCATTGAAACACTGATGGCGGAACTTCATCAGGAAATCAGCGCGAGCACTCGATAGTTGAATTCATTTAGAGAGTTCCCGTCCACGTTCTTTGGATATTGGCGGCCTAACCAACTCATGACATTGAAACAATTCACAGCCTTCCTATTGCTTTCAATCTGCTACCCCACCGCCTTCGAATTTATCGCACCTGAGTCAGCTTGCGTTTGCGGACAAGATTTCCAAACGACTAAGCAAAACAACTGGCATCAGTGGCGGGGGCCTGACGCAACCGGAGTTTCTGCAACGGGAAATCCACCAATTCGCTGGAATGATCAATCCAATATTCGATGGAAGTTCCCGATCGTTGGCGAGGGAAGCTCCACACCGATTGTCTGGAAAGACCAAGTTTTCATACTGTCTGCCGTTGAAACCAATCGCCGCGGTGCTCGTTCCGCACCGCTTCACCCCGACGCGAAAACAACTCCCTCCAATCGAGTATTTGAATTCGTTGTCTGGAGCCTCGATCGCCGAAACGGCGACGTCCTCTGGAAAAGAGTTGTTGCCGAATCTGTCCCCTTCGAAGGACGACATCCTTCAACAACCTATGCCGCCGCATCTCCTACAACAGATGGCAAACGCCTGTATGTTTCTTTTGGTTCCTACGGTATTTTTTGCCTCAGCTTAAAAGGGGATTTAATCTGGAAAAAAGATCTAGGTCAAATGCGAACCAGACGAGGCTGGGGAGAGGCAGTCTCTCCCGTCTATCACGATGGCAAACTTGCCGTCATGTGGGATCAGGAGGATCAGTCTGAAATTTTTGTATTGGATACCAACAACGGTAACACCCTTTGGAAAAACCAAAGAGACGAACCGACCACATGGGCCACACCACTGATTGTTTCGATCGATGGTAAAACGCAATTAATTACAAACGGTACCAATGCGGTTCGAAGCTACGACTTTGAGACTGGAGACATCATTTGGGAAACGACCGGAACGACACTCAACGCCATCCCCTGCCCCGTTCGTTATCAAGATCACGTTATTTGCATGGGGGGCTATCAGGGAAATGATGCCTTCTCTATCGACCTCCGCTCCCAAGGGAAAATC
>JAAEMV010000710.1 GCA_024225195.1 Planctomycetaceae bacterium | reverse complement strand
CTCCTCTCTCACCCCGACGGCGACCAAGAGCTTCCCGATCATACGCTCATCCTTCACGCGATGATCAAGCTCAACAAAACAGGAGCCTACGTTAAACTCCTTGAGCGTTGGAACGCGAAGCCAGCCGCGACCCGCCGAAAATGGATGGATTTTCGACTACACGCGATCGCGGAGTACGAGAGACTCCTCGCGGAAGGCGCCGGCGTAACAGCAGGAGACGAGGGGTATCCGACGGCGTTTCCGACGGCGTTCCACACGACAAACGTTTCCGACGGAGATGATACCTCTTCCCTCGCAGAGTCAGTCGTACGTTTCGCAGAACGTGCCTCGGAGGCAGAGCTCAAAGTAGGAGCATTGGAGGAGCGGCTCAGCGCGATGGAGACGAGCATGGAGATACAACGCCAACAGGAAATTCACGAGGCAAACCGCCTCGCACGGGTGCGACATACCGGCTTCTTTGCCCCGCTCACACAACAAACGCCCCAATACCTCGATATCCCCGGGCAGGGACCGATTCAAGGTCCCTTTTTCGACCCGCACGGTAGGCAGGATGCTCGCACCTCGGCGTACGGTCGAAAGAAGCGCCGTGAAGCAGAGGATGATCCAGCCATTCTCTCACGCCACCCGCCCATCCCGCCGGGTGCCCAACCGGACCTGTGGACCAATTGCCGCATCCCGAACCCCGGTGGGCACCGCTGCGTCCCACCACCGTTTTCGAACGCGGTGAAACGCCACAACAATCTCCTGTATTGCTACTCGTGCGGTTACGACGTGGATCACGACGGATACGGATGCACCAATCCAAAAGTGCACCATGTCCCGAGTGTTACACGCGCCATGGCGCACACTGTCCCTCGCGCCTCGATGAAGGCACAGCACAAAACGCTTCCTGATGGAACCGGAGCCGGTATGGGGTGGATTCTCTCGGAGAGTATTGGCAAGGCATCATACATTCGCGATGGAAAGAGCAGTGATAGTTTCGTGAAACCGCCAAAGTGGAAAAATCCGAAGGAGGGAGAGAAAAAGGATGCTCAACAGATGTGACGGGGAGGGAACGATGTGTATTCACGTAAAAATAAATGTTCAAACTTACAATCGTACCATCGCTATCCCCCCTACACAGATTGTAGTCATACCTGTAGCCCTTTAAACAATCCACAAAACATGCACGACGATGAAACTATCGTCATCAGCAACAAAAAATCAAAAAAATCACAGTTCGCTTTCAACATTGGAGATATCAATATCAAAAAACACCACGGTATTGCAGATGCTGGAGCCACAGGACATTTCTTATTGCCGCAGGCTCCCGTTAAAAATATCTGCCCCACAACTGCCCCATTAGAAATAGCCCTCCCAGATGGAAAAACGATCAAATCGACACATACATGTGATCTCGATATTCCTTCGTTACCACCCAAAGCCAGGAGGGCGCATATTGTACCCGGATTAAAACATGCCTCCCTCATCTCAATAAAAATGCTTTGCGACGCAGGATGCCACGTCGAATACAACGCAAATAAATGTGATGTGATTTTTGAAAATAAAAAAGTGTGGGTCGGAGAGAGGGATAAATCGACTGGTTTGTGGGTACTACCACTCAAAACATCATTACCAAGCTCGAAAAATTGTTCTCCCGAAAATCTTCAAAATTTCGCCGCAACTACGCGACACATTACAAAAAAGCAAGATTTGATAATTTTTCTCCATCAGTGTCTTTTTTGCCCTCCAAAACACACACTTTTGCGAGCAATTAAAAATAATCAACTTCCCACATGGCCTGGATTAACCTACGATGCCGTCACAAAATACCTCCCTGATTCATGCCCCGCCACCGATAAAGGGCATATGCGCCGGCAACGCCAGGGTATTCAGTCAACTAAAAATAATGTTCACGAAGAAAATATCACCGTCCCATCTCCTCCGATCGAGAACAATATGGCGAACTTATTCTTCGAAACTATGATTGTTGAAAATAAACACGGAAAAATTTATGTCGATCTTACAGGAAATTTTCCACTTCGCAGCATTGATGGAAAACGTGCAATTTTTATCATTTACGATTGGTCTTCAAACGCAATTTTAGCGACGCCAATTTCAAGTACTTCCGATAATTCCACATTGATACGTTCACCGAAAACATAAAATATTTGGAAAATCGAGGATTTTGCAGATCGG
>JAAEMV010000709.1 GCA_024225195.1 Planctomycetaceae bacterium | reverse complement strand
GCTCCGCCATAAAAAACTCCGCATCGGTAATCTCCTAGCTTAGAATGTTGAGACTTCGACATTCGTGTGTATGTAGCATGTGCGGTCCTGCGTCCTTCCGAACCCAACTGAATCAGTTTGCAAGGTTAAAGGCAAGCCCTCGCGGAATGCGAAGATTGGAATTCACGTTTCAACCGATCGAAAAAGGCGTTGTTATTCGGACGTCCTCGCGAGCCCCAAAAAGCACGCCACACTTTAACCGCAGCGACAGCTTTCGCATGCAACTACAAACCAACTCGCACCTCAACAATTGGCATCCAATCAAGCACCTCCCACCATCATGTCTTCACCTCTTCCAAACGCGACTCCTTTGGTTAACGAGAACTCAGCCAACTTTCGCACCACCCAAGCAACCTCTTTTGCAGCAATGACCAACCTTCGACAATCAGCAGTCAAACTCCGCCTCCCAGTGTTGATTTTGGCGCATGCAGCAATCTTCAGCCTAGCCTACTGGTTGGCGTTTTGCCTCCGCTTCGATTTTGACATCCCACAGCACTGGCAGGCCTTTTACCTGAGCAGCCTGCCTTGGTTAGTCGCGATTGAATTGAGCTGTTTCTACTGCTTTGGCACATTCAACGGCTGGTGGAGGTATTTTACATTTCGTGACCTGCTCAGCCTGGTTCCTCCACTAATCATTAGCTTTTTAATTTTTGGAGTGCTCAATTCCTTCGTCTTTGAGATCCATGCTCCGAGGTCGGTACATTTATTAAACACCGCGTTGGCCGGCATTTTGATCGGTGGCTTACGCTCCATTTGGCGAATATCAAAGGAGGGCTTGTGGACTGGAAAACGTGATGCCAACTGCAAGTCGGTGATGATGATTTGCAACAACAACGAGTCAGCAATTCTCGCGCATCAAATCAACAACCGCTTTCAGTCAAAAATTCGCATCTTGGGTATCCTCAGTGATTCGCCAAACATCGTCGGCGTGAAACGCGCGGGTATGAGTGTTCTTGGTAGTCCGCTCGATGCTCCCTCTCTCGCGAAAACTTGCGGCTCCAACGAGGTTTGGGTGGTCGCGGGAGATGTCGACGGTCGTGAGTTGAACATCCTTAAGCAATGGTACGACCAGCACGACTTGGTATTAAAAGTTATTCCTGGGTCTGCTGATTGGGGTTCTGGCGATGGCCGGATTCCTTTGCGGGAAATTAATATCAACGATTTGCTGCAACGGGAACCTGTGCAATTAGACACGGAACTAATTGGCGGTGAAATTGAGGGAAAACGAGTCCTCGTCACCGGTGCTGGAGGTAGCATTGGTTCTGAGATTTGCCGTCAGCTGATCCAGTTTCAGCCTGCCGAATTGATCTTGGTCGACCATCGTGAAAACAGCGTTTTTTTGATTCACAACGAACTCAAAAGGAACGAACAAAACGATACGACTCTCCATCCGGCTGTCGGCGATATCCTCGACGAACGACGCATGCGGGCACTTTTCCAACAATTTCAACCGGAATATGTGTACCATGCCGCGGCACACAAACATGTTGGATTAATGGAAATCAGCTCCGGTGAAGCGATCAAAAATAATGTGCTCGGCACTCGACGCGTGGCCGAAATATCCGATGAACACAACGTCAAGAAATTCGTACTGGTTTCGACTGACAAAGCGGTAAACCCAACCAGCATGATGGGTTGCACTAAGCATATCGCGGAGCGATTCGTGCTATCTTTGGCACAGAAATCCCAGACTTCTTTTGT
>JAAEMV010000708.1 GCA_024225195.1 Planctomycetaceae bacterium | reverse complement strand
CCCCGAAACATGGGAATACGCCGAGCCGCAATGTATATGCAAGTTAAAAGTAAAAGCCCGAAGATGGAAAAAAATCCATTTCCCAAGTGGATGGAAGTGAATTCCTGAGTGGGGAATTCCATGCGAAATCCCGCAAAGTTGTGCGGGTAAAGTTGAAGGTCCAGCATGTTGCTGGATAAACTGGTTGAGCAGGTTTTTACCCAGCCAAGAAATGAAATATCTCCTTGGACGGTATCGAAATCAAATGCAGCTGGAGGTTGCAAAAGGATTAGTAAAGGAGCCATCGTCCCAAGTACTGTCCCGAAAACCTTGCGGTCGTTGGTGCGTGACAAAAGGCTGCCGAGTAAAAGTAACAGGGCCGCATAACTGAGCCAAGGAGAAAGAAAGAGAGTTGCCGCAATCGCAAATACCACGCCCAGCACCAGAAAGAAGTTGGATTTCGAGCTGTTAAAAAAAACAGCTTCGCTATTTCGGGGCCAGCGATAAAAAACGAAGAAAGCGAATGCAGTGATCGCCAAAGGTAGGATTAAGTAATGCGGGCGTTCGTTCCAGATGCCTGATAAATAGACCGCCGTTAGTGGTAATTGTGAAAGGATGAGAATCAGGTAAGGAAGCAGAACCTTGCGCTGTTCATGCTGCCTTGCCTCATCATCCTCTCGCGATTTGAAGTCGCTAATATCTTTGCCCGTCGACATAGTATTCATTCTGAAAGGGGCAAGGAAATTGGAACTGACTTAAAACGTAGTTTGCCGCTTAATTTGCCGACTGGGAAGCGGTAATGATGCATAGCAATATGACGGATGAATTTTCTACAAGTGTGCTGGTTTAGTTTGGCGAACCTTCGGACTTTGTGGGGCCTACAGGTGCTTCAACGAGGCCTGCCGCAGAATCTTCGCCATAAGTAATCAAGGCCTCTCGCATTTCTTCTCGAATGCGGAAGTATTGGCTGCGAATCTCTTCTTTTCGACTAGGGCTAAGAGCGCTTTGGGATGGCACAAATACCTGCATCTGATAGGCTTCCCCGCT
>JAAEMV010000707.1 GCA_024225195.1 Planctomycetaceae bacterium | reverse complement strand
TCTCATATTTACGTGCGAACAGGCTTGTGGAATGAAGCAATTGAACAAAACGTGAAAGCCCTCGACGCCGATCAAAAATATTTGAAACTGTCTCCTCAACAGGGGATGCAATACATCTACATGATTCATAACTCACACATGCTTGCTTACGCCGCGATGATGAGTGGCCGTGAGAAAGAAGCGATGTCGGCCGCCCGCCACATGTGGGAACAAACACCCGACGCCATTATGACGAGCATGGGTCCCTTT
The DNA here is from genome assembly GCA_024225195.1 of Planctomycetaceae bacterium. GTDB lineage: Bacteria > Planctomycetota > Planctomycetia > Pirellulales > Pirellulaceae > Mariniblastus. Next base: position 2,160 of record JAAEMV010000707.1, on the reverse strand, counting down.
TTTGATCGCTGGATGTGCTCTGTTTATGACGTCCAAAAACGTTTTGGCCGGTGGGATGAAATCATTGCTGAACCAGCCCCGCCAGAAACGCTCTTGGTTACCACCGCTATTTGGCGAGCTCACCGGGCAATCGCTTTTGCTGCAAAAAAAGATTTCGCCAGTGCAGAAATCGAGTACACCAAATTCCGAAACGCCCGCGCGGCGATTCCTTTGGCAGTCTTAAAAATGGGTGGAATGGACGACCGCTTTTTAGAAGTTAGCGACCTTTTCATTCGCGGCGAAATCGCACTCCAAAAAGAGAGGTGGACTCTCGCGACGGAACTTTTAACAGACGCAGCAGCAATTGAATCGACGCTTGCCTATGGCGAACCGCCTCAATGGCTGCAGCCGATTCGCCACACGCTTGGTGCGGTCTATCTTGCTACCAATCAATACGCAAAAGCTGAACAATGCTACCGTGAAGATTTGGAAAAATGGCCCAACAATGGTTGGTCTCTGTTCGGCCTCTCAAAGGCTCTAACAGGGCTTGGAAAAAAGAAAGCTGCCCAAGAGGCACTCGCTAATTACGAAAAACACTGGGCGAAAGCCGATGCCCCCCTCACAACAAGCTGTAAATGCCTGGAAATCGATTAACCATTATCGTACTGCCCAAATCAAGTCAATAAAGCCAGTCAAGAATATGAATTAGCGTGCTTAAGCCACGAGTTCCGATTTCACAATTTTTTGTCCAAGCTTTTTGACGGGCCAAGAAACCTGGCAAGTGATGAGTTATCTCCAGCGTTTAGAATGACCTGATGACTAGGTAGAATGGAATAGAAAAACCGATTAATAAACCAACAGACATAAGTGTCATCACCGCAGATCGCAAACCAAACTTGCGGGAAATCAATAAACCAAAAACCAGCGGCATCAACGGGTATAGCAATAGATTCAACACTCCCCACTTGGTATTCAAGCGAAAACCAGCAATGCTCGCCCAAATCCAGGCAATGAAATTAAAGAAACCTGCAACCGCTATCGCCAGCCCCCAACCGATCATTTGGAATACAAGCTGCGGGTCAACCGATCCACCGAAATCATTGGCCATGCCCTGCGATTTCCCAGACAACTGATCTCGAATCGACTCATGTCTCTTGCGGACGAAGGTTTTCAGTGGATAACCCCTTTCATCGCGATCGCCGCCGGCAATCGCTGCATCCATTCTCGCTCTTTCCCCTTCAGCAAGCTTTGGCCCCACAAACGCTGCCATTTCATCCACTTGATCAAGCCATTTCTGTTGCTCGAAAACCGAATTCAACAACTGGTCCACTCTTGTTAAGTAAGCTTGTTTAATTTCAGGGATTTCCAATATCCGCTCGATCAAACGATTTTTACCAACACCAATCTGAGGCCGTTTGATACTGTGCTGCAATCTGGATTCAGCCGTCCCAATTATTTCAAGCGCACCAAACGAGTGATCCAAGTCCCACGGTATAAATAATATCTTGTTCGTTTCCGGACTAAGGTAAGCATAATAGTTTTGGCTCCCCCCAAGAAAGCTATCGAGATTAGACAGCATGGCATTCACAGCTAAAAACGACAAGAAATTATCTAAGTCTAAATACTCTCTAATTTGAGAGTTGAATTCTTCCTGATCTCCCTTGTGAATCAACTTGGCGAATTCAATGATTCGCTGCTGTTGCTCCGGACTCGATTCCGTTTTGGGATTATAAAATGACTCGTAGGCATCCCACGATTCACCCAAATACGGAAACGCGGTAAAAGCACTCGGCTTTACCAGCAACCCGTCAGCCTCTCCAAAAGAACGCTTCAAAAATTTCTCATCGACTTGCTCAACCACCGAATACAAGCCTCGCAGCTCAACCTCGCCATCGATTTCTGTCGCTATCGAAGCCCAACCCGTCAGGGGGCAAGCAATTCCAACCTCACGAAACAGTTGATAAGAAATAGCCTCGCGAAGCATCGATGGATCGGCTGCACAATTCTGCAAGTTTACTTTCGTCAAACCCAGGAAATTTGAATCATCCTGATACTCATTGAAGTCAATCTTGAACGAGTACTTTCCAAACTCCCGACCAATCAAAAAACTCCCGTTGCCTTTGTAACGCACACCAACATCGGCAATCCGCTCACCATCGATTTCTATATCAGCCCTACCAT
>JAAEMV010000706.1 GCA_024225195.1 Planctomycetaceae bacterium | reverse complement strand
TATGACATCGAAAAACAGAACAAAATGGAAGGCGGAGATTACGACTGGGCGACCGCAGTGAATGAATATGTCCATCAAATTTGGCTGGTCAATCAAGCTGGTAAGAAGGCTGCGTTGACAAAATCTCAGAAACAGGTGCTTGAATTAATGCAAGCGACCCGCGGCTTCCCAATGAAAGTGAATCCGAATTATCCGTTGGATATTTCGATTCGAGTCCGCTGATTTTGAGCTTTCAACTGAGCAGCTTCTTTGTAACTTTTATGAGCCTGTTTTAATCCAATTGGAATTCACCCTTAAGAATTGGATGACCGTCCAGATTGACGGTGACCACGGCGCCGGCAATGACTCGGCGCCAATCGGTAGCCGGCTCGAGAGAGATCAGATATTCAGATTCTCTTGAGTTGATTTGGATACCACCCGCACAGCGGTTGCCAATTCGAATGGTTAGTTTGCCGGAATCGTTGCAGGCGGTGTCGAAAAAGGAGAGTTCCAATCCGGGCGGATCAGCATCGTGCGGAGTGAATTCTAATTCTGCGGCAGGCTCCGCGTTGGTTGGGTGCGGTATTTGAAAAAGTTCGGCTTCCCATTTGCAGTCGACGAAAGTCTGGGTAACGGTCTGATTCATTTGACCGAAAATTGCAGCGGCATCTTGCGCGTGCGGTGGTGGACTTTGCTCTTCGGAGAAACGCTCGACGGTGTCGTCTGTTGGTTGCGTAGACTTGTTATTCTTAAATTTTGCTACTTGTCTGGCGGCTATTTCACTTGGCAGCCTGAGTTTTCGTGCGAGGGCTTCGATTGCTTTTTCTTCCCGTTCGTCAATCTCAAAGTCAGTCCCCGCCAGCATGAGTGAGAGGAAAAACAAAAGTTTTCTCGCGTCCGACGATTGGGGTCGTTTTATTTTTAGGCTACCACGTCGAACTTTGCGTCCGATCCAAACGGTTTTGGCCGGGGAGATTCCAAACTGCTCGGCGATGGCGTTGACGGTGATTACTTCAGCTGCCTTGATGGTTCGGTCGGTAAACGAAAGGTAGCAACAGTAGGCGACGATTGCCGTGCCTTCCCATTTTGAACAACGTTGACAATATTCAATGACTTTGGGGGGGAGAGGTGAGTTTCGCATCAGGTTTTTCAATGTCTATTCAAGCTCAGAGTGTTTAATAAACCTTCAGGCTTTCAGAGTGAATGTGAACTGACGCCTCAGAAGCGGGGTGAGCGAGAGATAAAGAGCGTCGAGGAATACTGCAATTGTTAAGCAGGCATCACGCGATTGCAATCAGTCGCTTTGGATGAGTATGCGAATGTCAAAAAAATTTCGACGCTTAGTTTATTTTTGCGAGATCTTCCATTGAGCGTTGAGCCCATAAGATTGCCTCAAAATAAGTATCTCTGATTTCGTTTTTATCGAGCGAGTCGAGGTGTACTTTTTCCCAAGTCCCAGTCTCGTAAGCGATGGAACAATTAAGCACTTTGCCCATCCTTCCTTCACCAGCAGAAATGGCGTCTACTACCTCGCTGCAGACTGGTAACATTGACAACGCTTCGCTAATGGCAATGTCAAGTAGCGCGTCGAGTGAAGAAAATAAACCTGTTAAAAAGTAAGATTCGGTTTTTTCATAGTTGAGTTTGATGGCCAGCAGTTCGCACATCTTCCCTCGAATCAACAGCGTTTGAATAAGCTCCATTGGTTTTCGGCCAGCAGCGGTTGCCAATGCAGTTAGGCTGCAGAGAGTTTTGATTTGTCGGATTCCAATAAGCGTTACCGCATGTTGAATGGAATCGATTTCTTTCGACAATCCGTAGTAGGCCGAATTTACGAAACGAAGCAACTTGTAAGCCAAAATTGGTTCGGTCAAGATGATGTCCGAAATTTCGTGAAGCGTTACCGACGGATTTTGAATCAGGGCAACAATTTGTATCATCGAGATGTGGTTAGCAGGAAGTTTCCGCCCTTGCACAATCGAAGGTTTTGAGAAAAAGAAACCCTGAAACAAATCAAAGCCTAAATCTTTGCAATTGTTAAATTCTTCAACAGATTCAATTTTCTCTGCCAGAATTTTCACTTTGAATGGCTTGATGTTTTCGATTTGTTTTTTGAGATCCGTAGCATTCTCGAAAACAGAGACATCAATCTTGACGATATCCGCTAATTCCAGCATGGGTTTGAGGCGTTCCGAGTAAACAAAATCATCTAATGCAATGGTGTAACCCTCGCGTTTGAGGTCACTGAGAGCAAGCATGACTTCGCGTGTCGGTTCGACATTTTCCAAGACCTCAACGACGACTTTGTCTTTGGGTAAGAAGTGGCAGTGCTGGTTTACAATGAATTCTTCTGAGACGTTAATAAACGCCGGGAGTGAACCAACAATTCTCTCCAAGCCAATCTCGGCAAACGTATTGATTAGCAGTTCGGCGGTCGCTTTTTGCCCGTCCTCTATATTGGCTTGATTGGTAAAACTGGAACGAAATAAGAGTTCGTAGCCGAATGAGGATTCATCCTTGCCATAAATAGGTTGCCGTCCAACAAACACGCTTGATTTGCTACATGGTCGAAATGGGATTTGTTTTTCAGCGATGAAATGCATTGTTTTGGCGGGTGGGATATCGCGGGAGGTTTTTGGTCTCTGAAACGTACGTCATGATTTCTCTTTAAGGGGTGTAAAACTTGCCATATGCTAATTTTCCCAAGTTTGCTGGGCGAGCGGGTTAGGCAATGAGAGGTTGAGTGCCAGATGCAATTGAAAACGCCTAAATTTACGGTGTTTTGTGTCATTGGGCGGTAGCGAAATAGGCTTCCCCAGCAGTCGGTTCGTGTTGTGATTTTTGTCACTGAACGACCGTTTCGAACTGAGGGACGGTCTGTTGATGAGTGACTGGTTCTGATTAAAGGGGATTCAGTGAATTTAACCGCATAGAGTTTTGGTTCTAAATTTACAATTCGGTGACTGTCCGCATCTGTGTTCCCTCCGCGTGTGCCAGCTCAAGGCCGGAGAACGGCCGTTTTAATTTGAGCTCGAAGTGCTCTTAAGTCCTGTTCGATCGCGTGTTGGTTATGGAGGTTTATTTGAGAGTCCCCGGACACGATCCTTGTAAACAGCAACGATTTGTAGACAGCAAGGGCGAATCGGTATCAGAGGTGTCAGAAGGGCAACCAAACTGCGCAAACGTTTTTGCGGTTTCCCATGACCAAAATGCTTGATTATTTGACATTCTTTTCTGCGGCAGCGAAAATTCAAAGGCGGACCTGTTGATAATGAGCCTTGTCGTTTGCTGCCGCTAGGTAGGTTGCGGGTGGGGATCGATCCAAAGACGGTTGGAAAGTCACGGCATGTGGTTGGAAAAGAAATTATTTCTCTACTGGTTAGGCTGCACCTGGTTTTCCTTTGTGAGTGTCCACGCTCATGCCGATGAAGAACAATTGAAATTTTTCGAGACGCGAATCCGGCCTGTTCTGGTACAGCACTGTTTTCCGTGCCACAGCCAACAGGCTTCAACGCTTCAGGGTGGCCTATGGGTGGACTCATTAGAGGGTTTGCTTGCCGGTGGAGACAGCGGATCTGCACTTGATCTGAAAAATTCGAGTGAGAGTGTTTTGTTGTCTGCAATCCGGCATCAAGAGTTCAAGATGATTCCTAAAGGGAAGTTGCCGAATTCAGTAATTCAAGATTTTGAAATATGGCTTGAATCAGGAGCGTTTGTTCCCAACTCATTCAAGACAGCCAATGGACCGCAACCGCGTGAAATAGACTGGGGCTCGGCGTGGAACCATTGGGCGTTCAAGCCATATGACGAACGCCCACCGCGCAAGTTGGAAACCCGCAAACGATTGGGCGTGACCACCACCCAGAGGGATTCACAATATTTATGGCCGGTGGCGGCGTGAAAGGAGGGTTTCGCTATGGCAAAACCGATGATTTTGGCTACTATGCCATCGAAGGGCGAATGACGATACATGATCTTCACGCGACCATGTTGTATTTAATGGGGTTGGATCATGAGCGACTGACTTACCAATACGCCGGTCGTGATTTTAGATTGACGGATGTACATGGCACGGTTGCCCACGAGATCATGGCGTAGATGGATTCGCCTTTCGGATAGAATTTGGTAGCTTCATTTCAGGTACTTGTTTTCAGTTTTGGTTGATTCGTCAAAAGATGGCATCGCGTTTATGAATTCGCAATTAAGTAAGCGTCATGTCGGATTCTTGAAAAGCGGGCAGCTGACGACCGAAATGTCTCTGGTCGCAGCGCTGATTATTTTAATGTTATCGGTTGCCGCACATGTTTTTGATTTTATTGGGGTGCTTGCTTTAGCTGACGTCAGTTCGCCTATGTTTGTTAGCGAGGCAGTGGTGTTTGGTATTGTCTCTGGGATTCTGGCTCTCCAGATTTGCCTACTCGCGATTTGGTGCAGCCTTGGCGGGCAGAGAGAGATTTTTCGAATTCCCTTGGCAACCACTTCGCTCGTTTTATTAATCAACAATTGGATTTTGGCAATTAGTGCGGGGCGGTCTAGTTTAGACTTTGACGATGTGGCCATCGTTTTTGCAGGAGTGTTTGGTGTTTTTATCTTGGTCCAGTTGCCGCTGGTGGTCATTCGGATTTTTTATAAGTTCTCGATTGTTCCCAAGTGTCTGATTTCAAGTCGGAGACTGACATCTAACTTTAAAATTTTCGATCTTTTCGTATTGATGTTCTCTGCTGCCTTGTTGGTGTTGTTTACACAGGTTGTGATCGAGATCGCTATCGGGAATGCATCGATTCCGTTTAGAAACAAAGCGTTTTCACAGGTGATGGAGGTAATCGGAACGTTTCTAAAGGTTGGTGTAGGTGTTTCGCTGATTAGCCTTCTTGCGCTTCGAGTGGTGTTTTCAAAAAAATATCGCTGGCGAATCGTCGTGCTACTTATGCTGTCCGTAATCTTAATTGGCGTGTTTGGACCAGCAATTTCAACTTATTTAGGTAATTTCAAACTCTTGCTTGCTCCCGTTGAGATGTACCAGTGGTTCGCATTTCTAAACGTAGTGTTTTTGGGCGAGGTGCTGATCCTGACAGTCTTTTACCTGTTGGGTTATCGCGCACCGCCCAAGCCTGATTCGGGGATGGTTGCACCACGATAGATTTGCGTTCTTCAGGCCAGTTTTGGCTGAGAGAGTAGGCCGATCAGAATCCCAGGCGTTTTTTAGCCTTGGCTTCGAATTGCCGTCGTGATTTCACTGGCAATGAATTTAGTAAGATAATGCGGCGATTGGAGATATATAGAATCGTGAGGTTGTGGCGCGCCGAGTGATTTTGACAGGAATTTGAGATAAGCATTTCGAGTGGCCGGGTCTCCTAAATTCCAGATCCCGTCAACGCTGCAGGAAACCACGGTCTCACTGGTGTCTATAAATACTAGCGAGAGATTGATTTGATACGGGGCGACGGTTCTGAATTCGTTAATTCGAATCAGAGCGATTGAGTCTGCAGCGAATCGGCGAGCCACGGAGGCAATTTCGCGTTCATCAAACTTTCCCTGCATTACCGCATCGATTTGTGCTTCTAATCGAAAGTTTCCCGAGGTAACGACATCGCAAAGCTGAGCAGTTTTAATGGTTGCTGCAAGCTCGTTAATGATTTTTTGATGAGAGGAGTAATTGAATAATTCAGGACCTGATGGAAGGATCAAAACCCGTTGGGAAAGAACTTCAGGGATTGCGGGATTGAAGTAGGCATGGCAGTTTTTTGGCGGTGGAACTGGGGCTACTGGTTGCTTGCGTCGAAAAGATAATCGTTTAGATGAGGAGAAATGACTACAACCACTGGAAAGCCCAAGCCCTAGCAGCATTAAAAGAATGCTACGTCGCGAGGGCTCGCCAAACGAGCTGCTGGTTTCTGGAGGTGTCAAGTTGTTCATGATGGTTTCGCTTTTTCAGTTCAAGGAAACTGAATTCCCCATTTGGTTTTCGCGTTGCGATTGACCTGATTGTTTTTAGCAATTGCGGTTTGGTAATTGGTCTAACGGTCGGTTGTTGTATCGTTACGCGGTTGCCAATCGCGCCGCGGTACGAATTTCCAATTCACTGTTTTTTGCTGGCATCGTACATGGCCTCAAGCAAGGCTTTGTCGAGGGTTGCCTCGATTTCGCGAAGTTTTGTGTCGTATTCCTTTTCGACCTCTAGCTTCTGATTGGTAAGGTTTTCATAGGCAAGTTGGAGTTGCGCGATTGCTTTTCGCTGGTCTTTGTTTTCAATTTGGATCTCATCGAATTTAGTCTCAGCTAGTTTGCGTGCTGTTTGCTCGGTCATCAGCTGCTTTTGAAGTGTTTTAGCTATGTCTTTTAAGTAAGTCTTTTCCTGTTTTAGTTTTATATTTTGGTCCTTAAGCATAATTGCGATTTCAGTCGCAGTGCGTTTGTCATATCGGAATTCACTGCCATTTAAAAACGTGCCCCCCTGGAGTCGTTGGGACATGCCAGCCCCAGTCGAAGCGAAGCTCCCTGGCTCACAACTAAGATCCGGGATTGTGGATGGTGAAAAGGCGATTGAGGACAGTGTGATGTCGGTGTCTGTGTCGGGCCCTGTGTCACAGGGGATCTCTGCACTTGATTTTGGAAAAGGACGCCGCGCTAACATTTCGTCCGGCATTTTAAGAGATTCGGCGTTTTCCAAACTGTTTTCCAAACCTAAATCGAGGGCATCAGTGGGTTGTGCTATTTGAGTTGGCGTTGAAGTTGGAGCGGAGGTTGTGGCTGGTGAAGCTAGTGGCTCTTTTGGGGGTAGGGTTGGTGACTGAGTTTCATCCTGAAGGGGGTTGGTTGCGGCTGAGCTTTCCGATTGATAACTTGCTTTTGCAACAGAGGACTTGGTTTCTGTGCCGAGTGAGGATTTCGTTTTGGTTGCAGCAGGTATCTTAATTGCCGAGCTTTTGTCGTTGGTTGGGAAATCAAGGAGCGATGTCGGTTGTGACATGCTTTCGAGGAATTGCATCGGGTTGGACGCGCAGCCGCTAAACCAGACAAGACTACCGATAGTTAGAGAACAAACGGCGCGGGTTAAATATTGTTTGGATTGACTGTAAAAATGCTTGGACAGTGACCTGTTGGAGAGAGGTGCTGTCTTGCATTTTTGTTTCGGCAATTTTTTATTCATAATCACACTTCACAATAATTCGTTCACCGCACGAGCAATTCACTTCGATAGAATCGACGGTGCCGTTAAGTTTGTTGACTTTGATTGAATGGCCTTTGGGGTCATTGATGATATTGCTTGACGTCGGCCCAATGATTTGTTTGGCGGTGGTTCCGCTCGCGGTTTTCGATCTTAAAATGTTGCCTTTGACTGGCTTGTCTTCAGTACTCACGATTCTCTTCCTTGATGGTTTGTGTAGGCGATCCGGGAAGGCCTGTGCAATTTGTTGCCATTACTCAATGTTGACTTTGACTAGTTCTTTCAGACGGAATTTTGCTGCGGCTAAAATGCGAGACGTTCTTGACTCGGAAACACCGATTACCTGGCCAATTTCCGTAAGGCTTAAATCTTCGGTGAAGTACAGGGTCAGGACGAGTCGTTCCCGTTCCGGTAACTTTTCAATGCAGTCTGCGACGAGTCCTTTAAGTTCTTCGTTTTCTAATGCTGAATCAGGACTATCCTCTCCTGATCGCCAAGTCGAATGAATGTTGCAGTAAAGATCGTTCCAGTTTTGCGGTTTCGAGAATCGCATGGCTTCGAGAACTTGGAGAATTTTTTCAATCCCAAGGCCGGTTGTTTCCGCCAGCTTTTCGGGAGTGACCGGTGGTTCCAAAGTCATGTAGGCATTTTTGACGGTCTTGATATGAGCCAGCATTTGCTGAGGAACGGGCGAGTTTTTCCGCATCTCATCAACAATGGCTCCGCGAATTCTGGGGAAGCAATAAGTGCGGAACTTGATGCCACGTTCGGGCTCAAATGAATTTGCAGTTTCTACGAGAGCAACGATTCCAGCCTGTTCGAGGTTCTCGCGATCGTAATTGTTGGGCAAAACCGAGGTCATGGTGCTCAGGATTTTGCGCACATAATCGACGTTGTCGAGAATCAGTTGATTGCGCAACTGCTCAACGGCGGCGTCTCGATATGCTTTTATCGCCTGATCCATGTTATTGAAAACTTACTTTGGTTTTGTTACTCGTGAGTTCAGAAAATGTCTTTTGAGGTGCGGATTAGCTCCTTTTATTGTTTGCAACCTGAATGACGCTAACTCCAAAGGCGACAACCGACCCGATCAGGAAGGAAGCAATCACAGCCCGCCACAGGATGATTTGCGGCTCCAGTCCCATTGCCAGTCCGATCAATGCGACGAAACTTGCCGTCAGAAGGCCGATGATTTTGCCAATTGGGCCAATTCGTTTAATTCTTCGATTGGTAATTTGGTTTTTAATGCTCAAGAGAATTGCTCCTGGGCGTTAGGATCAAGTGAGTTCGTGGGGGCAGCAGGATTTGTTTCCGTCCCAAAAATGTCTTCGCCCCGAATCACAGCAACCGGTTCAATTAAGAGGTCGCCGGGAATTTCGTTGTATGAAATAATCGATATTTGAGGAAGCGAGCGATGGATGGTTTGCCGCATCGCAAGTCGCAGTGACGAATCCACCAGAATTGCGGTGGGTTTGTTTTGCATCGAAGCTAATTCCCAGGTTGATTTAAATTTGTCTACTAAGTTGGCCAGATGTTCGGGTTGCATGGCGATCATCTCCCCATTGGAAGACTGGCGGAATTGATGCTCAACTTTTGGTTCTAAAAGAACGACGCAGACTCTTCCCGTTTCATCGCGAAAATGTTCGACAATTAAGGCGCCAATGTCCCCACGTACATATTCGGTAAGGTCGGCAGTTGTTTTGGCATTTCGATAGTGGTGTGAACAGGACTCTATGATTCGTTCCAGACAAGAGATGGAAACAGATTCTTTGAGGAGCCGAATCAATACTTGATGGAGTACGCTCGCACTCAGGCCCTCCGGTTTTATTTCCCCAACAACGGTTGGGGAGACTTCTTTGAGCTTGTCTAACATCTTTTGCATATCTTCACGGCTTAGTAACTCATCGGCATGCCGTTTCAGGCATTCGCCTAAATGAGTTGTTAAAACGGTGGCTGCATCAACGACAGTAAACCCGGCAATTTCGGCGCTTCGCCGGTTGGTTTCAGTGACCCATTTGGCAGCCAATCCGAAGGCAGGGTCTGTCGTGTCTCGGCCTTCGATTTGAAGATGGACATTGCCGGGGTTAATTGCCAGGTACTCGTTCGGTTGAATCTCACCTTTTCCAACAAGCCGGCCACCGATCTTGATTCGGTACTCGAGCACATTAATTTTCAAATTATCGTGGATTCGAACTTTGGGAATCCAAAAGCCAAATTGCGTGCCGAGGTCAGTCCGAAGAGTTGAGATGCGATCGACAATGCTCTTGCCAATTTTTGGTTCTACAAGGTTAATGAGGCCAACTCCCACCTCGATTACGATGCGATCATTCTGAAGGAAGTTGTCGAGGTTTTGCTCGTCTGGAGAAGGCCCTTCTTCTTGGCCTTCCTCCTGCTCTTGAGATTCTCTTTGGCTCTCTGTTTCTGTATTATTCTTTGCCGATCGAGCCATTAAAAAGATGGCTAAGGCAATGCCTATAAAGGGTAGCTTGGGCAGGCCGGGGACACAGGCGATGAATAGTAGGATGACAGCGCCGGTAAACATGGCACGATAACTTTTGACGAATTGACTGCCAATTTCTTCCCCCAGATTGGAGTCAGAAGAAGATTTGGTAACCAAAACACCGGCACTGGAAGCGATTAGTAATGCGGGGATTTGGGAGACCAGGCCGTCACCAATGGTTAAAATTGTGTACACCTGAACTGCTTCCATCAGTCCTTGGCCGCTACTCATTCCGAGGATTACACCGCCGAGAACATTGACTGCCATGATGACCAGACCGGCGATGGCGTCACCGCGGACATACTTACTAGCACCATCCATAGCTCCGAAGAATTCTGATTCGGCGGCTAGGTCATCCCGGCGTTTCTTTGCTTCAGCTTCGTTAATCGCGCCGATGTTAAGCTCGGCATCAATTGCCATTTGCTTACCCGGCAAGGAATCGAGCGTAAATCGCGCATTCACTTCCGAGATACGTGTGGCACCTTTGGTGATCACAATGAATTGAATGGTGACCAAAATCAGGAAGACGACACCACCGACAACAAGATTGCCACCGACGACCAAGCCACCAAAGGCATCGACAATCATACCGGCATCGCCGTTAAGCAGAATCAAGCGCGTAGTCGCGACATTCAACGCTAAACGGTAGAGCGTCATGAGCAACAGGAGTGACGGGAAGACGGAAACGTCGAGAGGACGCTTGGCGTTAAGTGTGACCAGAAGAAGCAATACCGCGATGGCGATGTTGGT
>JAAEMV010000705.1 GCA_024225195.1 Planctomycetaceae bacterium | reverse complement strand
CCCGAAGCACCAGCCGAAGACCCCAACATGGTCTTTATTGAAAGCCCAACGATTGGAACGTTTTACTCCAAACCCAAACCCGAATCTGACAATTACGTCAAACCAGGTGACATGGTGACACCGGACACCGTCGTTTGCATCGTGGAAGCCATGAAGATGTTCAACGAAATTACCGCTGGAGTTTCCGGGAAAATTGTCGAGTGCCTCGTCGCAAATGAAGAGCCAGTAGACAACAACAAGCCGCTCTTCAAAGTACTAAAAAGCTAAGACGCAATTCGCCGTATTGGCGTTGTTTTGGAAATCCCCAAACAGTCTGCTGATCGTTTTCGTTTTGCCCAATGTTGGTTCGGTTTTGCTTGTATTTAGCAGGACCGCCTTTTACTTAAACCGGCCCCGATTCAATTGACGGGGCCGCAACTTTCTACAGAGTCCTTAAGAATCATGTTTCAACGCATCCTGATTGCCAACCGTGGGGAGATAGCCCTTCGAATTATTCGTGCCTGCAAAGAGATGGGAATCGAGACCGTAGCAATATTCAGTGAAGGCGATCGAGGCAGTGCCTATCTTGAACTTGCCGATGAAGCTTATTGCGTAGGTAACGCACGATCCAACGAGAGCTATTTGCGAATCGAACAAATCATTAGCGCGGCCGAGGTCGCCAATGCGGAAGCCATCCATCCAGGCTATGGATTCATGGCTGAAAATGCACATTTCAATGAAGTCTGCCGAGCCTCCAACATCGACTTCATCGGGCCGACGCCAGAGGCGATGCAAATGCTTGGCGATAAAAATGAAGCGAGAGCATTGGCCAGAAAAGCGGAAGTCCCAGTCGTTCCAGGGAGCGCTGGACTCATTGAAGATGTTAACGACGCGATTAAAACCGCCGCAGAAATTGGCTACCCCGTTCTTGTCAAAGCGACTGCTGGTGGTGGCGGCAAAGGAATGCGAATCGCGGAGAGTGAAGAAGATTTAACCAACGCGTTGGAACAAGCCGCCCAGGAGGCAGAAGCTGCCTTTGGAAACGCGGGAGTTTATCTTGAAAAATTCATCGCCTTACCCCGCCACGTCGAAGTCCAAGTCCTCGCAGACATGCACGGCAATGTCGTCCACCTCTGGGAGCGTGACTGCTCAACTCAGCGTCGCCACCAAAAGTTGATCGAAGAAAGTCCGGCCCCAACACTACCGCCTAAAGTCCGCAAATCGATTTGTGACGCCGCCGTTCGAATGATCAAGAACGCGAATTACTACAACGCGGCTACCGTTGAATTCATCGTCGACAAAGATAACAACTTTTACTTCATCGAAGTCAATGCAAGAATTCAGGTTGAGCATCCAGTTTCCGAAATGGTCACCGGAATCGACTTGATTCAACAGCAAATTAGAATCGCAGCAGGGGAGAAACTTTCCTTCACCCAAGACGAAATCGAATGCAATGGCGTCTCGATCGAATGCCGAATTAACGCTGAGGATCCGTCAAATAATTTCTCACCCAGTCCTGGAACCATCGAAAGCATTTGCATCCCCGGTGGATTGGGGGTTCGCTTTGACACCCATGTCCATGCAGGATACACAGTACCGCCTTATTACGATTCCATGGTAGGTAAACTGATCGTTCACCAACCGACACGTGAACAGGCAATCGCTTGTATGATTCGTTGTTTAGACGAACTTCGAATCAAGGGTATCAAAACGACTGTTCCATTTCAGAAGTCGGTTCTCGCGCACGAAGACTTTGTGAACGGCAAAGTTGACACAAAGTGGGTTGAGCGGAATATGTAGGTCGCAACTTGGCTCCGGCCATTTGTGAACTCAAGATCGGCTGCGACGCAAGCCGAGAGGGCAGTTGCAACTTGTTTGCCTACTGATCGAACGGAGTTACCGATCCGCGAAACAATATTACCTGCGCGAAATCTCGCCCGTTAGCTTGCTCGAAGTGGCCATCTATCTAGTCCCTCCATCGGTCGTGCGCAGTTCCTCTGAACTTTCGGGGATGCAATTGTCAACATAAATGGTGGATAGCTTAAGATCACGTGCGCCTACCCATCCATTTTCCCTGAAATAACCGGTAGAAAACCACCCGCATTCCCCAGCAACGCGTTCCATTGCTCCCCAAATGACCGCTAAGGGCGTACCCCGGCAGGAGACATTTTTTCAGTTCAAGAATGCCCGTGTTCAAGTCGCTTTTTTT
>JAAEMV010000704.1 GCA_024225195.1 Planctomycetaceae bacterium | reverse complement strand
GTGGCCTTTTGACCGACTTTTCGAACGGTTTTCAGCCAGATAAGTCTACCTAGAACCCTTCTCTTTGCAACGGCTGAAATCTGCGATTTACCAATCCAAGACGACAATTGAATCAGTGGTTGTATCGCGCACCGAAGGGCTTTGAAGGACGAATTCGTGAGGAATCGATCGCTAAGGGGGTGATCACTTCCGTCGAATCGTGTTTAGTGGTTCTGTGTGGAGGTTTGTGGTGGTGGATGATTGGGCGGCGTCACGGCGTTGGTTTCCAAATGAGAGTGGAGGATCGGCAGAAATCTCCCCACGTTTTTTGACCGATTTCAGGCGAAACAGTCTTCCTGCTGGTCCAGCGAGGATCGCCGGAAGAAGGAGGAGGTCCCCCAACAGAGCGGTTAGCAGCATAATCATCAGCAAGGCGGCAAATTTAGCCGTCGGCATGAAGATGCCAAAAACAAACGGCATCACACCGAGTCCGCAAATCAATGAGGTATCGATCATCGCTTTCGCGCAATGGTCGAACGCGAAACGAATAGAGGAATACCGGGAAAGACCGTTCTGGGTTCCGCGGCGGTACCAAGTTAAGAAATGGAGTGTGTCGTCGACTGCGATTCCTAGGGCTACGCTGGCTGTCATCACGGAACCAATTTCAATGGAGATTCCCAGCCAACCCATTGCACCAAATACAACCAACGGCGGAAACACATTGGGAATCATGGCGACCAATCCGGCCCAGAAACTTTTGAGCACCACCATCATAATGACGCTGATGATCAAAAAGGCCGTCAAAAAGCTGTACATCAAATCCTGAAGTATTTGATGTTGGGCTTTGTAGACCAGTGGGATTCCGCCGGTCAGTTGGGCGGACACGCCAGTCAGTTTCAAATGTTCCATTTGATAGTTGACATTTTTGCTGACTGTTTCAAGGAAATCGCCATAGTCAATGTCGTTGAGGGCAGCGACGCGTAGGCTGATTCGCCAATACGATTTGTCACCGATGGTTTTTACTAATTTTGCGTCTTCGAATTTTTGGTAGTTTTTGTTCCAGACATCGAGTTTGGTTTTCCGTTTTAATTTGTCGCGAAAATTTGAACCTCGAGGCATTCGCGGTTCAAAGGACGCCACTGACAGTGTGGCGCTGATTGCCGTCGTCTGTTTAATCGCCTGCTCGACTGATTTGACGACTTGCATCCGTTGCCAGTTTGAAAAATTGTTGTTTTCATCGAATTCAAGGACCACTTCCATCGGCACCAAAGAGCCGAGTTTGGTTTCGAGCCATTGGTAGTCAGTGATGATCTTGGCCCGTTCGGCAAATCTGTTTTGGAGTTTGACGGAGGCTCCCAGTTGGAACACGCCGGTAGCCAGGAGAGTAACCCCGAGTAAACAAGGGACGACTACAAACCAGTGGGAGCGGTAAACCCAGTGCATCAAAAGTGAAGTCGAACGACTTACCCCTGAGGTTCGTTCGCGTTTGGACATCGAGCCCTGGTCGGAAAAACGCTTGCTAATCCGACCCCGCATTAAATAAAGCGTCGCCGGCAAGATCAGGAGCATCACGGAAATGCCGGTGAAAATACCGAGTGCCGAGTAGATGCCAAATAAGCGAATCGGTACGACCTGACTGGTTGCGAGCGACAATAATCCAATAGCTGTGGTCGCCGAGGAAAGTGCGACGGGATAACCGCCGTCAACGATCGACTGATCTGCCGAGTTAATGCCGTACCCAAGCGTCGATGCCTTGCGGTAGTAATTCACCATATGAATACATCCAGAAACGCCGAGAATGAATGTCAGCGTAGGAAGCATTACCATGGTGAGATTCATTTTGCCGCCAGTCCAGTAGAGGAACGCTAAACTGATTGCAGCGCAAAAACCGGCGAAGAAAATCACAATGAAAGAGAGTGGTAAATCGCGGAGTCGAAACCAGGTAAGGCAAAAGACCAAACCGACGGACATCCAGAGGAAACTCTTGAGCGACTTTTGGCTTTCAACCTGGATGGCAGCACCGTCTGCGGTAGGCCCGCCAAGCTTGAGATCACTCGGTTCAAGGCCTAACTCAGATTTCGAAATGTCGTAGATTTCACCGATTATCAGGCGGCGACTGTCGACCAGTTTCTTGCTTGGAAAGGCAACGATGCAGGTGGTCTCTAAGTCCGGCCCAACGAGCAAGCCTTGCATTCGTTTTTTCGCAATGATTTCGGGTAGGCCTGAATCTTTGAGCTGATAGAGCATTCGCTCACCGCTCATCACTTTACTGAACGCTGGCAATCGTGGGAGGTCTTCGCCGTCAGGATCGGGAAGGGTTGCTTCTTGGAATGCTTTGCGAAGTTGAGTGACTTCAGGGTTTCCCAGCTTGCAGTCTTCCCAGCTGAGGAC
>JAAEMV010000703.1 GCA_024225195.1 Planctomycetaceae bacterium | reverse complement strand
GGATGCTGGATCCGGTGTTGGAACCCTGCCAAGGATCTATCCACCTGGCACCGATTTGGCGGGTAAGCCTCTGCTGACAATCGCAGATCGAATGAAGAGGTTGGGTTACGTTACCGGATTCTCCGGCAAATGGCATTGCGGACTCAATCACGATCCAAATGAAAAGTACGATCCGCGCAGTCGTGGTTTTGATGAATATTGGGTCGCACCAATGACCAATGGCTATACCAATCTCGATCTCGAAGGAAATCTGATCCCGCACCAGAAAAAAGCGGAGTGGCCAGAGGCACTTCAAAACCGAGTTATTTTACAAGGTAAGTTCGCCGAGGCGTTTGTTTCCCGCAACAAGGACAAGCCATTTTTCTTGTACTTTCCGATCTATGGTCCGCACGTACCAATGATTAAGAAGTCGGATCCCTATTACAAGGATTTTCCAAAGCAAGATTATCCACATTATAACGACCAGCAAGATGATGTCCGGCGCCAGGGTCTGGCATTGCTTAAGGCGATGGATGATGCGGTGGGTGGTCTGGTGAAGACATTGCAACAACATGGTCTCGAAGAGAATACGCTCATTTTGTTTGCCGGTGATAACGGAGCACCCGGTAAGCAAACGAACAACAGCCCGATTGGAAGTTGGAATGGCTCCAACAACGTTCCCATGCGTGGAGTCAAAGGTTGGCTGCATGAAGGTGGGATTCGGGTCCCAATGTTTGCCTATTGGAAAGGAACAATACCAGCGGGGCAGGTCGTCGACGAAATGGTCACCACGCTCGACTTCACGGCAACGACCCTCGCCTTGGGCGGTGGTGCGATTCCATCGGAATTCGACGGGTTCGATTTAATGCCGCGTTTGACCGGCAAAGTTTCCACGCTCACTCGCGATCAACCGATGTACTGGGAGTTTTACACGGGGCAGGCCATGCGGAAGGGTGATTGGAAACTGTGGCGGAAAGACGAGATGACAGTTTTGTTTAACATCGCGAAT
>JAAEMV010000702.1 GCA_024225195.1 Planctomycetaceae bacterium | reverse complement strand
GTGGCGAAAATATCGGCAGCATAGGCTACAACATGGCGTAAACTGTGACGCTGCAATAGTTTAGGTGTACGTGGCACATGCTGTGACGTTACATCATGCGTCGATGATCGTCATCAAAAACACTGGCGAATTGGCCAAAACTGAACATTTGTCCACCCTTGGGGGGGGACTTTGCCCATTCGCCGCGTCCACTATACTTAGGTCCCTCCACCCGAAATTTCCCAAATCCTTCCTCCCTACCCAAATATTGGGGTACGACAATGGCGTGTTTTGGGGGCTCGAAAAAGTGAAAACATTGGGTTTATGGTGTAAAAGTGCTAAACGCTGACACTGGGGGATAAGAATTGTTGGAGTGGTTGAAAAGGGTGTGGGATGAGTGGTGGGATGTCATCCCATGTTGGGATCGGGTTGACAGTCAGATTCAATCCGTCTAGATTGCCTGCCGTCGCGAGCAGGCGACACAGCGAATCAAAAAGCAACCGCTTCCCGTCGTATGCCTCTGCTCAGGTGTGCGGCGGGTTTTTTATGGAGTCAGTGCAGTGGCTATCCAGAGACAACTATTCGACGACGAGCGACCCGCCAAATTGGCGAGAGACGCCGACCCGGAAACCAGCCACGATTCAGCGGCTGAGATGTTGCCGAAACTCGGCAAGCTGGAATCCCGGTTGCTGTTCGCATTCCTCCGCATCTGCCGAGACTTGCGGCAGTCGTCTGCACGAGAAGCGGCAGAAATTGCCTATCGCAATCACCGCAATACGCCTGGCGAAAAACACGAAGCAGACAGCTATCGCAAACGCACGAGAAGTTTATTGGACAAAGGGATGATAAAAGCCGATGGAGCAAAGGTCTGCCGAATATCCGGCAAGACCGTGACAGCATACAGAATCAAGGACGACTGAAATGATGCCGAAGGAATTGGAAGAAACAATCAAGATCGCTCGGATTATTAATCACGCTCGCGGCTATTTCGCGGCGGTGCTCGACTGCACGAAATTTGTCAGCGAACGGAATCGGGATCAGGCGATTGCTCGGCTCATGAAAAAATACGAATCGGACCACCCAGAATACGTGAAGGTGAAAAATGACTGCTGAACCGATCACATTCGGTTCACTGTTCGCTGGTATCGGCGGATTTGATCTTGGATTTGAGCGGGCCGGAATGTCCTGTCGCTGGCAGGTAGAAATTGACGACTATGCAACCAAAGTCCTCGCAAAACACGACTTTCGGGGGACTATGCTTTGTCATGTTTGTGGTATTTCTATGAGGCAATTCCGTAGTGGAGTAAGGGACAGAATGTATGGTGAAAAAGAAAAAGAAACTCAAGCAAGAAAGAAAACACGCTGGATCGACATCGAGGACCTGCGAAAACGACACGCGAATTCGATCCTCAACACAGCGACCGGCAGAGCGTTGGGCGCGGCGTTGGACGAACTGGAAGAACTGCGGGAAAACCAGAGACCAGAAACGACAGCGGAAATCACGGAGAGGATCGAGCTGGCTCTGACTGCGGAAATCATGGAGCGAATCGCCCTGGCTCTTG
>JAAEMV010000701.1 GCA_024225195.1 Planctomycetaceae bacterium | reverse complement strand
TCGCCTCTCTATTTGAAAGAATGTGAATGAATTGACTGAAGGCACGATCAAACGACTCAACGAAAAGGGATTTGGATTCATCGAAGTAGACGGGGACAACGACATGTTTTTCCATATGTCTGCTGTCGAAGGTTGCACATTTGCAGAGCTCAAGGAAGGACAGAAGGTTTCCTTCACCGCCGGTACGGGTCCAAAGGGTCCCCGGGCTGAGAACGTCCGCGTTATCTGAACGAACACATCGCCAGCTCGCTCGCCCAGTTTTTGTGCAGTCCTGCGAAGTTCATCGCAAGGCGAGTGACGCAGGACAGGCTGCGTGACTAGTCCTAAAACAAGCATCCCCTCAAAGACAATTTCCGTTTTTGTGACCTAGAAAATTCCGGCGCAGCTTTACTATTCGAAGTCAAAGCATCGATTTATATCTGCGCCGAGTTTTCTTTGTTCCGAGTTTTCTCCGTTTGTTTTTAGGGTGTTACGGGCGGAGGCACCATTGCCTCGAGGGAGCGGTTGCCCTATGTGGAGGCGCCGATTCCGTCGAGCATTCTGAAGAAAAGGTGCATATGCTGACTATGGCCGATCAGACGAAAAATGATCCGGCGGCTGGTTTGGACTATTTGGGCCGGGATATTGATGAAGTGATTTACGAAGCCTCTGAAATCCATCCTGAGCAGGAAGTGCTGTTCACGTCGGTGCTTTTCACACCACCTCGGCGAGATTGAAAGCTGCAGCGCGGCCCAGGCTTTGAGCGACCATGCGAGCGATGCCGCCACCATGTATGCCCAATTCGAATTGAGGGTGTTGACCGGCGCGTGCAGTGCCCTGGCGCCGTTTTTCAGCTGCTCGATCAGGTTCTCCTGATTGCAGCGTTGGTTCGATTCGAAGATGACTTCTTCGGGAAGTATCCGGCGGTCATTGGTGATATAGAAAAAGTATCGAATTTCATCAAACAGGGCGAGGTCGCCTTTTTCGACGGTGATGTTTTTTCGCAAGGCCACAATGCGATAACTTTTTTTGCAGACGGTCGGCGTGTAGTCAAATTCGACTATTTCTTCCGAATCGAGGCGCAGATTTTTGTAGCCGTTTTGTTTTACTATTTTTTCTTTGATGTTTTTGGGACGCCGGCGCGGTGCTGTTTTAATGGTGCGTTCCGCCTGTCGCACAAGATCTTCGTACAGAGACTCCGGTTGAGCCTCCGCCTGGTCCCGCAAATTCTCCATCGAGTCGACGCCGAAGACAAAGCGGACGTTGTCATCATCCCATCGATCGAAATTGTTGGTCATATAAAAATCGGTATCACCTCGAAGAAGGACATCCGAAAAACCAGCGCGTCGACACAGCTCGACGGCCTTGTCGAGGACCTCTTCGGCGCCTTCGGAAGACGGTCGATTCCCGCTTCTATTGGTAATAAACAGAGGCTCCTGCGTATTCGAAAGCGACACGAGCAACGGGTGGTATCCCCACACGCCCTTGTATGAAATGCCCATGCCCTCCTTGCATTCCCCGGTTGTGGGCAAGATGGTTCCATCCGCATCGATGCAGGCTGTTTGCTTGGTCAGCGTCGGATGCTTTTTCCATACAGAAACCCGAGTTTCGTTGATGGCCGTCATCAGATTCCAAATATCGTGCGATTCGAAACGTCGGCAAAAATCTCCGGCCGTGGTCGGGTCGGGAATACTCGCTGTGCCCAGCGCCGCCAAAAACGCCGGGTCGTTGCGACGCTGCTCGATGTCCTCCAGCACCCGCCCGCCGCACATCAGGTTGTAAGCGATATTCAAAACATGGTCCGACTCGTGGTACGGCACATGGAATTTCAAAAGATGAAGTCGGCTGTCGATCTCCTTCACCAGACCAACCTTGCTCACCATTTTATGAATCGCGCCAATACCGCCGCAGCCGATACCCTGGGCTCGTTCCCCAATCTCGTACCGGCTGTTGACGTCCTGAAGCACCGGCCCACCGAAGTTGAAGTTTACCGCCTTTTCCAGCTGGCGTTCCATTTTTTGCTTTCGGGATTTGATTCTACGGCTTATCTTCTTCTTCACTCGAAATGCTCCTCTTATTAGCTTTTGTGATTGTTTGCAAAACCACTATAAGCCGCATCGGATGGGCATTTCGAGTCTTTTTCCCACCTGTCTGATTTCAGACTATGCTTGTTCTAGGTCTAGAAGAGAAGAGTTGTTGAAAAATCAGTTTTGCTGGATTTGCTTGAACTCAACCTCTGTTACTACCCCGTTTTCAATTTTCCAGATTTGATACCACGCTTGGCCGGGATCCCCGTCGGCATTGAATTCGATTTTTCCGGACGCGCCATCATAGTTTATGCTATTACCGGCATCTAGTTGGGAAATTCCATCCGAAAACCGATTGATATTGATTGTTACATCGCCATCATCATGTTTGGATATTGACTGCAGGTGT
>JAAEMV010000700.1 GCA_024225195.1 Planctomycetaceae bacterium | reverse complement strand
TGGCCGCAATGGTATAGCGAAACTCATGCGAGATGCGCAGGAGGGGCGATACTCGGTACTCATTGTTGAAGCATTGGATCGGCTTTCCAGAGACCAAGAAGACTTGGCACACATCTGGAAACGTCTCAGCTTTCTGGGAATCGAAATTCGTGCCGTTCACGATGGGACCGCTGATGCAGTTCAGATTGGCATCCGAGGGCTTTTGGGCTCTCTATTTCTGACCGATCTAGCCGACAAGGTGAGACGCGGGATGGATGGTGTTATTCGCGATGGTCGTCATGCAGGTGGAAGGGCCTTTGGATACCGGCCCGTTCCTGGGAGACCCGGTGAATTGGAAATTGTTGAGGAAGAGGCTGAGATTGTGCGACGCATTTTCTCCAAATATAACATTGGAAAAACTCCACGAGAGATCGCAGCTGGATTGAACAGGGATAATATTACCCCACCTAGAGGCAGGCGGTGGTCAGCCTCTACTATCAATGGAAACAAATCACGTCATTACGGTATTTTGATCAACGAGCTTTATATTGGGCGGCTTGTTTGGAACCGGGTTCGAATGATTAAGAATCCGGATACCGGTCGGCGTGTTTCCCGGCCCAATCCGCCTGAAGAGTGGAAACGAAATGAAGTACCCGAGTTGGCTATTGTTAGCCAGAAACTCTTTGATGCAGTCCAAATCCGAAAAAACTCAAGAAGCCATGAATTTCCATGCCGCACAAGGAAAGCGAAAAGATTATTGTCAGGACTCCTCAAATGTCACAAGTGTGGAGGTGGTATTTCTGTAAAAGATCGTGACCATGGTCGGGTTCGGGTGCATTGCTCTACAAGGCGAGAATCTGGATCCTGTGACAATAAGAAGATTTACTATCTGGACAAGATTGAGGCAGCGGTACTTGGTGGTCTCCGGCAACATCTCAAAGACCCAGAGCTTTTGTCAGAGTTTGTGCGTACTTACCAGGCTGAGCGAATTCGATTGCAGAAAAACAAGCGTCAAGTTCGCTCTAAACTTGAAAATGAGTTGGTTAAGGCTGAACGTTCAATTGAACGTGTTTGGAAAGAATATGAAGACGAACTGGTGGACATGAGAATTGCTGGCCCTAAGCTCAAGGCCTTCCATGACGAAAAAGAAAGGATTGAAGTTGAATTGGCTTCGCAGGAACCAGAAGAAAGGGTGACTTCGCTTCACCCGACGGCTATCATGCATTACAAAAAATACGTTGAAAATCTTTCACTGGCTTTTGATGACGGGATATCCTCTGAAAATGAGGAAGCCGCAAATGCGATACGGAATCTTGTGGAGAAAATTGTCGTTGGTCACAACGATGAAGGTGAACTGATACTTTCTGTCCACGGTCGTCTGGCAGCATTGACTCAATCTCCAAAACTTTACCCAGAAATGCAGATTTCCTCGTCGGGGGGAACGGTGGTAGCGGGAGAGGGACTTGAACCCCCGACACGCGGATTATGATTGTGCGTGTCTGACTACGCATTGTTAAATAAACTTAGATGGTGGTTACTATGTGGTTACTTTTATGATTTTACAAAATACAAATTTTACCTAAGTC
>JAAEMV010000699.1 GCA_024225195.1 Planctomycetaceae bacterium | reverse complement strand
CTGCATAACGGTTACACAACCATTCTTAATGTCAAACAGCGGAACACTTCGATTCGCAATGTTGTGAACGTCAGAGAAGTTTCTCCACAACGTGATTTTGGTGTCGTCTGTTTCGTGCAGCTGCATAGAGACAATCGTGAAGAAGTGAGATCACGGTGGATTGGCAAACATAACGTCCGCAATCACCGGGCCGCGACGAGTGATTGTCGATTTGAAAACGCCTGGCTTCGCGGCTCCGGTGCATTGCATTGTTATGTGCCTTGTCGGGCTGCGATTCCGGCCTGACTAAAGCAGTGGTCAAGTTGTGGCTTGACGTATTGGTCACGGTTTAAGCCAAGTAGGCCCACGCGAAAGTTTATCAGAGCGGAATGCGTTTGAATACGAATCAAGTAGGAAACGAATCCCTCCATCACGTAGTCACGGAATTCGTAGGCGATTGTTTGCAAATCAGTTGGTTTCGCGGGATGAATCGAGACAGCAGACCAGCCAAATCGAAGATGTTTGTCGTCATCAACCGTGAGAAAGTCTGACGCGAACTGCGAGAACGATAGGCCGTCAATCGTGTAGGTGAATTCGGAATCGGTTGTTGCGTTGAAATGAATCTCGCTGCCAACAGGCAAGTCAGCCTTTTGAAGTGATTGGTCAACGAGGATCGGTATGAATGAGCGATCTGGGGACGAGCCAGACGCCATTTCGATCCCGCGAACCTGAGTTTCAATGCGCGTTCCATCAGGTTGGACGATCACAATTGGGTCCCCGATCTTCACGCGAATCGACGATAACAACGGGATGCCCGGCCAGATCACACAGCCACGTCCTTCAATGTCGAAAACGTCTCGGATACGGGATAGGACGGCCTGCATATTGGCACATAACGACCACGATAACCGGGCCGAGTGAAAGGTTTGAATGAGCGAAGCGAACACGCGAGGCAAATCGGCTCCGGTTCATCGTTTTGTTATGCAACGTTCAACACGTAACAAGCACATCTTATTGGTTCTCAGTAATGCGTTCAAACGATTTGAGAAGCGCGATTATATTTTCCTTGCCGATCGGGTTTGCGCTTTGGATGTTCCACGCTGGAATTCGTTCTCCATTATCGAGACAGAATTCGGTTAACCATTTGGCCGCATCGAATCCGCTGGGACCATGACCAAGGTCGTGATCAAAACAAATGGCGTTGGGCATGCCGTTGCTGGAAATCCATTCAACGAATTCATCATACGATTTGATCCAGATCACAGTTGGCAGCGAAATCGGAAAGTACGCGTGCCAACGAGCCTCAGCAGGGTCGCGTTCGTCGTCAAGCCACAAAAGCGTTTGGGATTCGGTCACAGTCGACTCAGTGGCATAACGTCTACATTCACCCGGTCGCGACGAGTGACTTTCCATTTCAAAATCACCCGAATTCGCGACTCGGGTGCAATTTATTGTTATCCGCCGTCTGCCAAAGGGTCAGCCCATCGTGGAGATCGCATTGAGCCCAAACTTTGAGGTAGCGTCAGAATCATTTAAACGAGAGTACCAATTCGTACCCTCAAGCGCAAGCGAGACAACAAAGTCAACGAAGGCATCGAGTGTCCCGATACGCTGGATTTCGTTGTCGAGATTGTGACCATACACGATGCCAGTCGCAGATCCCCAGAAAGGGCAGCCGCAATTATCCGTGCATAAATCGTAAATAGGTTCCGGTGGAGATGGCGCGTTCAAACCAACATATTGTGGACCCTCTGGATCGTAAGCAGCGAACGGTGCCGCGTCGAATAGGCCACCAGCATATTCTGGCGGGCCGCACTTCAATCCGTACAGCGGCATGTAGTGATCGGGCACAACGGAACGACGCCAAGCGTCAACGGCGTCATCATCCATAACGCGCAGCGTAATGTTGCCGCTAATACGAAATTGGCCAACGTATTCGACCTCATACAATTCGCCAGGTTCGCCGGTGAATCGGCCAAGTAGTTCAGTTTGCCGTTCTGATGCTGTCATCTTGCTTAGTGCGGATAACGTCCGCGTTATCCCAGACGCGGGTGATGCTGAAACTGTCGGAGCGGATACAATAGCGAAGCTGTCCGCGGAGACCTCAGAGGACCGATCTTGCGGCTTGGGATCAACGCTTTGTTATACAACCATGCCCGCCAATAGGGCAAGCACTATTGGCTAGGCGTTCCGAAGTTTTCAGTAACCAATTCTTTTCTTCTGAGCATAGTAATTTCCGATTGCAAGAAATGGAACAAAAATTGGCCAAGAACTCATCAGGCCGTAGGTGAGGTTAAACTTTAACAGCCTTCGTAGCAACGCCAAGGCGGTGTGGCGAGGAGCATAGACATGATGTTCCTCTTGGATGAACCAAAGGAAGAAACCTCGATAGGTGTGATATTTTAATTCAACGTCACCAGGTTGCCGAGTCTTATGAACTTCGAGGCCATCATAATTTTTGAAAAGCGCATGTCGGAACAGATTCTTGGATCCGCCTGAGTAAAGGAAGTATACAAGACCTGCGATAATGGCGAAAAGGAACAGATAGATCACCAAAACGAGAAGAATTCGCCACAGTGGCAGGGCGGCCAAAACTGTGAATGTTGTCATGCTCAGTGCCTGAAATTGAGGTTGTATAACGTCCGTGATCACCGAGCCGGAACGGTAGATCTGCAAGCAGAAAAAAGCACGCGCAAGTCCGGCTTCGTGTGCATCACATTGTTATCACGCGTTTATTTGCTACGTTGTGCTAGTGATTGATTTGTTGATGCACAATCTTAGCAGTTTCTATCATGCGACGCCAATCTGGCATCTTAAGCGCATCGGAAACCACTGCAACTTGCTCGCCTTCGATTGCAT
>JAAEMV010000698.1 GCA_024225195.1 Planctomycetaceae bacterium | reverse complement strand
GCGAGAGGCTCGTAACAACCGCGTTGACTACCGGCAACGCCCCAGCGAACCTGAATCTCTTCATTGTCCCGCTGACTAATGAATACAGATTCGATGTCACTCATGTCAAATCCCATCATGTCGAGATTGCCACTGATCGAAGGATCGTTCAAGAACTTAACGAATGCCTCTTTGTTCTTTGGTCCTTTGTAGTTGTTCTTGACTTGGAACAAAACGTAACTGCTGGCAATACGCATTGTGTTGTTCGAGTTAAGATCACCCACGATTTGTTCGACAGAATTCCCACTACCACAACCTGCTACCATTGCGATGGCGACCATCGCGGAAGCTAGAGCGCCTCGAATTGACATTGTTTTCCCTTTAAAAACGACCATTTATAGTTTCTCCAAAAAAAAAGACTCCGCATCCGAGGATGCGGAATCCGAATTTGCTCTCATCGTTTTGATTACAGCTCAGTCATGTCGTGTGTCGAGCCGTCAGCACGACGTCCAACCTGATCGGCGACAAAACCATCGATGTTGTTCGAAATCGCCGAAACTGAACCGTCGCCAATTGCGAAGTTAGTTGTTCCGGGGTGAGCCGAACCGAACGAGTGCTCATTGTGATCCGAGTTGCCACGACGTCTGTCGGCGGGCAAGCTATCGGGCCATACGAACGCACCGCTGTCAGATGCCATGAATCCACGCATGTTTGGCCAGTCGGCATTGTGCATGGCTCCAGGAAGATCCCACCAGTCCCAACCGTTTGGCGGCGGACTGTAACGACGAGCATCAACGGATTTTTCACCGATCATGAATGTGTTTGATGAACCGTCCGTAACACCACCGAATCCGACTTTACCAAAGTTTTGGTAAACACGAACGCCAGAGTCTAGGTACGAGTTGAAAGTCTTGGCAATAATTCCACGCCAAATGGTTTGACCTTCAGGCTGTGAAGCCTGCTGATCCTGCCAGTTGAAGCCTCCCCAGCCAGCTGGGTATTGACCACCGAAGTTCCATGAAGTCATCACACCAGCGTAATCGCCGAGGAAATAATCTGCACCCCATGACTGAACACCGCGGCGATCGCCACGTGAAGGGCAATTAAAGGTAGGAACAACACGTGACAACATTTTGCCCGGTGAACCATCGGTACCGTCGTTGATACGCATATCGTAAAGGTTGTTTTGCTCCATGAAGGGCAGAACTTGGAATCCCCAACCCCAGTTTTCGCGATCGACTGCTGTGCGGAACTGCACGCCAGCGGCGTCAAAACCTTGAGAGTGATCACCCGCAGATGGGAAGTACTGGTAGGCCGACTCATAGTTAAGGGCGGCTAGAGCAATTTGACGCAACTGATTCATACAGGTTGTACGACGAGCTGCTTCGCGAACCTGCTGAACCGCAGGCAACAACATTCCAATTAGGATGCCGATAATCGCAATGACGACGAGCAATTCGACAAGGGTGAAACCCTTGCGAAAATGTCTAGTTTTCATGAGAACCTCTTTCATGGGACAATAAGAAAATGGAAATATTCACCGCTATGTTTTAAAGCACATTTATGAAACCGCTTTCAAAAACCTGTAACAGCGCGGAGACTTCTGAAACCGGTTTCAGATAGTATAGACGCTTACCTCGTTTCATGAAGCGTCTATCACGTTTAATCCGCAATTTTTTTGAACATTTTCAGCTATAAGTAAATCTTTTTGACCTTTGAATTTGGTTCTTGGGATCTAAAAATACCCTTATCCACATTCGCAACCGATCTCTCCAGCTTCAATTTCAATCGCATAAAAACGCTATTAACTTATTTTTCGCGAAAAAAACTGCAATTCTTCAAAAACAACCGATCGAAACCTGAATTTTCTTAATGTCCAAATTACTTGCATTGAACCATCCTAAAAATTATTTCTCTGCAAAAGTTTGCTTGAAAAAAAACTCAGATAAAAGCTCGAAACGTCCACCTCGAGTTAGACAATCT
>JAAEMV010000697.1 GCA_024225195.1 Planctomycetaceae bacterium | reverse complement strand
TTATGGATTTCTGGTTCTGCCCAAGTTTGACAAAAAGTTGCGAGGTTTTGTCGAGAGTTTCCATCGAGCATCAATTCGTCGTGAATGACTGAGTAGACATGCCCAGAATCTTCTTCTGATTGTGGGAATTTGTATTTTGGCAGCAGGCCAGCGAGATCCGAAGAAGCGTAGAGTTCATCATTGAGCGTGTCACGGATCGAATCTTTATTATGGAGCGGCATCGTTTGTTCCTAAGTGGGGCGTTGGAGGTAGGTCGCCAGAGGTTGCGGATAAATATGAGAAATTAGATAGCATGAAAACTCCCGACGCTCTCTCTGGCAACCTTAAGTTAACAAGTTGGGGAAGATTTTTCTTGGAGAGAACGAACCAAATTGACATTTTGTTCCTGGTTTAAAAACCTTGCGCGGTAAACCGTCTAACAATGGGTTTAGATTAGCGGCTAATGCTGGGGTCATAGATTTTGACAGTTGTACCCGTTCGTGTTTTAATCATCGTCGTCGCTAGAGTAGCGGGGGTAATTTTGAATACGCTCATTCTGGCCGTCGTTAATGTTTTTCGAGCAAATGGGGTTCATTCATGATTCTTAGATCCGGGCAATGGAGCCTTCTCGTAGGGGTGTTTTTCATATCACTGTTGAATGTGAACAGCAAATCAGTGCATGGTCAGACAGGTCAGGAGACTAAAAAAGAATCTCAGCCAAAATTGCGAGTGGGGTATTCCCACTCGGAGGATGCAGCTCGACTTGAGCTGAAGGAATTGATGTCTGAGGTGACCGATCAGCAAACATGGGAGGCCCGAGCGGCCAAAGTCCGCGCGGGAATTTTAAGAGGCGCGAAACTGACGAAGCTGCCGAAGCGGACGCCGCTTAATCCAGTCTACAGTTCTCTTCGAACCTATGATGGCTACACTGCCGAAAATGTAGCCATTGAAAGTTCTCCCGGTTTTTACGTGACGGGCACAGTTTACCGACCAACGGAACATTCTGGCCAGCTGGCCGGCATTCTGTCGGCTCATGGTCATGCCGGACGGTTTGATCCGAATCGGCAGAAGAGGTGTGCGGTTTTTGCAAAAATGGGAGCCGTTGTTTTTCACTACGATATGATGGGTTACGGCGATTCCAAAGTAGCAGGGTGGGATCATCGGAAGACTCCCGAAGTGCTGCGGTTGCAGACCTGGAACAGTATTCGAGCGTTAGACTTTTTGGAGTCAATGAAAGATGTCGACTCAAAACGCCTTGGTGTGACGGGGTGTTCCGGGGGAGCCACGCAAACATTTTTGCTGACCGCAGTCGATGATCGGATAGCGGTTTCTGTTCCGGTCTGCCAAGTCTCTGCTCATTTTTTTGGAGGATGTGTCTGCGAAAGTGGAATGCCGATTCACTGGAGTAAAGAACATAAGACAACGAATCCGGAAATCGCAGCACTGGCCGCTCCCCGTCCTTTATTGATGGTCTCCAATGGAGACGATTGGACAAAGAATACGCCCCGTGTTGAGTATCCGTTTGTTCGTCACATTTATGGGCTTTATGGAGACAAGGCAATTGTTGAGAACGCACACTTTCCCGACGAGAAACACGATTACGGACCTTCTAAGCGAATGGCAGTTTATCCATTTATGGCAAAGCATTTAGGATTAGATCTAAATCGGGTGAGGAAAAACGGAGTGGTCGACGAGAGTTTTATCACCGTTGAGACACAGGATCAAATGATGTCATTTCGCGGAAAGTATCCTCCCAATGCGGTGGCTCCGAATTCTCCATTGCCACCGGTGGAGTGACGTTGAATTAGAAGCCTCTCTATTGGCTCCCCTTATTGGTTACCGTTTCTGATTTCGGGAAGTGTCCAGACAGTTAAATTCTAACTCGATGATAATTTTAAAATTAATCGCTCGAGAAGTCGTTTGGCTGGAGGAAGTTACGCTTCTTCGGGGGCGAGGGCTGGAATAATAAAGCTGTCCTCCGGCAACGGTTTTCGTTACAGTGTGTCCACGCCATAGTGGTTTGTTTTTTGAATCGGTGTCGACTTTGGGAGATGATGATGGGAGACTTTTTGAAGAGGCACGTGGTGCTAGTTGCCGCAATGACGGGGCTGGTTGCGTATTTTAGCAGTCTCACGCTCGAGACACGTCAGCAGTCGCAGACTGGCGTTGTCGGTTGGAATGATTCAAATTCCCAAGAGTTAACACCGACGCGGTTTTTGATTGAATCGGCGAATGTAGCCGGTACGGTCGAACTGCCAGTTGCCGAGGGCGATATTTTCGAAGCGCCGGTTCGGTTAAAGGTTGGTGAGCAGTATCTAAATAATGCTGCTCGGCAAATGTATCCTTCGCCTGCCATGTTTGATATCGATCGCGATGGCCAACTTGAATTGGTCGTGGGTGATATTTTCGGGAGTCTCAATGTTTATGAAAATCTCAGTGATGAGAAATCAGATCCTGTCTGGAGTTCACACATTCCACTTAAGTTGAGTGATGGTGCTAAGGTTAAAGTATCCAATTGGTGATGTGTCGGCATGAGTTCACAGTTAGTGGACTTCAATGGCGACGGAAATCATGATGTGCTGGTTGGAAGTTTTAGTGGATCACCTCATTGGATCGAAGGGAGTGAGAAAGGTTTCTTGCCTTCTACTGCGTTAAAAGATCGTGACGAAGAGGATATTCTGATTTCGGCATTCTGGAATACAGTTGATAAAAAGTGGGACCAGTCCGATCGTTCTGGGACATCGGGGCATTGCACTTCGGTGGCGGCGGTAGATTGGGAAGGGGATGGCGATCTCGATCTCGTCCTTGGTGGTTATTACGAAGGCGGGCTGTTTTTGCGGATCAATGAAGGTACTTCGACTGAGCCAAAGTTTGCCCAGAGCAATACGGTGATCGAAGCGGGTGGCGAACCGATGGTTATCCAAGGTGGCCTGTCGACTCCGCGAGTTGTGGACTGGAACGGTGATGGGAAATTTGACCTGCTCTGCGGAGGATCAAAGGGCGGCGTTTTCTTTTTCAAAAATGTGGGCGATAAAGCAGCGCCGCAGTTTGCGTCTGCGGAGGTGTTGATTGAGCCAATCGATGATTCCTCTTATATCAAACGGGTACCTACGAGCGGTGGGCAACCGACTCAACCGGGTTCGTCATTTCACATCGACGCGGTTGACTATGACCAGGATGGAGACCTTGACCTGCTAGTTGGGGGACGTTGTTCTTGGGAAAAAGAAGACGTGCCTGTGTTGACCGCTGAGCAGGAGGCAAGGCTCGCGGAACTCACGACGGAAATGGAATCGATGACTCCAAAGATGAGGGAGATGTTGGAACAGATGAGCGAGTTGGGGGAGGAGCCAACCGATAGTGAAGACTATAAAAAGTTCATGCGCGCATACTCCAAACTCAGTCGCGAAGCCTCAAAACTGAGAGTCTCTCCGTTCGAGTCAGGCGATTTTGTCTGGCTTTACCGACGCAAGTGATTGCGAGGTCACGCTAGTTGAGTCGAGTCTCCGCAGCAATACAGGTCGTGAACTTTAAGTACGAGTTCGACATTGTCTGCGATCCGGGGGTTTCCAAATTCGCCAACAGGAGTGCAGATAGAATAGTCTTTTGAAGCTTTCTCATACTTAGCGACCCATTCCTCGAACCACTGTTGGTGGTTCGGGGTTTGAAATGGGAATCGCGTAGGAGGCGAAGACATTTGGATCCGCCATGGTTTGGGGGTTAGTCGTGCTCGGAAACACGATTGTCGTTCGCAAAGTTTCACGTAGAGCTTGTCGCTGCCAAGCCGTTCTAGTAGTTGGTTTGCCTCTTTGGAATCAGGATCAAATAATGTGTGGGTGATAGCCGCGCGGTAGCCAGCTTTGGTTTTGTACAATCGCAAACCGAAATCAGGATTGTCTGCACATAGATTCTGAATTTTCTCAAGCAGAGTCGGATTAATTGCTGGTGCGCCAACCGGTTCTTTCGGGGCATTACCAAACATGGTTTTCATGGAGCCCCAAAAACCAAGTGTTGGTTCGGGGAGGTCAATGTCTGCAAATAAGACATTGCCTGCGTTTAAGACGAGTGATCCATAGTTGTTGCGAGTGATGATCGCGATGACTTGGTCGTTGAGGGATAGTTCCTCGATCAATTGCTCAGGAAGAGCTTCCAGGCCATAGCCGTAGGCTTCTGGATCCGCTGGCCGTTGTTGGAGTTCCGATATTTTCATATCGGCTCGTTGTAAAGCCAAGTGTTCAGCGTCAGCTTGGCTTTCGTTTGAATATCCCCAAGCACGGACGGGA